>NZ_BSTB01000005.1:0-334469 GCF_030269285.1 Micromonospora sp. NBRC 101691
CCTCCTCACCCCCTGACCCCCCGCCCCCGCCCCCGCCCCTCGCCCCCGCCCCTCGCCCCCGCCCCTCGCCCCCGACCCCGTCGATCATGGACTTGTGGCACCCGGAAAGTGGCGTTTGTCAGGCTTTGAGCACTGCCCAAAGTCCATGATCGACGGGGTCGGGGGGGGCGCGGGGGGGGTGGGCGCGGGGGTGGGTGGGCGAGGGGGTGGGTGGGTGTAGCAGAGGAGGGCTTGATCAGGGGGTTTTCCACAGGGGGTGGAGTTGTCCACAGGTGGGGCGTTCGGGGGCGGGAAGGTGACGAGGATCGTGGTGTGGCCGATGAACTGCGTCGCTATCCGGAGTTGCGCTCCGCCGGTAGGTCCCGTGGCACCGTGCGGCACGCTGTCGAGGCCGGGCACCTTCGCCGGGTGACCCGGGGGATCTACACCGGCTCGAACCGTGAGCCCGGCGAGTGGTTGCGGGCGATGCTCATGCGGCTGCCGGCCGGGGCAGTGGTCGGTTTCCACACCGGAGCCCGCCTGCACGGGTTCGGTGACGTACCGCAGGACGTCCTTCACGTGATCGTGCCGGCCGGCTCGGTCGTACCGAAGATCTCCGGGGTGGTCGTGCACGAGGCGGTGCTGCCCGTCCGCGATCCGGTGATGGTCTGCGGCATACCGGCTGCCCCGGCCGCCCGCTGCGCCGTCGACCTGGCCCGCACACTGCGGCGGATCGACGCACTCCCCCTCCTCGACCTTGCGCTGCGATCCGGTGCCTGCCGGCCCGGCGACCTTGAGCAGGAGGTGACGCGACATGGCCGATTGCGGGGCGTGCGTCAGGCCCGACACCTCGTACCCCTGGCGGATGCCAGGTCGGAGTGCCGGCAGGAGAGCCAGCTACGTCTCGTGCTCGTCGACGGCGGCCTGCCCCGGCCCGAGCCGCAGATCTGGGTTACCGACGAGTGGGGACGCCCGGCCCTCCGGCTCGACCTGGGCTATCGCACCCACCAGGTCGGCGTCGAGTACGACGGCAGCTCCCACCTGACCCGCGAGCGCCTCCGGAGCGACCGGGCCAGGATGAACTGGCTGTCGGCCAACGGCTGGACCATGCGCTACTTCACCGATCGGGACCTCTATCTCCGCCCGGACCACATCGTCCGAGAGGTTCGTCGAACCCTCTCGCCCGGGCCGGGGCGACCCACCACCGGCACTGGCCGACCTGGCCGCCGCTGGTGACCGGGGCGGCGGCGGTCGACCGGTCAGGCGTCGTAGTCGATGACGAGCTGGTCGGTGGTCGGGGACGACTGGCAGGTCAGCACGTATCCGGCGGCCACCTCGTCCGGTTCGAGGGCGTAGTTGCGGGCCATCGACACCTCACCCGAGACCACCTTCGCCCGGCACGTCGAGCAGACCCCGCCCTTGCAGGCGTACGGCAGTTCACCGCGCACCTTCAGGGCGGCGTCGAGCACCCGCTGCTCGCGTCCCATGATGAAGGTCGACGCCCGGCCGTCCAGCAGGATGGTGACCTCGGCGCCGGTCCCCGGCACGTCGGCCGGTCGGCGTGGCGGCTCCGGTGGCGCGTCGACGTGGAACAGTTCGGTGTGCACCGCCGACGCCGGGACTCCCCGGTCGGCCAGCACCGCCTTGGCGTCGACCACCATGCCGTACGGGCCGCAGAGGAACCACTCGTCGATCCGGTCGCCGGGGACGATGCTGTCCAGCAGGCGGCACAGCCGGTCGGCGTCGACGCGTCCGGAGAGCAGCGGCGACTCGCCCGGCTCCCGGGAGAGCACGTGCACCAGGTGCAGCCGGGTGGGGTGGCGGTCCTTCAGGTCGGCCAGTTCCTCGGCGAACATCACGGTGTTCGCGGTGCGGTTGCCGTACACCAGGGTGAAGGTGCTGGCCGGTTCGACGGCCAGCGCGGTCGCGACCAGCGCGAGCACCGGGGTGATCCCCGACCCGGCCACCACCGCGCCGTAGTGGCGGACCCGGTCCGGCGCGAACGCGGTGGTGAAGTGCCCCAGCGGCGGCAGCACCTCGACGGTGTCACCGGTGCGCAGCGCGCCGCAGGCGAAGGTGGAGAAGGCCCCGCCCGGGACCTCGCGCACCCCGATGCGCAGCTGGCCGTGCCGGGCCAGGTCGTCCGGCGTCGAGCAGATCGAGTACGACCGGCGCACCTCGGCGTCGTCGGCTCCGCCACCGGGCAGCCGCACGGTGAGGTGCTGACCGGCGCGGAACGCGAACGTCGCGCGCAGTTCCTCGGGCACGGCGAAGGTGATCGCCATGGCGTCCTCGGTGAGCCGGTCGACGGCGACCACCGGCAGCGGGTGGAAGACCGGCCGACGACGGACCGGCCGGGTGATCGTGACAGTCACAGCGCCTTCAGGTGGTCGAAGGGTTCACGGCAGGATCGGCACCGCCACAGCGCCTTGCAGGCGGTGGAGCCGAACCGGCTGACCTGTTCGGTCTCCGGCGACCCGCACCGCGGGCAGCGGACGGCGAGGGTCAGCGGCACGACCCCGCCGCTGCGGGTCGGGGCCGGTGGGGCGATACCGGCGGCGGCGAGCTTGGCCCGCCCGGCGTCGGAGATCCAGTCGGTGCTCCAGTCGGGGGTGAGCACCGTCCGGACCTCGACGTCGGGATGGCCGGCGGCGGCCAGCGCGCGGCGGATGTCGGCGCGGATCACGTCCATCGCGGGGCAGCCGGTGTAGGTGGGGGTGATGGTCACCACCACCCGGCCGGTGGTCGGGTCCTCCTCGACCGAGCGCAGGATGCCGAGGTCGTCGATGGTGACCACCCGGATCTCCGGGTCCACCACCGCCGCCACCGCCTCCCGGGGACCTACCACCGGAACCGCCTTCCGTTCGCGACTGCGGGGCTCCGCTGCGCTGCACTCCTCGCGCTCACCACTGTGCACCCGGGTGGGCGCGGTGCAGGACCTGCATCTCGGCGAGCAGGTAGGACAGGTGCTCGGTGTGCACGCCGTCGCGGCCACCGGAGGGGCCCCAGCCGTCCGTCGGGCGCTTCAGCGTGCCCTCGGCGAGCACCGCCTCCACGGTCTCCAACCACTGCGGGCGCAGGGTGGACGGGGCGGCGGCCAGCCCGGCGGCGTCCAGCCGGGCGGTCAGCTCGTCGGCGGCGAAGAGCTCGTGGGTGTACGGCCAGATCTCGTCCACGGCGGCCTGCATCCGCCGGTGCGACTCCTCGGTGCCGTCGCCGAGCCGCCGCACCCAGAGCGCGGCGTGGTCGAGGTGGTACGCGGACTCCTTGCGGGTCTTCTTCGCGATCGCGTACAGCCGCTCGTCGGTGGAGGCCACCAGCCAGTCGTAGAGCAGGTGCTGGTAGGCGGCGAGGAAGAGCAGCTTCGCCATGGTCACCGCGAAGTCACCGTTGGGCAGCTCGACCAGGAGGCAGTTGCGGAACGCCCGGTCGTCACGCAGGAACGCCAACGCGTCCTCGTCCCGCCCGGCGCCCTCCAGCTCGCCGGCGTAGGTCAGCAGCAGCCGGGCCGCGCCGAGCTGGTCGAGGGCGATGTTGGCCAGCGCGACGTCCTCCTCCATCTCCGGAGCCCGGGTGGTCCACTCGGCGAGGCGCTGGGCGGCGACCAGGGCGTCGTCGCCGAGCCGGAGGGTGAACTCGTGCAGGTCGCGGTTCACAGGTGGGCCACCCCGTCCGGCACCTGGTAGAAGGTGGGGTGACGGTAGACCTTGTCGGCCGCCGGGTCGAAGAAGGCGTCCTTTTCGTCCGGGCTGGACGCGGTGATCGCACCGGCCGGGACCACCCAGATCGAGACCCCCTCCTGCCGCCGGGTGTAGAGGTCCCGGGCGTTGCGCAGCGCCACCTCGGCGTCGGGGGCGTGCAGGCTGCCGACGTGGGTGTGCGACAGCCCGCGCCGGGCACGCACGAACACCTCCCAGAGCGGGGACAGTTCCTGGCTCATGCGGCGACCTGCTCCTTCTTCCGCTCCGCCTGCTTGACCGCGTACGCCGTGGCGGCCTCGCGCACCCAGGCCCCCTCGGTGTGGGCGCGGCGGCGGTGTTCGATCCGCTGCCGGTTGCACGGCCCGTCGCCCTTGATGACCCGCATCAGCTCGGCGTAGTCGGGCTGGGTGAAGTCGTACGCCTGGCGCTGCTCGTTCCAGCGCAGGTCGCCGTCGGGCAGGGTGAGGCCGAGGATCTCGGCCTGCTGCACGCACATGTCGACGAAGCGCTGGCGCAGCTCGTCGTTGGAGAAGCGCTTGATCTTCCAGGCCATGGACTGCGCGGAGTGGGTGGAGTCGCCGTCCGGCGGGCCGAACATGGCCAGGGACGGGTACCACCAGCGGTCGACGGCGTCCTGTGCCATCGCCTTCTGCTCGGGTGTCCCGTGCGCGAGGGTGTGCAGGATCTCGTAGCCCTGCCGCTGGTGGAAGGACTCCTCCTTGCAGACCCGGATCATCGCCCGCGCGTACGGGCCGTAGGAGCAGCGGCACAGCGGCACCTGGTTGACGATCGCCGCGCCGTCCACCAGCCACCCGATCGCGCCGACGTCCGCCCAGGTCAGCGTCGGGTAGTTGAAGATCGAGCTGTACTTCTGACGGCCGGAGACGAGCATCTCGACCAGCTCGTCGCGGCTGACCCCGAGGGTCTCGGCGGCGGAGTAGAGGTAGAGCCCGTGCCCGGCCTCGTCCTGGACCTTGGCCAGCAGGATCGCCTTGCGCTTGAGAGAGGGGGCACGGCTGATCCAGTTCCCCTCCGGCTGCATGCCGATGATCTCGGAGTGGGCGTGCTGGGCGATCTGCCGGATCAGCGTCTTGCGGTACGCCTCGGGCATCCAGTCGCGGGGCTCGATCTTCTGGTCGGCCCCGACCACCTCGGCGAAGTACGCCTCCAGGTCGGCCCCGGGTGGGGCGCCGTCGGGACGCCCCCGCGCGGCGGCCTCCCGCAGGGCCGCCTCGGCCGCCTCGACCTGATCGAGCAGACCCCCGCCGGGGGCCTCGTCCGGGTTCGCGAAGTCGTTGCCGTACACGGTCCAAGTGTTACAGCTCCCCGTAACGGGCGCTAGAGGGATGTAACAGCGAACAGGATCGGGCGGCGACCGGGCGGGCGACCACCTCCAGCCAGGTCGGGCGGGACATCCGCCGAACAGTGCGCCATCTCACATTCTCGAACCTGGGCAATGTGGGGCAATGCGTCAGATGTCCTGGTTTTCTGGCGCGTCAACCGGCCACGGCTTCTGGCGCCTCCCGGTCCCGGACGTAGACTTTGCCGGTCACACCGATCGGCTCCGGGCGATCGCCGTCCCCGACCGGCCGCATCCCCGCCCCGGCCTCCGGCCGCCCCGCCGACGTACATCGGAAAAGCTGGTCCCCCCGGCCCTGACTTCTGGGAGTTCGCCCGCTCATGCGTCCCCGCGTGACCCTGGTGCTCGCCATCCTGGCGGTGCTGCTCGGCGCCGGCATACTGGTCCCGACCGCGTACGTCCGTCTCGCCAGTGACAGCGGCAACTCGGGCGACGGCACGGAGAGCGTCGCGGCCCCGCCGCCCGCCGCGCCCCCGCCGCCCACCCTGACGAACGCCCCCGTGTCGGTGCCCTTCGACGGCAAGTACTTCTCCTGGGCCCTGATGGACCGCGAGACCGGCACCATCTCGGGCGCGGAGAACCTCACCACCACCAACTCCACCGAGTCGATGATCAAGGCCTGGATCGCCGCCGACTACCTGCGTCGCCTCGGTGACAAACCGCTTCCCGCCAGGCAGCGCACGCAGGTGGTCACCGCCATCCGGGACAGCAACGACACCGCAGCCCAGGCGCTCTACCAGGCCGGCGGCAGCGGGGCCGTCCTCGAACGGCTGATCAGCACGTGCAAGCTGACCGACACCCGGGTCGACCGGCGGGCCCGATGGGCGTACACCCAGATGTCGCCCCGGGACGCGGTCCGGATGGGCGACTGCATCGCCGACGGCACGGCCGCCGGCCCGAAGTGGACGCCGTTCCTGTTGCAGGAGATGGCCAGCGTCCGGGGCACCACCGCTCCCGAGGACCAGGAACTCAAGCAGGGCGGCGGCCGGTGGGGCATCATCGACGGCCTGCCGCCGGCGATCACCGAGCAGGGCCCGGTCGGCATCAAGAACGGCTGGACGATGCTCTGGGCGGATCTCCAGTGGCACCTGAACTGTCTGGCCGTGACCGACAAGTGGAGTCTCGCGGTGATGATGCGGTACCCGAAGGACCACGGACTGGACTACGGCGCGCAGGTCTGCCAGAGCGTGACCACCCAGCTCGTCACCCCGCAGCCGGGTGCCGCGCTCAAGGTCCCGCAGCCGGTGGCGAAGCCCTGATGGCGGGCAACCGCCGGGCCAACCGGTCGGGTGGCGGCGATCCCTCGCCGCTGCGGCTGATCGGCGTCGCGGTCGTCCTGATCGGGCTGGTGCTGGTCGCCCTCCGACTGCTGCCCGGATCTCCGTTCGAGTCGGACGTCGCCGCCCGCTGGGGCACCGTTGACGACCCGGCCGCCCGGGTCACCGACGGGGCGACCGACCGCAGTACGCGCAGCACGCCGGTCCCGTCCCCGACCCCCTCGCCCGAGCCGCCCCCGCTGCCGCTACGCGCGACCGAGGTCACGCTGGACGCCGAGGGCTGGTGGAGCTGGAGCCTGCTGGACACCCGGAGCGGCGAGATCGCCGGCTCGGCGAACATGAGCGAGACCAACACCACCGCCTCGTTGATCAAGGCCTGGATCGTCGCGGACTACCTGCGCCGTGCCGACGAGGACGGTCGCACGGTGAGCGACGCGAAGCTCGCCGACGCCACCAAGATCATCCGGGACAGCGACAACACCCGGACGCAGCAGTTCTACAACTCGCTCGGCGGCGAGCCCTCGATCAAGCGGCTCATCGCCACGTGCAAGCTGACCGACAGCAGCCCGGCCGCCGACGGAGGCTGGAGCCGGACCAACCTCTCGGCACGCGACACCGCCCGGATGGGGGCCTGCATCGCCGACGGCCGGGCCGCCGGCCCGGAGTGGACCGACTGGCTGCTCAAGGAGATGAAGCTGGTCCGGGGCACCGGTGACTTCGGCATCCGCAAGGCCTTCCCGGCCGCCGAGCAGAAGCAGATCGCCATCAAGAACGGCTGGGTCGACCGGACCCGCGAGCAGGAGATCCACGTCAACTGCCTGGCCATCGGGGACGGCTGGACCATGGGCGTGATGGTCCGCTACCCGATCAACCTGGGCTACGAGTACGGCATGGCCAACTGCGAGAAGGTCGCCGAGCAGCTCCGGGCCGCCGCCACCTGATCTCGTCGGGCCGGCCGCCGGGATGCCCCCCATGCGGTCGGCCCCCGGTCAGCCGGCGAAGAACTCCGGGCCGCCGGCCGGCAGCGCCGGGGCCTCGCCTGCCTCGGCAGCACGGCGGGCGAACTCCCGCAGCCCCGCGACCTGGCGCTCGCCGAGGGAGAAGTCCAACACCCGGAAGTACGACGCCAGCGTCTTCGCGTCGAACGGCTCCCACCGGGCCGCCGAGGCCGCGACCTCGTCCAGCTCCGACAGGCAGAGGTCACGCGAGCGCAGGAACGCCTCGTGCACCTCCTTGACCAGCCCGGGGTGGGCGGCGGCGAAGTCCCGGCGAACCGCCCAGACGGCGAAGACCATCGGCAGGCCGGTCCACTCCCGCCAGGCCTGCCCGAGGTCGGTCACCGCCAGCCCCCGGCGCGGGGCCTCGTAGAGCGCGCGCAGCGCCACATCGCCGATCAGGACCCCGGCGTCGGCCTCCAGCAGCATCTGGGTCAGGTCGGGCGGGCAGCGGAAGTACTCGGGTCGCACCCCGTACCGCTCGCCGAGCAGCAACTGGGCCAGCAGCACCCCGGTCCGCGAGGTGGAGCCCAACGCCACCGGACGGCCGTCCAGCTCGTCCAGCGGGCGGGTCGAGACCACGTTGACCGAGAGCACCGGGCCGTCGCTGCCCACCGCCAGGTCGGGCAGGAGCAGCAGCTCGTCGGCGTGGCGCAGGTACTCCACGTGCGAGATGGGACCGATGTCCAGGTCACCGGCGACAAGCGCGGCGCTGAGCCGGTCCGGCGAGTCCTTGTGCAGGTCGACGTCGATCAGCGCACCGGAGCGCATCAGGCCCCAGTAGATCGGCAGGCAGTTGAGGAACTGGATGTGCCCGACCCGGGGGCGTGCGACACGGTCAACCATGCCCCGACCGTATCCCCGTCGGAAACCGGCCGCTCACCGGGCGGGGGTCGGAGTGGGCAACCCCGCACCGACGGCACCGTCCGTGGTCGGCCGGTGCCGCCGGTCGCTACGCGCCGCGCGGGCGACCGGCACCACGAAGACGACCACCACCAGCAGTCCCGCCACCCCGCAGGCGGCGACCAGCGGGCGGGGCGCGGCCACCTCCATCGCGAGCCCGCCGATCAGGTAGCCGACCATCGCGGCGCCCTGGGTGGCCCCGCCGAAGACCGCGAAGGCCCGGCCCCGGGCGGCCTCGGGCACCCGGCGGGCCAGCAGGAGGTTGTTCAGCACGCTGTCGCCGCCGTTGGCCAACCCGCCCAGCAGCCAGCACGGCACCACCAGCAGCGCGGCCGGCACCACCGCCCCGACCAGGACCATCAGGCAGCAGACGGCCAGCAGGACCAGCCCACCCCAGAGCAGTGTGACGTCGTCGGTGAACCGGGCGGCGAACCGGGCCAGCAGCCAGGCCCCGGGCAGGATGCCGAGCGGCCAGGCTGCGGTGACCACGCCGAACATGGTCGCGGAGGCGTCCAGGGTCTCCCGGAGGTAGAAGACCTCGACCACCCCGAGCGCGCCGAGCGCACCGACCACCGCAGCCATCGTGGCGACCATCGCCACCAGCACCGGGTCGTGCCGCAGTCGCCAGGCCGGCGCCGCGCTTTCGCCGCCGGACGCCGGCCCGGCGGACCGGGAGCCACCCCGGCGGGTACGGATGACGAGCCCGGCCACCACCAGCGCCAGGTAGCTGGCGGCGTCGACGAGCAGTGGAACCCGGGTGCCGAACTGTCCCACCAGCAGCCCGGCCAGGGCCGGCCCGCCGAGCATGCCGATGGTGGCCGCGGTCTGGTTGAACGCGCTGGCCCGGGGCAGGTCCTCGGCGCGGACCATCGCGGGCAGCAGCGCGGCCAGCACGGGTTGGGTGACCGCGAGGCCGCTGGCGAGCAGCGCCACCAGCGTGACGATCACGACCGGATGCTCGGCGTACGCGAGCGACAGGCAGACGGCCGCCTGGGCGAACCCGGTGCCGACCAGCAGGGTGCGGCTGTCCACCCGGTCGGCCAGTCGTCCGGTCAGCGGGGCGAGGAGCACCAGCGGCAGGGTCGCGGCGAGCAGCAGCGCCGACACCGCCAGCCCACCTGCCCCGGCGGACTGGAGCGCCAGGGTCAGCGCCGTGGCGGCGAGGAAGTCCCCACCGGTGGAGACGCCTCGGGCGACGGTCGCGAACCCGACGTCGGACCATCGGGAGTAGGGCGGTGCCGACAGGACGAAGGTGGAGGGCATTTCGCGGAACGTAGTTACGCGCCTCCGCCCGGGACAACCGGTTATCCGCGACGCCACGGGCGGGATATCGGCGGCCGTGCCGGACGGCGGGGCGTAAACTCTTCGTTCCCGCCGACGGCCGCGGTGATCGAGCACCGCAGCGGACGTCCCGCGCCGACCCGCACGGTCGGAAACGCGAGCGGCAGCCTTCTCCCCCGTGTCGAGGAGTACGTCGGATGTCCCTGCACGCCCCCGTGTCCCTGGCGGACGAACTCGCCGCCGAACAGTCCCACCTGGCCGCGTCCCGTACGGCGCTGCGCCGGATGCGCGAACGCGCCGAGCTCCTCTTCGCCGGCGGCGACAAGGTCGCCGGTGACGCCTACACCGCCGAGCAGCTCGGCCGGCACATGGCCCGCCGGGTCGCGGAACTGGCCGACGACCCCTCCACCCCGCTCTTCTTCGGCCGGCTCGACTTCGGCCGGGCGGCCGACGGACAGCACAGCGGCCAGGCGGCCGACGGGCAGCACGGCGGCCAGACGGCCGACGGGCAGCACGGCGGCCAGACGGCCGACGGGCAGCACGGCGGCCTGACCGCCGACGGGCAGCACAGCGGCCGGACGGCCGACGGCCACCACGGCGGCCAGACGGCCGACGGGCAGCACGGCGGCCTGACCGCCGACGGACACCACGGCGGTGGCACCGACCCGGGCCACGCCGGGCACCGCTACCACGTCGGGCGGCGGCACGTCACCGACGAGGCCGGTGAGCCGCTGGTGCTGGACTGGCGGGCCCCGGTCTCGCGGTCGTTCTACCGGGCCAGCGCCCGCGACCCGCAGGGCGTGGCGACCCGACGCCGGTTCGGCTTCAGCGGAGGCGCGCTGACCAGCTTCGAGGACGAGCACCTCGACCGGGGCGAGGAACTCGGCACCACCAGCCGGATCCTCACCGCCGAGATCGAACGGCCGCGCGTCGGACCGATGCGGGACATCGTCGCCACCATCCAGCCCGAGCAGGACGAACTGGTCCGGGCCGACCTGGCCGACTCGATCTGCGTGCAGGGCGCGCCGGGCACCGGCAAGACGGCCGTCGGCCTGCACCGGGCCGCGTACCTGCTCTACCTGCACCGGGAACGGCTGCGCCGGTCCGGCGTCCTGATCGTCGGGCCGAACCGGGCGTTCCTGTCGTACATCGCGGCGGTGCTGCCGGCGCTCGGCGAGGTCGAGGTGGAGCAGGCCACCGTGGAGGACCTGGTCGGCCGGGTCGCCGTCCGCGCGGTCGACGAGCCGGCCGTGACGACGCTCAAGCACGACGCGCGGATGGCGGAGGTGCTGCGTCGGGCGGTCCGGTCGCACGTGGGCGAGCCGACCGAGCCGATCGTGGTCTCGGACGGGTCGTTCCGCTGGCGGATCGGGCTGGACCCGTTGCACCGGGTGGTCGAGGAGACCCGCCGTGAGGGGCTGCCGTACGCCACCGGGCGGGAACGGGTCCGGGCCCGGGTGGTCGGGCTGCTGCAACGGCAGGCCGAGTCGCGGCGGGCCGAGTCGCCGGGCGATGCCTGGCTGCGCCGGATGGGCCGGGCCCGACCGGTCACCGCGTTCCTCGACGCGGTCTGGCCGGCGCTCACCCCGGAAGGGCTGGTGCACCGGCTGCTCGCCGACCCGCAGTTGCTCGCCCGGGCGGCCGACGGCCTGCTCACCCCGGCCGAGCAGGCGCTGCTGACCTGGGCGAAGCCGGCCCGGACCCCGAAGGCGACCCGGTGGAGCGCCGCCGACGCCGTCCTCGTCGACGAGGCCGCCGGCCTGATCGAACGACCGGCCGGCTACGGGCACGTGGTGGTGGACGAGGCCCAGGACCTCTCCCCGATGCAGTGCCGGGTGGTCGCCCGACGCAGCGAGCACGGCTCGATCACCCTCCTCGGCGACCTGGCCCAGGGCACCGCCCCGTGGGCCGCCACCGACTGGCGGGAGAGCCTGGCCCACCTGGGCAAGCCGGACGCGACGGTGGTCCCGCTGACCGTCGGGTTCCGGGTGCCGGCCGTGGTGGTGGCGTTCGCCAACCGGCTGCTGCCGGCGCTCGCCGTGGACGTGCCGCCGGCCGAGTCGCTGCGCCGCGACGGGGCGCTCGACGTGCGTACCGTGACCGACCTGGGCGCGGCGACGGTGGCCGAGGTGCGTGCGGCGCTGGCCCACGACGGTTCGGTCGGGGTGATCGCCGCCGACGACGCGGTCGACTCCCTGCGCGCCGCACTCGACGCGGCCGGCGTGCCGACCGGCGGCGCGGACGACGTCGAGGCCGCCGCGAGGGTCACCGTCGTCCCGGCCACCCTGGTCAAGGGCCTGGAGTACGACCACGTGGTGGTCGTCGAGCCGACGGCGATCGTCGCCGCCGAGCCGCGTGGCCTGCACCGCCTCTACGTGGTGCTCACCCGGGCGGTCTCCCGCCTCGCCGTGCTGCACACCGTTCCCCTGCCCGCCCCGCTCACCGGACCGGCGTGGCGCGCGGACGTTCTGAGCGGTTCGCCGGACGGGGCGCGTCCGCCGGTGTGAGGATGCCGGCAGGGCGTGCCGCCGGGGTACGCCCCGGCGAGAGGGGGATCCGGTGCGCGACGTTCCACCGGGTACGCCCTGCTGGGCCGACCTGGCCACCCCCGACCTGGCGGAGACGCGGCGCTTCTATCCCGAGCTGTTCGGCTGGACGGCGCACGTTTCGCCCGAGCCCGACGCGCAGGGCTACACGGTCTTCCGGCACGACGGTCGAGCGGTCGCCGGGGCGGGGCCGCCGGCCGCTCCCGACCAGGTGCCGATCTGGTCGACGTACGTGGCCACGGACGACGCGGACCTGGTCGCGGGGCGGGTCACCGCAGCGGGTGGCCTGGTGTTCGTGCCGCCGTTCGATCTCTTCGACCAGGGCCGGATGGCGGTCTTCAGCGACCCGGCGGGTGCGGTGCTGTCGGTCTGGCAGCCGATGTCGATGCCCGGCGCGGAGGTGCTCGGCGCCCCGGGCTCGATGGCCTGGAACGAACTGGTGACCCCCGACCCGGAGGCGGCGAAGGTCTTCTACGAGCTGGTCTTCGGCTGGCACCCGGAGGAGCAGCCGACGGACGGTCCGTACACCGGCTGGCGACTCGGGGACCGGATCGTCGCGGGGATGATGCCGCCGCTGGGTGACGGATTCCCGGCCGACCTGCCGGCGTACTGGGCGGTGTACTTCGCGGTGGACGACGCGGACGCGACGGCCGACCGCGCGGTACGGCTCGGCGGGGAGGTGCTGGTGCCGCCCCGGGACAGCCGGTCCGGTCGGTACGCCGCCCTCCGCGACCCGCAGGGTGCCCTCTTCTCCGTGATCGCGCCCGCCGGGTAGCGGTCAGGGCGTGGTGGACGGCGGGCGGGGACGGACCGGCACCACCAGCGGGCCGTGGGTGCCGTCGACCACCCGGACCCGCGCCCGGTAGTGGGTGGCCAGCAGTTCCTCGGTGAGCACCTCGCGCGGGGCGCCGGTGGCGACCGCACGGCCGTCGGCGACCAGCACCAGCCGGTCGGCGTACTCGCCGGCGACGGTGAGGTCGTGCATGGTGGCGAGCACGGTCAGCCCGTGCGCGTGCCGGAGCTGGTCGACCAGTTCCAGCACCTCCTGCTGGTGGCCGATGTCCAGGGCACTGGTCGGCTCGTCGAGCAGCAGCAGCGTGGCCCCCTGCGCCAGCGCCCGGGCCAGGAAGACCCGCTGCCGTTCCCCGCCGGAGAGGGTGGACAGCTCACGGCGGGCGAAGCCGGCCAGGTCCAGCCGGTCGAGCACCTCGTGCACGGCGGCCAGGTCGGCGGCGGACTCCCGGCCCAGCGGCGGGATGTACGGGGTCCGCCCGAGCAGCACGTAGTCGAAGACCGACATGCCGGCCGGCACGGCCGGGGACTGGGCGACCGTGGCGACCACCCGGGCCCGGTCCCGGCGGCGCAGGGCGGCGCTGGGCGTACCGAACAGGGAGATCACGCCGGACGCGGGCAGCAGGCCCCCGACGGCACGGAGCAGGGTGGACTTGCCCGCGCCGTTCGGACCGATCACGGTGACCCACTCGCCGACCGCGACGGTCAGGTCGACCCCGGTGAGGATCGGAACGCCGTCCAGGCTGACGTGCAGCCCCCGGATCTCGACGGCGGCGACGCCAACGCCCGCCGGACGGCGGACGCCGGCGTCGGCACCGGCCGGGCGGTGGGCGGTCACGCCGGCGCCAGCCTGGCGGCGCACGGTCGGGCCGGCACCGGACGCACCGGCCGGGCGGGCGGTCACGTCAGCACCCGGCGTACGGTGCGCAGCACCAGCACGAAGAACGGGCCGCCGAGCAGGGCGGTGACCACGCCGATCGGCACCTCGGCGGGGGCGGCGGCGGTCCGGGCCACCACGTCGGTCAGCGCCAGGAACGCCCCGCCGAAGAGCATCGACAGCGGCAGGATGGCCCGGTAACTGGAGCCGGCGAGCAGCCGTACGGTGTGCGGCACGATGATCCCCACGAAGCCGATCAGGCCGGAGGCGGAGACCGCGGCGGCGGTGCCGAGCGAGGCGGCGGCGATCAGCAGGTACCGGGAGCGCTGCGGGTGCAGGCCGAGACTGCTCGCCTCGTCGTCGCCGAGGGCGAGCACGTCGAGTTCCCGCCGGTGCAGCAGCACCACCCCGGCGGTCAGCGCGAAGTAGGGCAGCACCAGCAGCACGTCGTGCCAGCCGGCGGTGGCGAGCCGCCCGAGCAGCCAGGAGTAGACCTGCTGGATGTTGTCGGAGTTGCGTTGCAGCAGGTAGGTCTGGCCGGCGGAGAGGAAGGCCGAGACCGCCACCCCGGCCAGGATCAGGGTCGCCGGGGAGCGGTCGCGTCCCCCGGCGGCGCCGAGCAGGTACGTCATCGCCACCGCGCCGAGCGAACCGACGAACGCGGCCAGCGGAATCGTGAACGGCAGCCGGCTCAGCGCGCCGTCGGTGCCGCCGAGGGCGATCACCGCGGTCACCGCCAGGCCCGCGCCGGCCGCCACCCCCAGCAGGTACGGGTCGGCCAACGGGTTGCGGAAGACGCCCTGGTAGCAGCCGCCGGCCAGGGCGAGCAGCCCACCGACGAGCAGGCCGAGCACGGCGCGGGGCAGGCGCAGCTCGACGACGATGGCGATCTCACGTTCGGTGAGCCCGCTGTCGAGGCGTACCCCGGGAATGAGGTTGAGCAGTTCGACGGCGACGCTGCCGGGCGGCAGGCTGACCGCGCCGAACGACACCCCGGCGATGAGCGCGACGAGCACCGCGAGGATCCCGGCAGCCAGCCAGGGCAGGCGCAGCCCGGCCGGCCGCGCCTTCACCCCGAACGCCGGAGCCGTACCCGCACCCGTGCCCTTGCCCGCCCCGCCCAGGTGTGAGGAGGGGTCCCCTGTTACCGCTTTCTGCATAGGAGGGGACCCCTGCTACCAACTCGGCACGGTCACGCGACCGGGGCCTTGGCCACGGCGTCCACGATCGCGCGGAGCAGGTCGACCACGCGCGGACCCCACCGGGAGGCGATGTCGTCGTCGAGCGCGACGACCTGGTTGTTCTTCACCGCGGTGATCCCGCCCCAGCCGCCGCGCGCGCCGACCGTCTGCGCGCTCTGCTGGCAGCACTTGGTGTCGGCCAGGAAGATGAAGTCCGGGTCGGCGGAGACGATGACCTCCTGGGAGAGCTGCGGATATCCGCCGCTCTTGCCGTCGGCGTCGGAGGCGTCGGCGATGTTCTCCAGCCCGACCATCGCGTACAGCGAGCCGATGTAGGTCTTGCTGGTCGCGGTGTACAGCTCCGGACCCAGCTCGTGGTAGTAGGTGAGCTTCTCGGCACGCTTCGGCAGGTCCGCGACGAGCTTGGTGATGTCGTCCTTCATCCGCCGGGTCAGGTCGGTCGCCCCGTCGGCCTGCCCGGTGAGCTGGCCCAGCTCGCCGATCTGCCGGTAGGTGTCGTCCAGCGTCTGCGCCGCCGGCACGAGGTGCACCGGGATCTTCAACGCGGTGAGCTGGTCGACGATCTTGTTCCGGTCGTCGGAGAGCACGACGAGGTCCGGGGTCTTCGCGGAGATCGCCTCCGCGTTCGGCTGGAAGCCGGACAGGTCGGTCTTCGGCGCCTCCGGCGGGTGATTCGACTGCTCGTCGACGGCGGTGACCTGCGGGCCCGCGCCGATGGCGAAGAGCATCTCGGTGGCGGCGGCGGAGAGCGAGACGATCTTCTCGGGCCGCTTCTCCAGGGTCAGTCCGCCCACCGTGACCGGGAACTGTCCCGCCGCGCCGCTCGCGCCGGTGGCCGGCTCGTCGTCGTCCGCGTCGGCGCAGGCACCGAGCGCGAGCGCGGTGACCGCGAGCGCCACGGTGAGGAGTCGAGGGGTGCGTCGTGTCATCTGGCCTCCTGTCGGTCGAGGAGTGTGCTTCGCCGACAGGGGCCACGGCCCGACCGCCCGCGAGGCGCCCTTCCTCGAGAGCGCGGGTCGCGACCCTCCGCAGGCGGCCTGGCTCGTCCTCCCGCCCGACTCGGGCCGGTGACCCGGCGGGGAGCGGCGCCCCGGCCCGGGAGGCCGGAACGCCCCCGGCCGGAGGGCCGGGGCGGAAGGCGTCACAGTTGCGGGACAGCGCCGGGTTCTGACCGGCTTCGCTGCGGGTGGTCCGGGGGGAACGGTAGCGCAACACGGACGGTGAGGGCGGACCGGCGTGGCCGGCCCGCCCTCGACGTCCCTGGTCAGGCTGTCACGCGCAGTAGGTGCCCTGCTTTCCGATGGCCCGGTACGGGCAGTCGGCGTACTCGCTGAGCAGCAGGACCGCGTCCTTGTTCCGGGTGGTCTCCCGGGTGATCACCTCGTCCGGCGGGTAGAAGCCGCCGCTGAAGGCGTTGCGGGGGTACATCTCGAAGGTGTACGCCCAGATCTTGTGCTGCCCCCACATCCAGTCGAGGCTGTCGCCGTCGGTGATGTAGAGGTCACTGGACTGCTCCGGGGTGTAGCCGTTGAGGTTCGCCATCTGCTGGCCGATGGTGGCGAAGGTGTTGTACTGGTCGAGGGTCATCCCCGGCGCGGTGTTGTTGTAGGTGTAGCCGAACGGCCAGAGCACCAGCTCCGAGTACGTGTGGAAGTCGATGTTCGCCTTGATCTGCTGGACGCCACCGATCACCCGGCTGTTCACGAAGTTCCGGAACGCCGCGGTCTCCGGCGCGGAGAACGCCGACGGACCCCGGTAGGTGTCCGACCCGGGCGAGCCGGACGAGCCGCCGCAGCAGCCCCACTGGTAGCCCCAGTTCCGGTTCAGGTCGGTGCCGATCGCCGTCGAGCCGCTGTTCGGCTGCCGGTTCTTCCGCCAGGACCGGTACGAACCGGTGGCGATGTCGTACTCGCTGCCGTCCGGGTTCACCGTCGGGATGATCCACAGCTCCCGGCTGTTCACCACGTTGGTGACCCGCGAGTCGGTGCCGTAGCTGTCGGTGAAGAGGTTGAGCAGGTAGATCGCCATCTCGACGGTCAGGTGCTCCCGGGCGTGCTGCTGGGAGTTGAACACGATCTCCGGCTCGTTCTCGTCGGTGGCGACGTTGTCGGAGATCTTGACCGCCATCAGGTCGCGGCCCTCGTACGAGCGGCCGATGCTGATCTTGCGGGCGAGGGTGGGATGGTCCGCGACCACCTTGTTCACCACCGCGGTCAACTCGGCGTAGTCGTGGTAGTTCGAGTCGGCCGGCGGG
This sequence comes from Micromonospora sp. NBRC 101691, assembly GCF_030269285.1. Classification (NCBI taxonomy): domain Bacteria; kingdom Bacillati; phylum Actinomycetota; class Actinomycetes; order Micromonosporales; family Micromonosporaceae; genus Micromonospora; species Micromonospora sp. NBRC 101691. Next base: position 17,168 of record NZ_BSTB01000005.1, read on the forward strand.
AACGCCGCAGGGCCGACGTCCGACGATTCGTGCGAGTGATCGTCGTGCGGGGCGGCCATCGGGTCGAGCCGGAAGCCGAGCTTGGTGATCGCGGCGGCCTCGGCCGGAGTGGCCGAGACGACCAGCCGGCCGTGCTCGATGCCGTCGATGCTGGCACCGGTGCGGGCCACCGCGCTGCGGTCGTCGACCGTACGCGGACCGTGCACCTGGTACTGCGCGGCGACGGGTTCGGACCGGTCGGCGCGGGGTTCTGCGGCCACCGGTCCGGAGACGACGGCGAAGAGCCCCACCGCGGCACTGACGGCGAACACCATCCCGCGACGGAGTGTGACGGATTTTCGGAAGGCCATGCCAACCTCCTGACGGCGCGGAGTGTCTCCGCTGGTGGATCACACTTCACCACCGGTCACATGGTCATATCAATATTGACGGCCATCTCTTTCATGCCAAGCGCATCCTCGCATCGGCAAAAATTTTCCCCTCGATGGACATCTGGCGAAACTTCCCACCGAACGGGATAGTGAAAGTCGACGATGCATCAACCCCTACCAGCAGCGGAGCTTCCATGGCCGGACCACGTCTGCGCGCGGTCGCCGTCGTCGGCGTCACCGCGTTCGCCCTCCTCGCCACCACCGCCACCGCCACCGTCGCGTCCCCGGGCTCCGACCGGAAGGGCCAGACCACCCACGACGAACAGATCACCTGGCAGGACTGGACCGGCCGGGGCGAGTGGCGGCGGGGCACGGCCGCCGGCACGGTCGCCACCCCGGCCGGGCTCACCCTCGGCACTCCGGCCGGCACCACCACCTACCAGGACCCGCACACCGGCGTCACCCGCACCTGGGCGTACGGCACGTGGACCTCGCCGGTCACCCGGATCGGCTTCGACGCGAGCGAGATGATCGCCTCCTGGAACGCGGCGACCCCGGCCGGCACCTGGATCCAGGTCGAGGTGCAGGGCCGGTACACCGATGACGTCCGGACCCCGTGGTACGTCATGGGTCGCTGGGCCTCCGGCGACGCCGACATCCGGCGGACCACCGTCGACGACCAGGGGGACGGGCGCTCCGACGTCTGGACCGACACCCTCTCCGTCCGGAACAAGACGGCCGGACCGCTGCTGCGCGGGTACCAGCTCCGGCTGACCCTGTACCGGGCGACCGACCAGTCGGTCTCCCCGGTGGTCCGGATGGTCGGCGCGATGAGCTCACACGTCCCCGACCGGTTCACCGTCACCCCGAGCGCCGGGGGCATCGCCTGGGGCGTCGAGCTGCCGGTGCCCCGCTACTCGCAGATGGTCCACTCCGGCCACTACCCCGAGTACGACGGCGGTGGTCAGGCCTGGTGCTCCCCCACCTCGACCGAGATGGTGGTGGAGTACTGGGGCCGCCGTCCCAGCGCGGAGGACACCGCCTGGGTCGACCCGACGTACCCGGACCCGACGGTCAACCACGCCGCCCGGTCGGTCTACGACTACACCTACGAGGGGGCCGGCAACTGGCCCTTCAACACCGCGTACGCGGCCAGCTTCCGTGGTCTGGAGGGGCGGGTCACCCGACTGCACTCGCTGGACGAGCTGGAGCGCTTCATCGCCGCCGGCATCCCGGTGGTGACCAGCCAGTCCTTCCTCGCCAGCGAACTCGACGGGGCGAACTACGGGACCTCCGGCCACCTCTTCGTGGTGGTGGGCTTCACCGCCGACGGTGACGTGATCGTCAACGACCCGGCGTCGTCGAGCAACGACGTGGTCCGCAACGTCTACAAGCGGGAACAGTTCGAGCAGATCTGGCTGCGGACCAAGCGGACCACGGCCAGCGGTGGCGTCGCCGGCGGTCCCGGGGGCATCGTCTACCTGGTCAAGCCGCTGGACAGCCCCTGGCCGGACCGCCCGGCCGGCTCCACCAACTGGTAGTCCGAGCCACCGGTTCGCGGGGCCCGTCCGGTACGCCGGTCACCGGCGGGTCCCGCCCGGTGTGCGGAACGGTCGTCGGTGCCGGTACGCCGTCACCGGCGGGGCCGGTCCGCGGGCGGGGCGTCCGGCCCCGACGTGGAGTCGGTCTGGTCGTCGCCGGCCAGGGCGGAGCGGAGCCGCTCCTTCTCGCTCTGGCGGCGTTCGGCCGCGACCGCCATCTCCTCGGCCATCTCGTCCCGCCAGCCACGCAGCAGGAAGAAGGAGAGCGCGGCGGAGAAGGCCAGCGCCACCATCAGCTTGATGAAGATGTTCAGCTCGACCGGCCAGAGGGCGAGCAGCACGACCGTGAACAGCCCGATCCGGCCCAGCGTGTACTTGACCGCCGCGCTCACGTTCCACTCCGTTCTCCCGCGCCGGACAGCCGTCCGGCGAGAGGTCTCGGCCCGTCCGCCGGGCCGGTGCCCGGCCACCCGACGGGCCAACTGTCCAGCCCGTGCGCGGGCCGGCGGTCAGCCCGTCCGGCGGGCCAGCCAGTGCACGCCGTTGAACCAGACGACGGCGTAGACGACGGTGAAGACCGTCGCCGCCAGCGTGCCGGAGGCCAACGGCGGCAACCCGTCGGCCAGCCCCGCCACCAGCAGACCACCGGCCACCCCCAGCACCACCGCGACCAGCGCGGCGACCACCCGGGCGGCCCCGAAACTCCAGGCGCGGAAGTCCTCCAGGAAGAGCCAGGCCGGCAGGATCACCGCGAGCCAGCCGTTGGCCTGGCCGAAGTCCCCCGAGCCGATCAGCTCGAACGTCCAGTCGAACAGCACCAGGGCCAGGACCCCGATGACCACACCGGCCAGGGTCACCCCGAGCAGGTCGCCCAGGGCGACGACCCGCCCCTCGGCGTCCCGCCGGGGGAAGCCGTCCCGTTTCTCGTCGCGCTCGCTCATGACGCTTGCAGGGTACGTGAGCAGGCGGGCCGCCCGACGGCGACCGGCCCGGCGACGGTCAGGCCCACACCTGCTGCGGCTCGGAACGCCGCTCGGCCAGCGACGGGGCCGGGTCGTACTCCCGGACGACCTCGTAGCGGGTGTTCCGCTCCACCGGGCGGAACCCGGCGTCCCAGATCAGGTGGAGCAGGTCGTCCCGGTGCATGGTGTTCGGCGTGCCGTAGGAGTCCGCGTCGTGGGTGATCTTGTATTCGACGACCGAACCGTCCAGGTCGTCGACGCCGAAGTTGAGCGAGAGCTGCGCGACCGAGAGGCCGTGCATCACCCAGAAGCACTTCACGTGCGGGACGTTGTCGAAGAGCAGCCGGGAGACCGCGAAGGTCTTCAGCGACTCGGCCGGCGAGGCCATCGTCGTCCGGGCCTGGATCCGGTTACGGATCTTGCCGTCCGCCGAGTCGACGAAGTCGTGCTGGTAGCGCAGCGGGATGAAGACCACGAAACCGCCGGTCTCGTCCTGGAGTTCGCGCAGCCGCAGCACGTGGTCCACCCGGTGCCGGGGCTCCTCGATGTGGCCGTAGAGCATGGTGGACGGCGTCTTCATGCCCTTGCTGTGGGCCAGCCGGTGGATCCGGGACCAGTCCTCCCAGTGGCAGGCGTGGTCCACGATGTGCTGCCGGACCTCCCAGTCGAAGATCTCCGCGCCGCCGCCGGTCAACGACTCCAGGCCGGCGTCCATCAGCTCGTCGAGGATCGCGTCGGCGGGCAGGCCGCTGATCTTCTCGAACCACTGCACCTCGGTCGCGGTGAACGCCTTCAGCTTGACGTTGGGCAGCGCCGCCTTCAGCTCGCGCAGCACCTTCGGGTAGTAGCGCCAGGGCAGGGTCGGGTGCAGGCCGTTGACGATGTGCAACTCGGTGAGCTGCTCGTCCTCCATCTCCTTGGCCTTGCGGACGGCCTCGTCGATCCGCATCGTGTAGGCGTCCTTCTCGCCCGGCTTGCGCTGGAACGAGCAGTACGCGCAGGAGGCGGAGCAGACGTTGGTCAGGTTGAGGTGCCGGTTGACGTTGAACATCACCCGGTCGCCGTTGAGCTCGGTACGCCGGTGGTGGGCCAGACGGCCCAGCCAGGTGAGGTCGTCGCTGTCGTAGAGGGCGATGCCGTCCTCCCGGGTCAGCCGCTCACCCGCGTACACCTTGGCTTCGAGCTCGCGCTTGAGTCCGGCGTCCATTGAAAAGCCCGTCCCTTCCACCTCGGTCCCGGTCGAGCCTACGTCGCGGCCTCCCCCTACCGTCGAGCACGGGCACCAGCAGCGACATACTTCACCGGACTCTCAGGCTGTCGTTACCGCCGCACCATCGACACAGTCGAAACATTGAGGTAAGACAAAGTGGGGCGCGCAACACAGCGTCCGGACGCCGCGCTCGGGGAGGGCGCGGCTTCGCCACGCCGGACGGGAGCAGGATGACCGACAGCAAGCGCACGCGACGGCCGCGACGGAGGACCCCGCTGGTTTCGCCGGTCCTGCGTCCCAAGCTCTGGTCCGCGCTGCTCGGCATGGTCGCCGCAGCGGCCATGGCCACCCCGGTCTTCGCCGACCCCGCCCTGCCCCAGACCGTCCCGGACACCGGCGCACGTCCGGTCCTGGCCGGGCCGCTGCACCTGCCCGGCGGGGCCCCCGGTGGCAACGGCCCGCTCGGCACCACCCCGATCACCCCGGTCGGCACCGGCCCGCTCGCCGCGCAGATCGCCGCCGCCGAGGCACAGGTGGGCCTGCTCGGGCAGGAACTCCTCAAGCTCGAACAACTCCAGACCGAGGCGAAGACCCAGCTCGTCGCCGCCGAACGCGACCTGAAGCTCGCCAAGGACACCCTCGGTGTAGCCCAGCGGGAGGCCGACGCCGCCGCGGCCGAGGCGCTCAAGACCGCTGCCAAGCTGCCGCCGGGGAGCTTCGCGTCGGACCTGCACGGGTTGAGCGTGCTGGAGCGGATCTACCGGGGCGAGGAGGTCGAGGGCACCACCACCGCCGCGACCGGCGAGCTGAACCGCGCCCGCACCACCGAGCAGGCCGCCCAGCAGGCGTACACGGCGGCGGAGAGCCGGCTGCGGACCACCACGGAGCAGTTCACCGCCACCCAGAAGAACTACCGCACCCAGGAAGCGGCCCTGCTCAAGCTGCGGCAGGACAACACCGCCCAGCTGGCCGAGATCGAGCGTCAGCAGGAGGCCGCCGAGCAGAAGCTCGGCGAGCAGTACCTCCAGGGCGCGACCGCCAACGGGCTCACCTCCCACCCGCGTGCCATGGCCGCCGTCCGGTACGCCCTGGCGCAGCTCGGCGACCCGTACCTCTGGGCGGCCGAGGGACCGGACCGTTTCGACTGCTCCGGCCTGGTCTGGGCGGCGTACCGGTCGAAGGGCGCCGACTACTCCGGCCTGCCCCGGGTCTCCCGCGACCAGTACAACGCCACGAAGGGCAAGACCGTCAGCCGGAGCGCCCTACTCCCCGGCGACCTGGTCTTCTACGCCTCGGGCAGCAGCTGGACGTCGATCCACCACATGGGCATGTACATCGGCAACGGCAAGATGGTGCACGCCCCGACCACCGGCGACGTGGTGAAGATCTCCACCGTCCGCTGGTCGCGGCTCTTCGCGGCCACCCGGGTCATCGACGCGGTGCCGGCGCCGGGGGCCACCCCGTCGCCCACGCCCTCCCCGACCAAGTCGCCGGCCCCGACCAAGTCGCCAGCTCCGACCAAGTCGCCGGCCCCGACCAAGTCGCCCACCCCGACGCCGACCAACTCGACGACGCCCAAGCCGACCGGTACGCCGTCCACGTCGCCCGACCCCACGCCCACGACGACCCCGCCGGTCGCCCCGACGCCGAGCACCAGCAGCAGCACCGGGGGCAGCGAGCCGAGCGCCTCGGCGAGCGGCACCGGCGAGCCCAGCGGCAGCCCGGCGCAGAGCGGGTCCGCGAGCCCGAGCACCGGTGGCTGACCGGTAACCCAACTCCGGCTGTGCGGCCGGACCGGAATGTGGCACCGTGAGAGCCAGGCACTCCCGGCTCGGCGCCACGGGTCCGGGTGCGAGCACGGAGGACGAACATGGGCGAGCAGCAGGGTCCGGCCGAGACCGTCGAATCCGGTGCCGGGTCCCGCCCGCTGAGCGGTTCGCCCGGCGTCGGCGACACCGCGCCGGCCGCGTCCGCCCCGGCTCGCGGGCGGGCCAGCATCAGCAACCCGTCCGGGGGTACGCCGGACGGGCCGGTCGTCCCGGCTCAGCGTGCTCCCACCTCCCCGGCTCGGGCCAGCGCCGCCGTGCCGGGCGGGCAACGGGTGTCGCCGCAGGAAGCCGGTGTCGCCGCCGGGGTGCGTACCGGCGGGGCGAAGGTGTACCGCTCCACCGAGGCCACGCCGGCCCCGGAACCACAGCCCGAGCCACGGCCCACCCCCATCCCGGTCCCGGAACCACAGCCCGAGCCGCTGTCCGAACCCGCCCCGGTCCCGGAGCCGCGACCCGAACCGCTGCCCGAACCGCCGGTGCCGACACCGACGCCGCCGCTGCCGGAGCCTCCGGCACCCGTCCCGCCCGGTCCGGCACCCACTCCGCCGGGTCCGGTGCCGCCGACTCCGGGTCCGCCCACGCCGCCGCCCGGCCCACCGACGCCCCCGCCCCCGCCACCGCCCGGGCCGATGCCGGCACCGCCGTTCCCGCCGCCACCGGCCTCCGCACCCACCATCTCGTCCGGACCCTCGTCCACCACCCCGGTCTCGGGTGTCCCGGCCCCTGCCGCGACGGCGTCCGCTCCGGGGCCGGCTCGGATCAGCGGCAGCGCCGCCGTCCCCGGATCACTGGCACCGCCCTTCGCTCCGGCGGCGGCCGATCCGGCTCCGCCCGGCGGACCGGGGTCCCCGGTCGTCCAGGGCCGCAACCCGGTCTCGGCACCGCCGACGCCGGTCACCCCGCACTCTGCCCCGTCCACGCCGTGGACGCCACCAACCTCCGGCCCACCGGCCACCCTGCACTCTGCCCCGTCCACGCCGTGGACCCCACCGACCTCCGGCCCACCGGCCACCCTGCCCTCCACTGCGCCGGCATCGCCGGTCGTCCCGGAGCCGGCCCTGCCGACCTGGCCGCCACCGACCGTGCCGGGCGGACACCCCGGGACCGACCCGGGTGGGCGGTCGGTGCCGGCCGGACCGTCACCACTCGCGCCCAGCGGCGGCGCGCCGGTGCACCACCACCTGCCGCCCAACGGGATCGTTGCCGCCCCGGCCACCGGGAACGACGTCGGCGCCGACGGTCGTCCGGGCACGTCCGCCCGCTCCGGAACGGTCTACGGCGGCTCGGTGACCGAGGGGCCCGGTTTCGCCACGGTCGCCCTGCCCACCGGGAACCCGGTCGAGAACACCGGCTCCCTGACCGGGCACATCCTCGCCCAGGGCTGGGCCGACACCCCCACCGAGCGTTCCCGTAACGCCCGGGTGATCATCGTGCTGGTGGCCTCGCTCGGGCTGCTGGTCGCGATCAGCGTGGCGGTGGCCCTGATCGCGAACGACGCGATGGGTGGCCTGATGGAGAACCTGCTCAACGGGTGAGTCCCCGTCCCGACGCCGGCACCGGAGCCGACGGGTCGGGGTGAGCCCGCCCACTACCCCGTCGCGGCGCGGTTGCCGACCGTGCGGGTCGCCGTACACTGGTATTGATCACTGACCTGGTGCGCGTCGTCGCGTGCCCATGGGCGATCTTGCGGGCGAACCGGCGGCGTCACCTTCGCGGCGGGCCATCGCGAAGATGCGCCCCGCTGGAGAGGTATTTCTTGACGACCTTTGCTGACCTCAGCACGTCCCCGTCCGCCTTCGACACCCCGCTGGTGACCAGCGGCAACGACACCGCCCCCACCGACGGCACCGACCACGTCGACTTCGCCGCCCTGGGGCTCCCGCAGCCACTCGTGCGGGCACTGGCCCGGCAGGGCATCACCACCCCGTTCGAGATCCAACGGGCAACCATGCCGGACGCTCTCGCCGGACGGGACGTCCTCGGCCGGGGCCAGACCGGTTCCGGCAAGACCCTCGCCTTCGGCCTGCCGCTGCTGGCCCGGGTCGCCGACGGTGACCGGGCCCGGCCGCTGCACCCCCGGGCCCTGGTGCTGGTGCCCACCCGGGAACTCGCCATGCAGGTCAACGACGCGCTCGTGCCGCTGGGCAAGGCGGTCGGGGTGTTCCTCAAGACCGCCGTGGGTGGGGTGCCCTACGACCGTCAGATCGACGCCCTCCGGCGCGGTGTGGAGATCATCGTGGCCACGCCGGGACGCCTCGGCGACCTGATCTCCCGGCAGGTGTGCCACCTCGACGACGTCGAGATCACCGTCCTGGACGAGGCCGATCAGATGGCCGACATGGGCTTCCTGCCGGAGGTCACCGAACTGCTCGCGAAGACGCCGGCCAACGCCCAGCGGCTGCTCTTCTCGGCCACTCTGGACAACGACGTGGACTCGCTGGTCAAGCGGTTCATGACCGACCCGGTCACGCACTCCACCGCCCCGGCCACCGCCGCCGTCTCCACGATGGACCACCACCTGCTGCTGATCCCGCCGCACGACAAGTTCGCGGTGGCGGCGTCGATCGCGGCCCGCCCCGGCCGGACCATGATGTTCGCCCGTACCCAGCTCGGTGTGGACCGGCTGGTGGAGCAGCTCGGTGCGGTGGGCGTCCGGGCCGGCGGCCTGCACGGCGGCAAGACCCAGCGGATGCGTACCCGCACGCTGGCCGAGTTCCGCGAGGGACGGATGAACGTGCTGGTCGCCACCGACGTGGCCGCCCGCGGCATCCACGTGGACGGCGTCTCGCTCGTGGTGCACGTCGACCCGCCCAAGGACCCGAAGGACTACCTGCACCGGGCCGGGCGTACCGCGCGGGCCGGCGAGTCCGGCGCGGTGGCCACGCTGGTCCTGCCGAAGCAGCGGCGGACCACCCTGGCCATGCTGGAGAAGGCCGGAGTCGAGCCGGGCCAGCTGCGGGTCCGGGCCGGTGACCCGGAGCTGACCGAGCTGACCGGTGCCCGGCAGCCGAGTGGGGTGCCGGTGTCGAACGAGCCGCAGGAGCCGCGCCGGTTCGGCGACCGCCCCGGCGGTCCCCGGCGCTTCGGCGACCGCGACGGCCGGAGTGGACAGCGCTTCGGCGACCGCGACGGCCGGGGCGGACAGCGGTTCGGCGACCGCGACGGCCGGGGCGGACAGCGGTTCGGCGACCGCGACGGCCGGTTCGGCGACCGCGAGAGCCCGGGTGGACGCGGCTACGGCGACCAGGCCGAGCACCGCGCGGGTCCGGCCGGGCGGCGCTGGGCCGACCGGGGCGAGACCCGGCACACCGGCCGCGACGAGCGACGCTTCGGTGACGAGCGTCCCGGCCACCACCGCACCGACGAACGTCCCGGCTACCGCAGCCGGACCGACGACCAGCGGGCCTACCCGGTCCGTGGCGACGACCGGCGTGGACACGGCGGGCGCAGCGACGACCGGCGCGGGTTCGGTGGTCGGAGCGACGACCGGCGCGGGTTCGGCGGACGGGCTCCCGCACGCAGCTACTGAGGCACGTCGACCGGACGCCGCCGTGGTGCACCTGTCACCACGGCGGCGTCCGTGCGTCGACGGTGTATCGCGACCCGGGTGCCGGCGGCACCGACCTGCCGTAGTGTCCGGCTCATGCCGACCATGCCGAAGTCGCTGTTCTGGAACCGCGCCGACACCGCCGGCTGCGAGCACACCCGGTTGGACGACGCCAACGGCCTCACCGCCCGGGGTACGGCACTGGCCGTCGACACCCTCCCGTACACCTGCCGGTACACCCTGACCACCACTCCGGAGTGGGCGACCGTCCGGCTGGAGGTCGAGGTCGAGGGGGCGGGCTGGTCACGTGGGGTCCGGCTGGAGCGGCAGCCGGACCGGTGGCGGGTCGTGACCAACGAGCAGGGCGACCTCGACGCCGCGCTCCGTGCGGCCGGCCGGCCACCGGTCGGGCTGCCCGGCACCGACGACCCCGACCGACTGGCCGACGCGGTGGACGTCGACCTGGGCGGGTCACCGCTGTTCAACAGCCTCCCGGTACGCCGGCTCGGGCTTCGCGACGCCGAGCCGGGCACCGAACGCCGGATCGAGGTCGCCTGGGTGCTGGTGCCGAGCCTGTTGGTGCTGCCCGCCGAGCAGACGTACACGGCGCTCGACGGCGGTCGGGTCCGCTTCGCCAGCGGCGACTTCACCGCCGACCTGGACCTCGACCCCGACGGCTACGTGCGGCACTACCCGGGACTCGCCGATCGGGTCGTCCCGGAGCGCTGACCGGCGTTCCCGCCGGACGCCCACCGCCGGCTGACCGCATCCCGCCCCGGAGGGGCGGACCGGGCCGACCGCCTAGGCGGCGGGCCAGACGCCGGTGTCCAGGAACCGCTCGACGGTCGCCAGGTGCGGAGCCAGGTCCAGCCCCTGTGCGGCCACCCAGTCGTCGGAGTAGTAGGTGTTGACGTACCGGTCGCCGGCGTCGCAGATGAGCGTCACCACCGAGCCGGTCCGCCCCTCGGCGAGCATCGCGGCGATCAGCCCGAAGGCGCCCCAGAGGTTGGTGCCGGTCGAGCCACCCACCCGCCGGCCGAGGACCGCCGAGCCGGCCCGCATCGCGGCCAGCGAGGCGGCGTCGGGCACCTGCACCATCCGGTCGACCACACTGGGCAGGAACGACGCCTCGACGGTGGGCCGGCCGATCCCCTCGATCCGGGAGCCCCGGCCGGTGCGGACGGACCAGTCGGCCGCCTGCCAGGCGGGGTAGAACGCGGAGTTCTCGGGGTCGACCACGCAGAGCTTGGTGGACAGCCGGCGGTACCGGGTGAACCGGCCGATGGTGGCACCGGTGCCGCCGGTGCCCGCCCCCACCACGACCCAGGCCGGCACCGGGTGCCGTTCCAGGGTGAGCTGGGCGTAGATCGACTCGGCGATGTTGTTGTTGCCCCGCCAGTCGGTCGCCCGCTCCGCGTAGGTGAACTGGTCCATGAAGTGCCCGCCGGTGTCCTCGGCCAGCCAGCGGGCCTCGACGACCACCTTGGCCGGGTCGTCCACCAGGTGGCACCGGCCCCCCTGGAACTCGATCTGGGCGATCTTCTCCGGCGAGGTGGAGGCGGGCATCACCGCGACGAACGACAACCCCAGCATCCGCGCGAAGTACGCCTCGGAGACCGCGGTCGAGCCGGAGGAGGCCTCGACGATCGTGGTGTCCGGGCCGATCCAGCCGTTGCAGAGCCCGTAGAGGAAGAGCGAGCGGGCCAACCGGTGCTTCAACGAGCCGGTCGGGTGCACCGACTCGTCCTTCAGGTAGAGGTCGATGCCCCACTCCCGGGGGAGCGGGAACGGCAGCAGGTGGGTGTCGGCCGACCGGTTCGCGTCGGCCTCCACGGCGGCGATCGCCTCGGTCACCCACGCCCGGACAGCCTCGTCGCACCGGTCGAGATGAGTCACGCCGAGAAACTAGCAACCTTCGCGTCCGGGCGGTACCGGCCGATTCACGTACCGTCGATCCGCCGGCGCTGGCGGCGCTGCCCGGCCCGGCCGGCGGCGCGGACCAGCGGGGCCAGCCGGAGCGCGAGCCCCGGCAGCGCGTCGAGCAGGCGGACCTGCGCGCCACGCCAGCGGGGCAGCGCGACCACCGGTCGGGGCCGCCGGGCCAGCCGGGCGGCCCGGCGGGCCACCCGCTGCGGTGACAGCAGCGTCCCGGTGAAGGACGCCACGGCTCCGGGGTCGTCCAGCCGGTCGTGCAGCATCGGCGTCCAGATCCCGTCCGGGCAGAGGCAGGAGACGTGTACGTCCCGGTGCCCGGCCAGCCGCAGGTCGGCGAGGGTGCCGAGGCTGAAGGCGAGCAGGGCGTGCTTGCTGGCGGCGTAGACGGTCTCGCCGGGCGGGGCGACCAGCCCGGCGAGCGACACGACGTTGAGCACGTGCCCGGCTCCCTGGCCGCGCATCACCGCCAGGGCGGCGAGGGTGCCGTTCATCGCGCCGAGGGTGTTCACCTCGACGATCCGGCGGCGGGTGGCCGCGTCGTGGCTCCACGACGGGCCGGTGACCAGGAGGCCGGCGTTGTTCACCCAGAGCCCGAGGCCGCCGGCGCGGGTGGCCGCCTCGGTGGCCACCGCCGCGCAGGCCGCCTCGTCACGGACGTCCAGCGGACGGGACCAGCCACCGAGCGGACCGGCGACCGCGCCCACGGCCTCGGCGTCCAGGTCGGTGAGGAGCACCTGCCAACCGTCGGCGTGCAGCGCGACGGCGATGGCGTGACCGAGCCCGCCGGCCGCACCGGTCACCACCGCCGTCCCGAGCGCCCGATCCGTCACCGCCGCACCGTACCGCGCGGCCCGCGTGGGCGGGGCGGCTCAACCGGTGGGTGGGGTGCCCGGCTGTGGGCGGTTCTCCCACTTCGTCGACAGGGCGATGCCGGTGCGGGTGGAGGCCACTCCGGGGGTGCGGTTCAGCCGGACGATGAGCCGCTCCAGCTCGGCGATCGTGGCCACCCGGGCCTTGAGCAGGAAGGACTCCACCCCGGCCATGAAGTAGCAGGACTCGATCTCCGGCATCTGCCGAAGGGCCTCCAGCACGTCGTCGGTGTCGGCGGCGGAGTCCTCGACGATGCCGATCAGGGCGGTGACGGCGAGCCCGATCGACTCGGGCTCGACCTCCGCCCGGTACGCCCGGATGACCCCGCCGGCCTCCAGCTTGCCGACCCGTTCGTGTACCGCAGGAGCGGAAAGACCCACCTGACGGGCCAGTTCGGCGTACGACAGACGGGCATTGCCCCGCAGCAGATCCACGAGCCTGAGGTCGATGGCGTCCACGGACTGTAGACCCTAGTCGTCTCCGGAGCGCCCGGAACGGCGGGCGTGCGGGATTCCGACCTCACGGGTCCGTACGACAATGGCAGAGGTCGGACGTCCCACCGGTTTCCCGTTCCCAACCAGTGCATTTTTCGCGTTTGGCGGACCGCGTCACCTCGCTGGTGCTGTAATTGCCATACGTCCCTCATGACGGCTCTGGGCTCGCACCGGCCGGGGGCAGTGTGTTCAGCCGAGGGCTTCGTCGACGCGAGGAGGGGGCTGTGGACACTGGAGATCGCCTGCTGACACCGGGCGAGGTGGCCGCGCTGTTTCGGGTGGACCCGAAGACCGTCACGAGATGGGCGGCGGCCGGCCGGATCGGCAGCATCCGGACTCCAGGCGGGCATCGCCGTTTTCGGGAATCCGAGGTGCGGGCGCTGCTCGAGGGGGAGGGCATGCTCGACGAGGGGGAGGACGTGGCGAACCGGCCGCGCAACGTCGGACCGACGGCTTCCACCGGCCCGGGGCCGGCCAACGCCGGAATGTACTGACCGGACGACGGGTCACGCGGACCGGGCGCAGGCCGCCGGTCCGTGTCCCGTCCCACCGGGTCGGCGGGTCAGTCCAGGGCCGCGCCGAGTTCCCCGGACCACCGACGGAACAGCGTGTGCGGTACGCCCAGCGCGTCCAGCACCTTGCCGGCGACGAAATCGACAAGCTGTTGGGCGGAGGCGGACGCCCCGGCACCGTAGAAACCGGGGCTGGCGGGCAGCACCACCGCCCCGGCGTCCAGCAGCGCGATGAGGTGTTCCAGGTGGCTACGGGTCACCGGGGTCTCCCGGGGCACCACGACCACCGGCCGCCGCTCCTTGAGGTTGACCTCGGCAGCCCGTTGCAACAGGTCCTTGGAGAGCCCGATGGCGATGCCCGCGCAGGCCGCGGTGCTGGCCGGCACCACCGCCATGCCGCGTACCCGGTAGGAGCCGCTGCTCGGACCGGCGGCCAGGTCACCGGCGGACCAGTACCGCAGATCGGCTCCGTCGAGGTCGCGCCCGAGCCAGTCGCCCAGGTCCTCCCGCCAGTGCCCGTCCCGGAACGGCCGGCCGGTCTCGTCGAGGACGGTCAGCCGGGCCGCCCGGGAGACGACCAGGTCGACGGCCGCCCCGGCGTCGAGCAGCCCGCGTAGGACCGCCGCCGCGTACGGCGTACCGGAGGCTCCGGAGACCCCGACCACCCATGGTTCACGCATACCGACAAGCGTGCCTGGTCGCCCGCCCGGGGTGTCCGCCGCCCCCGCCGCTTCGTGGTTGCAGGGGTCCCCTGCTACCGCTTTTTGCGTAGCAGGGACCCCTGCAACCCCACACCGACCGCCCCGCGTCACCGCCGGGGGCGAGTGACGGGAGAGCGTTTGCACCTGGCATGCTGCGGGTGCATAACGTACAGCGGGGAAGGAATCGGTGATGACCGGCGGATCCCTCGGATCGCCACGGTTCGACTGCCCCATTCCGTCCCGGCTGTCGCCGCACGTCGACGCGACCCAGGAATGGCTGTCCTCCTGGGTCGCCCGGTTCGACCTACCGCTGGAGCGGGTCGCCCTCGAACGGCTCGACCGGGCCGGCATCGCCCGGTACGCGGGCCGGATCTACCCGGACGCCGGCGAGAACGACCTACGCACCCTGGCCGCCCTGTTCACCTGGTTCTTCCTGGTCGACGACTTCTGCGACGGGCCGCGCCGCTCCACCCCGGAGGAGGTCGACGGGCTCCGGCAGGGGGTGCTGCGGCTGCTGCGGGCCGGTCCGCGCTCGCGCCACCCCGGCTTCACCGGTCCGCTGCGCCGGATGCTGGTGGACGCCTGGCGGGCGCCCCGGGCCCGGATGCCCGCCCGCTGGCGGGTCCGCTTCACCGACGCGATGACCCACCACCTGGACGGGACGTGGCGCGAGTCGGTCAACAAGGCCGCCGGGCGGATGCCGACAGTCGACGAGTACGTGCCGCTGCGCCGGGCCACCTCGGCGGCGTACGTCTCGTACACGCTGGTGGAGTTCGCCACCGGACAGGTGCTGCCGGACGCGGTCTACCACCATCCGCTGCTGGTCCGGATCGCCGAGACCGCGAACGACCTGCTCTCCTGGTTCAACGACGTGATCTCGCTGGAGCGGGACCGGGCCGGTGCCGGTGGGCACAACCTGGTGCTGGCCACCGCGCACGAGCGTGGGGTGCCGGTCGAGACCGCGGTCACCCTGGTGGCCGACCGGTGGCGGGAGGCGATGGACCGTTTCGTGGCGCTGCGCACGGCGGTGCCGTCGTTCGGGCCGGAGCTGGACCGGGCGGTCGCCGTCCAGTTGGACGCGGTGGCGAACTCCGTGCGCGGCACCATCGACTGGTCCCGGGAGAGCGCCCGCTACCCCGTGTCCTGACCGGCCGCGCGGTTTGCTCAGGCCCGCAGGTCCAGCCGGAGCACCAGGTCGAGCAGGGCGAAGAGGAAGAGGGCGATGCCGACGAAGCCGTTCGCGGTGAAGAACGCCCGGTTGACCCGGGTCAGGTCGGTCGGGCTGACCACCACGTGCTGGTAGCCGAAGGCGAGCGCGGTGAGCGCCAGACCCGCCCACCACGGCCAGCCGAAGCCGACCAGCGCCCCGTACCAGACGAAGAGCGCGAAGGTCACCACGTGCGCCGCCGTCGAGGCGTGCAGGGCGAAACGCAGCCCGTACCGGGCCGGGACACTGCGCACCCCGATCTTCCGGTCCACCTCGGCGTCCTGGCAGGCGTAGATCAGGTCGAACCCGCCGATCCACAGGCCCACCGCGATCCCGAGCAGCCAGGCCGGCCAGGAGCCGGCGAAGGTGCCGGTGACGGCGAGCCACGCGCCGACCGGGCCGACCGCCTGGGCCACCGCGAGGATCGCGTGCGGCCAGTCGGTGAACCGCTTGCCGTACGGGTAGACCACCAGCGGCACCACGGCCAGCGGCGCGAGCACCAGGCAGAGCGGGTTGAGCAGGGCGGCGGCGGCGAGGAAGACCACCAGCGCGACCACCGCGCCGGTCCAGGCCGTCCGCACGCTCACCGCCCCGGTCACCAGCTCCCGCCCGGCGGTACGCGGGTTCCGCGCGTCGATCCGCCGGTCGAGGATCCGGTTGGCGGCCATCGCGAACGTCCGCGCCCCGACCATCGCCACGGTGATCAGCAGCAGGTCGACCCAGCGCACCCGACCGCCCTCGACCTGCATCGCGGTCAGCGCGGAGAGGTACGCGAAGGGCAGCGCGAACACCGAGTGTTCGATCGCGACGAGCCGGAGGAACGACTTCACCCGACCGGGCCGTTCGGCGACCGCTGTCATCGGACGCCGTACTCCTTCCAGCGCTTGTCGACCAGGGCGACGACCTCCGGCGACATGGTCATCTCCTCGGGCCAGCCCCGGGTGTAGCCCTCGGTGGGGAGCTTGCGGGTCGCGTCGACGCCCGCCTTGCCGCCCCAGAACTGCTGGTACGACGCGTGGTCCAGGTGGTCCACCGGCCCCTCGGTGAGCAGCAGGTCACGCGAGTAGTCGACGTTGCCGAAGGCCCGGAAGGCCACCTCCTGGTAGTCGTGTACGTCGCAGTCCTCGTCGACGATCACGACCAGCTTGGTCAGCGACATCATGTGCGCGCCCCAGATCGCGTTCATCACCTTCTGGGCGTGCTTCGGGTAGCGCTTGCGGATCGACACGATCGCGCAGTTGTGGAACACGCCGGCCGAGGGCAGGTTGTAGTCGACGATGTCCGGAATGAGGAACCGCAGCAGCGGGGCGAAGATCCGCTCGGTGGCCTTGCCGAGGCCGTGGTCCTCCTGCGGCGGCTTCGACGTGACGATCGAGTGGTAGACCGGGTCACGCTGCATGGTCATCGTCTCGACGTGCATGACCGGGAACGGCTCGACCGGGGTGTAGAAGCCGGTGTGGTCCCCGAACGGCCCCTCCGGCAGCCGCTCTCCGGGCTCGATGTAGCCCTCCAGCACCACCTGGGCGTGCGCCGGCACCTGGAGCGGCACGGTCAGGCAGTCGACCATCTCGACCCGTTCCCCGCGCAGGAACCCGGCGAACAGATATTCGTCGATGTCGGCGGGGAGCGGCGCGCTGGACGCGTAGCTGACCACCGGGTCGCAGCCGATCGCGATCGCCACCGGCAGCCGCTGCCCGAGCCGTTCCGCGACCGCGTGGTGCGCGGTGGAGTTCTTGTGGATCTGCCAGTGCATGCCGAGCGTGTTGCGGCTGTGCTGCTGGAGCCGGTACAGCCCGAGGTTGCGCTTGCCGCTCTCCGGGTGCTTCGTGTGGGTCAGCCCGAAGTTGTGGAAGATGCCGCCGTCGCCGGGCCACACCTGCAACCCCGGCAGCCGGTTCAGGTCGACGTCGTCGCCCCGGTAGACCACCTGCTGACAGGGGGCGGTCTTCACCTTCTTCGGCGGCATCGACTTGAGCTGCATGACCTTGCCCAGGCCGCCCATCATGCCGGAGAAGCCCATCGGCAGTTCCGGCTTGAGCATCTCGCCGATCCGGTCGCCGATCTCGTCCAGCGACTCGACGCCGAGCGCCATCGCCATCCGCTTCTCGGTGCCGAAGAGGTTGACCGCCACCGGCATCTCGCCCCGGGTGGGGCGCTCGAAGAGCAGCGCGGGGCCGTTCGCCCGTACCGTCCGGGTGACGATTTCGCTGATCTCCAGCGACGGGTCCACCGGCACGCTCACGCGCCGCAGTTCCCCCGCGCGCTCCAGCGCCTTCAGGAAGTCCTTGAGATCGGTGTACGGGAAGCCACGAGCCGCCATACCCCCAGTGTCCCGCACCAACCTGAGCCCCACCCCACCCGGTCCCCACGGGGGCCGGTCACCGCCCCCTCGATGATCCACTTCTTGTCGCCGGACCGGGGGCGTCCCCGTCATCGGGCTACCGGGACACCGACAAGAGGCCGACGCCGGGCGGGCGGACCGGGTCGGGGTTGCGGTACCACCGGGAGCCCGGCCCACTGGACAGACATCACGACCAGCGACCTGGTCTCCGGCGGCTCAGTCGCCGGAGTAGAGCCGTTCGGGGTCGAGGAGAAGTACGTCCGGTCGTCGGGCGGCGAGCTGCCGGAGTTCGTCGGTGAAGCCCTCCCCGCTGGCCAGTAGCAGGCGGGCGCTCCCGGCGTCCCACCCGGGTCTCGCGGTGAGCAGGACGCGGGCTCGCTCCAACCGTTCCAGGTCCGGCCGACCGAGGGTACGCCCCCACTTGACCTCGCCGATGGCGAGCAACGGCCGCGGCCCGTCCCCGAGCGGTGGCTCCCCCAGCGCGACGAGGTCCAGTTCGTGACTGGTCCGGCTGGCCGGGTCGGTCAGGGTCGCCGCGCTCGCCTCGGCGACGATCCCGCCGAAGGTCTCCGGTGCGGCGAAGCGGAGCGCCCACTGCCGGACGGTCTCCTCGAAGCCCGGCCCGAGCACCGCGCTCGCGTACCGGCGCTGGGAGCGGCGCCAGACGTCCGCACCGCGCCGCTGCTCCAAAGCGGTCCAGGCCGGGCGCATGACCGCCTGGTAGAAGGTGATCAACGGCTCGGTGATGCGGTACCGGCTCCGGCCGCTGCGCAGCGGATCCGGGTCCCGGGCCAGCAGGCCGGCGTCCTCCAGCACGGTGAGCGGGTGCTGGAGGTCGGTGGCCTTACGGCCGATGTAGCCGGCGATCCCACCCCGGGTGCCGTTCCCCTCAGCCACCGCCGCGAGTACGGAGTGGTAGAGCGCCGCGTCGCGGAGGTCCGGATCCTCGGCGAGTAGGTACCGGGCCTCCCGGAACAGCGGCCGGGCCGGGTTCAACACCGCCCGTACCACCCAGTCGTCGAAGTCGTCCGGGCCGCCCGGCGCGTCGTCCTGGACATACTCCCGGCGGTAGGCCGGGGTGCCCCCGACGATGGCGAACAACCGGGCGGCGAGGAGCGGGTCGCCGATCCCCCAGAACGCTGCCGCCGCCCGGTAGTCGAGCGGTGCGACCGGAAGCTCCAGGCCCGCGCGCCCCCGCAGGGGAGCCGACCCGGCGAGAAGTCCGCCCATGAACGAGAGGGCGGACCCGCAGAGCAGCAGGCGGGTTCGGGAGTCCGTACGCTGCGGTCTGCCCGGAGTGAGCGCGTGCTGGATGGTCGACGGCAGGTCCCGGCTCGCCCGGGCCAGGTACGGAAACTCGTCGACCACCACGGTCACCGGGCGGGCCCGGCCCAGGGCGAGCAGCGCGTCGACGGCCTCGGACCAGTCGGCCAGCCGGACCGGCCCCGGTGCCTCCGTGTACCGACCGATCGCCTCGCCCAGCCTGCGAAGCGACTCCGCCGGGGTCGCCTCCGTCGCGCCGAAGTAGAAGCCTCCGGTCGCCTGGGCCAACTCGTACAGGAGGAGCGTCTTCCCCTGTCGGCGGCGACCGGTGACCACACCGAGGGTCGCACCGGGACGGGCGTCGGTGGCGAACCGGGCCAGCTCAGCCCACTCGACGTCCCGGTCGAAGATCCCCGCCGGCTTGCTGAGCGTCATCGGCACTCCAGGATGTATAACTACACTTCTAAGAAGTGTAGTTATACATTCTGCGGACGGGGTGGCGGCTGGGAACGGGACAGAGCGCGCCGCTCAGGAAGGCGGGTCCAGCGGCTCGACGACCGCGCCCTCGCCTGGCACGCCGTACTCCCTGGGGTGGAACTGCCTCCCGCCGCGCGGCCGTTCGCGGAAGTGCCGGAACGCCATCGGGACGCCCCGGGCGACGGAGAAGTCCCGGGTCTCCATGACCTGCATGTGCAGATGTGGCTGGGTCGAGTTGCCGGAGTTGCCACAGGCCGCCACGTGCTGCCCCGCCGTCACCTCCTCCCCGGGGGTGACCCGGACGGAACCGCCGCGCAGGTGGGCGAGAGCCACGAACGCGCCACCGGGGAGCGCGATGACCAGGTAGTTGCCGGCCACCGCACGTACGCCCTGCCGGACCCGGGCCGCCTGGCCCAGCGTGTACGGCACGAGAGCAAGCTGTGAGCGCCGGCCGGCGTGGTCGATCTCGCCGTCGTGCACCTCGACGAGGGTGCCGTCAGCGGGGGCCAGGATCGGCCGACCGTAGGCGAAGAACCGGTCGGCCGGTTCGGTGGCGAGGAAGGTCCGCCAGTCGCGGCGGTCGGCAGTCCGGCGGCGCTCGTCCACCCCGACGAAGTCGATGGCGTACCGCTCACCGAACAGGTCAGTGCCATGACTCGGAACCCGCCGGGCCGGGCTGTTCCGGACGAGCCACAGCCCCTCGAACGGCAGCGAGAGCGTGACCTCCGGATGCACCGGACGCCCCGAAGACTCCTTCTCGGCCACGAGGCGAGCCTAGCCAGGCCGCGCCAGGCCGCTTCCGCTACTGACCACCCCCCTCGCGTCGCACCGTCCCCATAGGATCCGGTCCGCCGCTCGGGCCGGGCGGTCCGACCGGATCATCCTCCTGAAGGAGTCCCATGACACCTGTACGCGTTACCCGCACGTTCCAGGTCGGCGCGGCCGCGCTCGCGGCGGTGACTGTGGTCGGCCTGGCGGCGAACCCCGCATCGGCGGAGGACGATCCCGGCTGGGTCTACGGTTGGCTCAACGACACCACCATCGGTGCCGCCGGCGCCCCCGGCCGGACCACCGTTCTCAGCCTGGTCAGCAACGGAGCGACCAATCCCCGGGTCGTCCTCGACCTGAGCGGACTGGCCGGAGTCGCCACCGCCACCTTCCCGGACTGGTGTGTCACCGCCGGCGCCGGGGTCACCTGCCCGATGCCGCCCACCGCCACCCCGGACGAGCTCGGCATGCTGAACGGCAGCGTGCCGGTCGTGCTGCGGGCCGTCCCCGGCACCGCCGACGGCGTGGTCGGGACGATCGGCTACACCGTGCTGGCCGACGGTGTCAGCGACGGGGCCCAGCAGGCCGCCGTCTCGGTGCACGCCGGGCCGGACGCGGTCAGCCTGGTCGACGAGTCCGTCGACGGTGTCGACACCGGCGACACCCTCGCCATGCCGGTGGCCCTGATCAGCGCCGGCAACGTGTCGATGTCCGGTCTCCGGCTCACCATCCGGTTCCCGGTCGGGCTGGCGCCCGCCGCCTACCGCAACTGCCGCTACGGTGCCGGCGACCAGCTCAGCACGATCGCGGTCTGCGCCTTCCCGGGCACGTTCCACCCAGGGCTGAGCTACCATGTCCCGGGCGGCTTCGCCACCACTGTCGGCCCGGCCGCCCTCGGCGGCAAGCAGATCAGGCAGACGGTGGAACCGGCCACGACCGCCGGCCCGCCGCCGGCGGGCGTGGTGCTGGAGCCGCGTCCCGCCGACCGCACCCTCCGGCTCCGCCAGGTGGGCGCCCCGGTCGATGTCATCGGCGCCGACCACCAGGACCCGTACGGCCGGTACTACCTGCGCGACGTCCCCGGCGCATTCGACGTGGTGACGCTCGGTGCCGCCGCCACCGGTTCGGTGGGTGACACGGTGACGGTCCGGGTCGGCATGCGCAACGACGGTCCCGGCGTCCCGGACAACACCATCTCCGGTGGGGATCCGGGCCAGTTCGCCTTCGTCCCGCCGGCCGGCACGGTCGTCGCCAACTGGCCGACGGACTGCTGGCCCATGGGCGGCGACGACGGCTTCGAGGGGCCGGTGACCTGGTACTGCACCAAGCCGGGTGGCATCTTCGCGGCCGGCGAGGCCTTCCTGGTCGACTTCGACCTGCGGATCGACGGCCCACTCGGCGCGCCGGGCGAGGTCCGGATCCCGTACGCCTACCCACGGGCGGACGACGACCCGACGAACGACAGCGCCCCCGTGACCATCTCCTGATCCCGGAACGACGCGACCGCCGGCTGCCCGTCAGGGCGCCGGCGGTCGTCGTCCGCAGGGGCGGAGTGGGGTCAGTCCAGGCCGCCGTACGAGTGCAGGCCCTCGAAGAAGATGTTCACGCCGAACAGGTTCATCAGCATGGTCAGGAAGCCCAGCACCGCGATCCAGGTGGCCACGTTCCGCTTCACACTCGGGGTGGCCCGCGCGTGCAGGTAGCCGGCGTAGATCACCCAGGAGATGAACGACCAGGTCTCCTTCGGGTCCCAGCCCCACGGCCGGCCCCAGGACGCCTCGGCCCAGATCGCCCCGGCGATCACCGCGAAGGTGAAGACCGGGAAGGCGAACGCGTGCAGCACGAAGGTGAGCCGTTCCAGGCTCTCCGCCGCCGGCATCCGCTTCGCCAGCGTGTACGGGAAGCTCCGCTTGCCGCGCTCGTACCCGGCGCGCATCAGGTAGGTCACCGCCGGCACCGAGCCGAGCAGGAAGAGACCGGAGGCGAAGACCACCGTCGAGACGTGGATGATGAACCAGTACGAGTTGAGCGCCGGCACCAGCGGCACCACCGGCACGTAGAGCACCAGCTCGGCGGTGGCCAGCAGGAGCACCATGACCAGCGTCAGGAACAGCCCGAGGCGGCGCAGCGAGGGGCGCTTCCAGAGCACCGTGAGCCAGCCGACGACCCCGATGAGCGAGACGGTCAGCACGTACTCGTACATGTTGCCCCAGGGCATCCGGTCGGCGGCGATGCCGCGGGTGACCAGGCCCGCGAGGTGCAACAGGGTGGCGACCACGGTGGCGACGACCGCGATCCGGCCGCCGATCCGGGCCCGCCCGTTCGGGCCTGCCGGCAGCTTCGGGTCGGTGTCCCCGCCCTCCAGGTCGTCCGCAGCCGTCGCTCCGGCGACCGGGGCGTCCGCACCGGCCGGGCTTCCGCCGGACCCGCCGACCCCCGCGCCGACCAGCTCGCGGGCGGGCGTCGCGGCCACCGCCCGGGTACGGGCGTTGCCGAGGGCGTACTCGACGGCGTGGCAGATCATCGCGACCAGGTACGCGAGGATCGCGAAGGTCACCAGCTGATCGGAGAGCGCGGACATCACTCGGTCCCTTCTCGCGAGCCCGGGGCGGCCCGGCCGTCGGCACCGGCCCCGCCGGTGCCCTGGATCTCGTCGACGAGCTGCGTGAACTCGGCGGCGAACCCGGGGTACTCGGTGCGCGGCAGCCCACCGGCCTCCACCAAACTACTACCGCCCGTCGTTGACGCGCCGTCCGGGTCGGGGGCACCACCCGGAACCACCCGGAACCACACCCGACGCCGCCGCCCGAAGAGCGACCCCATCAGGCCGACCAGCAATACCCCACAGCTCACCAGCATCAGCGTGGAGCCCGGGTCGTACCGGACGGAGAGCGTGATGAACGGCTCGGTGCCGAGGAACTCGACGCTGCTCCCGTCGTCCAGGGTCCACTTCTCGCCCGGCCGGAGCAGCTTCGCGTCACCGAGTTGCGTGAGCTTGCCGTTGTCGACCTGCCGCTGGTCGAGCCGGTACACCGAACCGGGGATGCCGGCGTCCACACCCAGGTTTCCCCGGTACCCGATCAGGAAGACCCCCGGGTTCCGCTCGGTCGGGTGTTGCGACCGCACGTACGGCGGGGCGTCCGGCGCGGTGGGCAGGTAGAGCCCCTCGAAGGCGACCTGGAGGTCCGGGTTGCGCTTCCCGGTCGCCGGGTCCGCGTTGACGTCCGGGAAAAGCGCCACACCCTCACCGGTGAGGGTGTTGTCCGTGGTCAGGAAGGGCACCGTCGAGGTCTGCGAGTCGCCGTTGCGGTCGGTGTACCGGATGATCGGCGCGTAGCCGTGGCCGAGCAGGTAGGCGTTGGCCCCGTCGAGCCGCAGCGGCGAGTTGACCGAGAACTCCTCCCGGCGCGGCTGACGTCCCTCCTCGGTCACGGTCACCGTGGCGTTGTAGAACTCCGGCTGGCCGGACTCCAGGAAGCGGGCCTCGAACTCCTCCAGCGTCATGCAGAACGGCGGCAGGTCCGGGCTCTGCACCCGGGCGCCGAACTTCGACTCGGCGTACTGGAACTGGGTGTTGCAGAAGGCGTTGTCCGCGCCGGCCACCAGGAGGCGGTTGCCGCTCCAGCCGTACCACGAGCCGAGGGCCACACCGATCAGCACCGCGATCATCGAGGTGTGGAAGAGGAGGTTCCCGGTCTCCTTGAGGTACCCCTTCTCGGCGGAGACCTCGTTGTCCCGGACCATGACCCGCCACCGGCGGCGGCGCAGCACCGCCGCGATGGCCTCCGGGCCGCCGTCGTGGTCGGTCAGGACCGCGTGCTGCGGCAGCCGCTCCAGCCGCTTCGGCGCCGCCGGCGGTACGGACCGCAGCGCGCGTACGTGGTCGCGGAGCCGGGGCACGATGCAGCCGACCAGCGAGGTGAACAGCAGCAGGTAGATCGCGGAGAACCAGATCGAGCCGAAGACCTCGAACCCGCCGATCCGGTCCAGCACCCGGGCCAGGTCGGGGTTCTCGACGAAGAAGTCGTCGACGTCCTCCGGGTTGACCCCGCGCTGCGGCAGCACCGAGCCGGGGACGGCGGCGACCGCCAGCAGGAAGAGCAGGACCAGCGCGGTACGCATGCTGGTGAGCTGTCGCCACGAGTTGCGCAGCAGGGCCAGCACCGGGTTGGACCGGCGGCGCGGGGTCGGCGGGGAGGGCGTCGCGGGCCGGTCGTCGACGATCGCCATCAGATGCTCACCTCGCCCACCCCGAAGGTGGTCTGCAACCAGATCACGAAGCTCTGCCAACCCCCGGTGACCAGGGCCAGGCCGATCAGGAGCATCAGCGCCCCGCCGGCCCGGGTGACCCAGCGGCTGTTACGCCGGATCAGCCGGAAGACGCCGAGCAGCCGCTGGAACGCGAGCCCGAAGACCACGAACGGCAGGCCCAGCCCGAGGCAGTACGCCACGGCGAGCACCACCGCCCGGTCGGTCTGGCCACCGGCGGCGGCCATGCCGAGCACCGCCCCGAGGGTCGGTCCGGTGCAGGGCATCCAGCTCAGCGCGAAGACCGCGCCGAAGACGGGCGCGCCGAGCAGGCCGGCTGACGGCAGCCGGTGGATCCGGAACTCCCGTTGCAGGCCGGGCAGCACCCCGACGAACGCCAGCCCGAGCACGATGACCAGGGTGCCGATGCCGATCTCCAGCGCCCGCTCGTACGCGAAGAGGACCTTGCCGACGCTGGCGAAGAGGATCGCGGTGGCGGTGAAGACCGCGGTGAAGCCGCCGATGAACAGCAGTGTCCCGGCGAGCACCCGCCCCTTCACGGCAACGGTCGACGACGTCCGCTCCCGCACCGCCAGCGCCGTGCCGCCCGCCGTGCCGCCGCCCGCCGGGCTGATGCCGCCGCTGGCTGAGGTGGTTGCAGGGGGCCCTTCCTCGGCAGAATCCGGTAACAGGGGGCCCCTGCTACCACCACCTCGGCCTTCCAGGTCGGCGCCGGCGAGGCCGGTGACGTAGGAGAGGTAGCCCGGGACGAGAGGCAGCACGCAGGGCGAGAGGAAGCTGACCAGGCCGGCGAGGGCCGCCGCGCCGATCGCCAGCAGCAGCGGGCCGCTCTCGGCGAGGCTGCGGAAGGTCTCTCCCATCAGCGGGAGTCCTCGGCGGCGATCCGCTCGACCACCGGTTGCAGGGCGTCCTGGATCACCGCGCCACGGCGCAGCACCGCGATCCGCCCCTCCCGGTCGAGGACGACGGTCGCCGGAATCGCGTTCGGCGCGATCTCGAAGTCGAGGGCGGTACGGCCGGGCGGGTCGAAGAGGCTCGGGTAGGTGACCCCGAAGTTCTTCTCGAACGCGATGGCCTTGTCCCGGCTGTCGGAGACGTTGATGCCGAGGAAGGTCACCCCGGAGCCCTTGGTCGCCTGGTAGGTGTTCTCCAGATCGTCGGCCTCGGCCCGGCAGGGGTTGCACCAGGAACCCCAGAAGTTGATCACAACGACCTTGCCCCGGTCCTGGCTGAGGTCGTAGCCGCCGCCGTCGAGGAGTTCCCCGCTGACCTTGGGCGCGGTGCCGCGCTGGTCGGGAGCGCACTCCAGGAAGCCCTCCCGGGTGGCGCAGCGCTGCTCGCCGTTCTCGGCGGTGCAGCCGGCCAGCGCCACCGTGGCGACGGTGACGAGCAGGGCGGCGGTCCACCTCCGGGCGTTCATCAGGCTCCCTTGGCTGTCCTGGCGGTCGGCGACATGGCGATCAGGTGGGCGGCCGGCTCGGAGTACCCGACGCCGACGATCTTCGCCCCCTCGAAGTGGAACGAGGTGAGGCTGGCCAGTCCGCACTGCCGGCGACGCGGGTCGTGCCAGAGCCGCTTGCGCTCGACGTGCCGGCGCAGCGTCCAGATCGGGAGCTGGTGGGAGACGCAGACCGCCTCGCGCCCCTCGGCGGCGACCCGGGCGGCGTGCAGCGCGGCGAACATCCGCTCGGCGATCGTCCGGTACGCCTCGCCCCAGGACGGGGTGACCGGGTCCCGCAGCACCCACCAGTTGCGCGGGTCGCGGAAGGACCCGTCACCGGGCGAGACCTTCTTGCCCTCGAACCAGTTGGCGCTCTCGATCAGCCGCTCGTCCACCCCGACCGGGAGACCGAACTGCGCGGCGATCGGCTCGGCGGTCTGCTGGGCGCGCTCCAGCGGGCTCGCCACGACGTGCACCACGTCCCGGTCGGCCAGGCCCTGGGCGGCGGCCTTGGCCATCTGCACGCCCAGTTCGGAGAGGCGGAAACCGGGCAGCCGGCCGTAGAGAATCTTGTCCGGGTTGTGCACCTCGCCGTGCCGCAGCACGTGGACCACCGTCTTGCTGCTCACCGCACCTACCCCCCGTGGCCTGCCGCTGCCGCCGCCTTCGCCGCGCCCGGCAGGGCGGCGGCGATCTGCTCACAGGCGGCGTCGTCCAACGCCGCCGACACGAACCACGCCTCGAACGCGCTGGGCGGCAGGTAGACCCCGCCGGCCAGCATCGCGTGGAAGAACGCCGTGAACGCCGGCACGTCCTGGGTGCGGGCGCTGTCGTAGTCGCGCACCTCGGCGTCGGTAAAGAAGATCGAGAACATGTTGCCCGCGTACGACAGCCGGTGCGGGACCCCGGCGGCGGCGAGCGCGTCGCCGGCCAGCTTGCCCACGACGGCGGCCGTCTCGTCGAGCCGGCGGTAGACGGCGTCGTCGGCGAGCCGCAGGCTGGCCAGGCCGGCGGCGCAGGCCAGCGGGTTACCGGAGAGGGTGCCGGCCTGGTAGACCGGGCCGGCGGGGGCGAGTCGGGCCATGATCTCCGCGCGCCCGCCGAACGCCGCGGCCGGAAGCCCGCCTCCCATGACCTTCCCGTACGTGAACAGGTCGGCGTCGACCGGGTCTAGGCCGTGCCAGCCGGAGCGGGAGACCCGGAACCCGGTCATCACCTCGTCCACGATCAGCAGCGCGCCGTGCGCGTGCGCGATCCGGGCGAGCTGGGCGTTGAAGTCGTCGCGGGGGGCGATCACGCCCATGTTGCCGGCGGCGGCCTCGGTGATCACCGCGGCGATGTGCGGCCCCTCGGCGGCGAAGACCTCCTCCACCGCGGCGAGGTCGTTGTACGGCAGCACGATCGTCTCGCCGGCCGCCGCGCCGGTCACGCCGGGCGAGTCGGGCAGGCCGAGGGTGGCCACGCCGGAGCCGGCGGCGGCCAGCAGCGCGTCCACGTGCCCGTGGTAGCAGCCGGCGAACTTCACAATCTTGGACCGGCCGGTGAAGCCCCGGGCCAGCCGGATCGCCGACATGGTCGCCTCGGTGCCCGAGTTGACCAGCCGGACCTGCTCGACCGGGGTCCGGTCGACGATCTCGGCGGCCAGCTCGACCTCACCCGGGGTCGGGGTGCCGAAGCTGGTGCCCCGCGCGGCGGCGGCCTGGACGGCCTCGACCACGCCGGGGTGCGCGTGCCCGAGGATCAGCGGCCCCCAGGAGCAGACCAGGTCGACGTAACGCCGGTCGTCCGCGTCGTACAGCCAGGGACCCTCCCCCCGGACCATGAAGCGCGGCGTGCCACCGACGGCACGGAAGGCGCGCACAGGGGAGTTCACCCCGCCCGGCACGATGGCGCGGGCGCGGTCGAACAGGGCCTCGGAGGCCGGTGCGTCGGCCGGGTAACGGCCGGATCCGGCAGGGTACGTATCCGTCACGATGCGGCCATTGTGTCAGCGCCGGGGGGCCGATCGACAACCACCCCTGGTCAGGGTTACCAGACTCACCCCGTCACCGGCCCGGTCGGGGGCCGGATCGGGCTCGGCAGGCCAGGTCACCCGGTTCGCGCTAGGCTGACCGGGTGGATCGTGCCGAACTGTCCATCACGGTACACCGGACGGCCGACGAAGTGGTGTTGCGCCTGGTCGGTGAGATCGACATGCTCACCGCAGCCCAGCTCTCCAGCGCGGTGAACGAGATCCTCGCCGATCCGCCGCCCCGCGTCGTCCTCGACCTCGGGGGTGTCACCTTCTGCGACTCGCAGGGGCTCGGCACCCTCGTGGTGCTGAGCCGCAAGGCCAGTCACGCGCAGAGCCTGCTGGTGCTCACCCACGTCGGCGACTTCCTGCTGCGCGTCCTGGACATCACCGGCCTGCGGTCCGCCCTGATGATCCGCAACAACCACTCCCCCCTCTGAGGGCTCAGAGGGGGTTGCCCCAACGGGCCTGTTCCAGCATCTCGACGGCGCGGTCCCGGGCGTCGGGGTCGTCGGAGCGCAGCAGCGCGGTGGCCTCGTCGACCGCGTCGCTGAGCACCCGCCACTGCGACTCGCGCTCCCGGGCCACCTCGGACTGGGCGGCGAGCTGGCGGGTCTTCGACCACAGGTCGACGAAGACCGACACCTTGGCCCGGAGCACCCACGGGTCGAACGGCTTGGTGAGGTAGTCCACCGCGCCGACCGCGTACCCGCGCAGGGCGAGTTGGGCGTCCCGGTCGGCGGCGGTGAGGAAGATGATCGGGATGTGCCGGGTCCGTTCCCGGCGCTTGATGTGCCCGGCCGTCTCGAATCCGTCCATGTCCGGCATCTGGGCGTCCAGCAGGATCACCGCGAAGTCGTCCACCAGGAGCTGCTTCAGGGCCGCCTCGCCGCTCTCGACGGCCACCGACTGCACCGGGAGGCCCTGGAGGATCGCCTCCAGGGCCATCAGGTTCTCCCGTCGGTCGTCCACCAGCAGCGCCTTGGCCATCTGAGTCACTGGTTCTCCTCGCGT
This sequence comes from Micromonospora sp. NBRC 101691, assembly GCF_030269285.1. NCBI lineage: Bacteria > Bacillati > Actinomycetota > Actinomycetes > Micromonosporales > Micromonosporaceae > Micromonospora > Micromonospora sp. NBRC 101691. Next base: position 45,931 of record NZ_BSTB01000005.1, read on the forward strand.
CCGCTGCCGCTGATCCAGGACGACATCAGCTCGATCAGCTCGTCCAGGTCGACCGGCTTGGTGATGTAGTCGCTGCCGCCCGCCGCCAGGGCGGACTCCCGGTCCCCGGGCATCGCCTTGGCGGTCAGGAAGACGATCGGAAGGTCCGCGAAGCGGTGGTTGCGCCGGATCGATCGGGTCGTCTCGTACCCGTCCTGGTCGGGCATCATGGCGTCCATCAGCACGATGTCGACCTCCGGGTGCTCGGCGAGCAGCCGGATCCCGTCCGCGCCGTTGTCCGAGTAGAGCACGGTCATGCCGTGCAACTCCAACGCGCTGGTCAGGGCGAAGACGTTGCGCACGTCGTCGTCGACGATCAGCACGGTGGCCCCTTCCAGCCGCCGCGTCGCCGGGCCCTCCGGCGGCTTCGGCAGCTCCGGCGGCGGCATCAGCAGCGACGAGGGCAGCCCGGCCCGGGCCGGCGAGGGCGGCAGCGGGGCGACCACCGCGTCCGGGGCCAGCACGTCGGGCACGAAGAGGGTGAACGTCGACCCCTGGCCGGGCGCGGAGGCGACGGTGATCGTGCCGCCGAGCAGGCGGGCCAGGTCCCGGCTGATGGAGAGTCCGAGTCCGGTGCCGCCGTACCGCCGGCTGGTCGTCCCGTCGGCCTGCTGGAACGCCTCGAAGATCAGTGACAGCTTGTCGTCCGGGATGCCGATCCCGGTGTCGACCACCGTGAAGGCGATCACCTGCCGGGCGTTGGTCAGCGCCGGCACGTCGAAGACCACGTTCTCCGCCGCCGGGCCGATCCGCAGGGTGACCGTTCCGGCGTCGGTGAACTTGACCGCGTTGGAGAGCAGGTTGCGCAGGATCTGCTGCAACCGCTGGGCGTCGGTGACCACGGTGGTCGGCAGGTCCCGGGAGATCTCGACCTGGAAGTCGAGCCCCTTCTCCTCGGCCTGCGGCTTGAACGCCTGCTCGACGTAGCCCCGGATGTCGCCGAAGCGCACGTCGACCGGCTGGACGTCCATCCGGCCGGCCTCGATCTTCGACAGGTCGAGGATGTCGTCGATCAGCGAGAGCAGGTCGGAACCGGCGCTGTGGATCGTCCGGGCGAACTCGGTCTGCTTCGGGGTGAGGTTCTGCTCCGAGTTCTCGGCGAGTAGCCGGGCCAGCAGCAGCAGCGAGTTCAGCGGCGTCCGCAGCTCGTGGCTCATGTTCGCCAGGAACTCCGACTTGTACGCCGAGGCGCGGGTGAGCTGCTGCGCCTTCTCCTCCAGGCCGAGCCGGGCCAGCTCGATCTCCCGGTTCTTCGTCTCGATGTTGCCCTTCTGCTCGGACAGCAGCTGGGCCTTGTCCTCCAGCTCGGCGTTGGTGCGCTGCAACTCCGCCGACTGCTCCTGCAACTCCAGGGCGAGCCGCTGCGACTGGGAGAGCAGTTCCTCCGTACGCCGGTTGGCCTGGATGGTGTTGACCGCGATGCCGATGGTCAGCACCAGCCGCTCCAGGAAGGAGAGGTGCAGGTCGGAGAAGGTCGCCACGCTGGCGAACTCGATCACCCCGAGCAGTTCCCCCTCGAAGAGCACGGGAAGCACGACCAGGTCGGCCGGGTTCGTCTCGGCCAGGCCGGAGCGGAGGGTGATGGTGCCGTCCGGCACCGCGCTGACCCGGATGGTGCGCCGCGACAGGGCGGCCTGCCCGACCAGGCCCTCGCCGGGACCGAAGGTGACCTCGTGGCCCCGGGCGACGTATCCGTAGGAGGCGGTGAGCCGCAGTCGCGTGACGCCGTCCGAGGTCTCGGCGAGGAAGAAGGCACCGAGCTGGGCGTCGACCAGCGGCGTGACCTCCATCATGATCATGCGGCAGACCTCGCCGAGGTCGCGCTGCCCCTGGAGCAGACCGCCGATGCGGGCCTGGTTGGAGTCCAGCCAGCCCTGTTCGGCGTTCTTCTTCGTCGTCTCCCGGAGGGTGACGATCATCTGGTTGATGTTGTCCTTCAGCTCGGCGACCTCGCCCTGCGCCTTGACCGAGATCCGCTGGGTCAGGTCGCCCCGGGTCACCGAGGTGGAGACCTGGGAGATCGCCCGGAGCTGGGTGGTGAGGGTGGACGCGAGCTGGTTGACGTTCTCGGTGAGGTCGCGCCAGGTGCCGGAGACGCCCTTCACCTGCGCCTGACCACCGAGCTTGCCCTCGATGCCGACCTCACGGGCGACCCGGGTCACCTCGTCGGCGAACGACGACAGCTGGTCCACCATCGTGTTGACAGTGTTCTTCAGCTCCAGGATCTCGCCCTGCGCGTCCACGGTGATCTTCTGGCCGAGGTCGCCCTTGGCCACGGCGGTGGTGACCGAGGCGATGTTCCGCACCTGCGACGTCAGGTTCGACGCCATCGAGTTCACATTGTCCGTGAGGTCCCGCCAGGTGCCGGAGACACCCTTCACCTGCGCCTGACCACCCAGCTTGCCCTCGGTGCCCACCTCGCGGGCGACCCGCGTCACCTCGTCGGCGAACGACGACAGCTGGTCCACCATCGTGTTCACCGTGTTCTTCAGCTCCAGGATCTCGCCCTGCGCGTCCACGGTGATCTTCTGCGACAGGTCACCCTTGGCGACCGCGGTGGAGACCTGGGCGATGTTCCGCACCTGGGCGGTCAGGTTCGACGCCATCGAGTTCACGTTGTCGGTCAGGTCCCGCCAGGTGCCCGCGACGCCACGGACCTGGGCCTGACCGCCGAGCTTGCCCTCGGTGCCGACCTCACGGGCCACCCGGGTCACCTCGTCGGCGAACGACGACAGCTGGTCCACCATCGTGTTCACCGTCGACTTCAGCTCCAGGATCTCGCCCCGGGCGTCCACAGTGATCTTCTGCGACAGGTCACCCTTCGCCACGGCGGTGGTGACCGAGGCGATGTTCCGCACCTGCGACGTCAGGTTCGACGCCATCGAGTTCACGTTGTCGGTCAGGTCACGCCACGTACCGCTGACGCCCTTGACCTGGGCCTGGCCGCCCAGCTTGCCCTCGGTGCCCACCTCACGGGCCACCCGGGTCACCTCGTCGGCGAACGACGACAGCTGGTCCACCATCGTGTTCACCGTCGACTTCAGCTCCAGGATCTCGCCCCGGGCGTCCACAGTGATCTTCTGCGACAGGTCACCCTTCGCCACCGCGGTGGAGACCTGGGAGATGTTCCGGACCTGACTGGTCAGGTTGCCGGCGAGCTGGTTGACGTTCTCGGTCAGGTCACGCCAGGTGCCGGAGACGCCGCGCACCTGCGCCTGGCCACCGAGCTTGCCCTCGGTGCCCACCTCACGGGCCACCCGCGTCACCTCGTCGGCGAACGACGACAGCTGGTCCACCATCGTGTTGACGGTGTCCTTCAGCTCCAGGATCTCGCCCTGCGCGGCGACGGTGATCTTCTGGGAGAGGTCGCCCCGGGCGACCGCGGTGGAGACCTGGGCGATGTTCCGCACCTGGGCGGTCAGGTTCGACGCCATCGAGTTGACGCTGTCGGTCAGGTCCTTCCAGGTGCCCGCGACGTTCGGCACCTCGGCCTGGCCACCGAGCTTGCCCTCGGTGCCCACCTCACGCGCCACCCGGGTCACCTGCTCGGCGAAGAGCCGGAGCGTGTCGGTGAGCCCGTTCATGGTGTGCGCCAGCTCGGCGACCTCGCCCTTCGCCGACACGGTGATCTTCCGCGACAGGTCGCCCCCGGACACCGCCGTGGCCACCTGCGAGATCGACCGCACCTGGTCGGTCAGGTTCGACGCCATGGTGTTCACCGAGTCGGTGAGGTCCTTCCAGGTGCCGGCGACGCCCCGCACGTCGGCCTGGCCGCCCAGCTTGCCCTCGGTGCCCACCTCACGGGCCACCCGGGTCACCTCGCTGGAGAACGACGAGAGCTGGTCCACCATCGTGTTCACGGTGCGACCGATGTGCAGGAACTCGCCCCGCAGCGGCCGGCCGTCCATCTCCAGCGCCATGTGCTGGGAGAGATCGCCGTCGGCGACCGCCACGATCACCCGGGCGATCTCGGTGGTGGGGCGGCCCAGGTCGTCGATGAGCGAGTTGACCGCCCGCTGGCCCTCCGCCCAGGAGCCGTCCAGCCCCTCCTCGTCGAGCCGCTCGGTGAGCCGCCCCTCCCGGCCGACGATCCGGCTGATCCGGCGCATGTCGAAGTACTGCCGCTCCTGCAACGACACCACGTCGTTGAAGGCGTCGACCACGTCACCGGCGACGCCCGCCCGACGGGGCAGCCGTACCTTGAAATCGCCCTGGCCGACCCGGCGCAGCGCCGCCGCCAGCTCGCCGAGGACAGCATCGTGGTCGGACGCCGCGGAGTCCGCGCCGGCCTGAGTTCTCGCCGTCGTCATCGTTCCTCGCTCAGCTCGGGGGCCTCCAGGCTCGTGCCGGCCATCCCATCATTGTGCCCGCACCGGGCCTGCGCATCTCCACGCCGCTCCCATCCGTCGATGCGTCGCCACCTGGATCGGCGGGACGGAGTGGCCGGAGTGACACATGGGGCGGGACGACGCGCCGGGGCGCGAAAGAGAGTCGACCCGCTTGGCTTCCCGGCGAAAGGGAGAGGAGGATACGAGGGTGGCAGCGGAGACGGGACCGACGACGACCGGCGGCCCGGACGAGCACGTCCGGCGGGTCCGGCTGCCCGCCGACCGCCGCACGCCCGCCACCGCCCGTGCCGTGGTCCGCTCGGTGCTCGCCGAAGCCCACCTGGACGAGCTGCTCAACGAGGCGCTCCTGCTGACCACCGAGCTCTCCACCAACGCGGTCGAGCACGCCGGCACCGAGCTGGACATCGAGGTGGTCGCGGACCGGGTGGGGCTGAGCGTGATGGTCTCCGACTACGCGCCGGGGCCGGTGGACGAGCTGACCGTCGGGGTGCGCAACGACACGGCCGACATCGCCGAGGTCGCCGAGCGGGGTCGGGGCCTGCTCCTGGTCGACCACTTCGCGAGCTGCTGGGGGACGACCTACCTCCCCTCCGGCAAGGGCGTCTGGTTCCGGCTGGACCGTCCGGACGCCCCCCCGCCACGCCGGGACGCGCTCGCCGAGGGCCGCCGGCTCTCCCCCTGCTCGTCGGGGACCGACGGCGACGGGAACCCGGTGGAGACCACCGGGCCGAGCGCGGCCGCGATGAGCGAGCTGATGCAGACCCGTCCCGACCCGTACGCCGACGATCCGCTCCCCGACTTCGCCACCGACCTGCTCGCCCGGGTCGCCACGATGGTGGGGGCCACCGGCGGGTTGGTCCGGCTGGACCGGGGCGACGGGCAGGGCACCCAGGTGCTGGCCCGGTACGGCCGACCGCCCCGCACCGACAGCGAGCTGCTCCGGGTACGGCTGGCGGTGCAGCGGCCGTACTCCGGTGAGCTGGAGCTGGACGCGGTGCCCTCGGCGTACGCGCGCCCGCTCGCCGCGTTGACCGCCGAACGGCTCTCCCTGCACCTGGAGAACGACCGGCTGCGCCGGGCCGACATCCGCCGGCAGGCCTGGCTGACCTTCCTGGCCGAGGCGAGCGAACTGCTCGCCCAGTCCCTCGACGTCGAGTTGACCATGGCGCTCGTCCCGCAGCTCGTGGTGCCCCGGCTCGGGCAGTGGTGCGCGGTGCACATCACCGACGAGTGGGGGCAGCTCAACCTGGCGGCGGCCAGCCACACCGACGAGTCGGTCCTGCCGCACCTGCACAAGGTGCTCCGGGAGACCGGCCACGAGTCGATCCAGGCCCGGCTGCGCGAGGCGATCCGGATCGGCTCGCAGGTGCCGCTGGGCGGTCCGATGGAGGGGTTCGCGGTGCCCCTGGTCGCGCGGGGACAGCGGCTCGGCACCCTCGCGGTCGGCCGGCACCAGCGCCACCGCCACGATCCGGACGAGATCGCCGTGCTGGAGGACGTGGCCCGGCGGGCCGCGCTGGCGATCGAGAACGCCCGCATCCACGCCGAGCGCCGCCGGGTGGCGCAGACCCTGCAACAGTCGCTGCTGCCGCCGGTGCTGCCACTGATCGAGGGCATCGGCTTCGCCGCCGAGTACGTCCCGACCGGGGACGACGCCGAGGTCGGTGGCGACTTCTACGACGTGCTGCCGTTGCCGGACGGCCGTTGGCTGGTGGTGATCGGGGACGTCTCCGGCAAGGGCGTCCAGGCCGCCGCGGTGACCGGGCTGGTCCGTGACGTGATCCGGGTGCTGGTCGGCGACGGCAAGCCGCTGCCGGAGGCGCTGAACCGGCTCAACGAGACCCTGGTCGAGCGGGGCGGGGGACGGTACTGCACGCTCGCCCTGGCGGCGGTCGGGCCGGGCGAGGGCAACCAGCTCGACGTGTCACTGCACCTCGCCGGGCACGACCGGCCGGTGCTGCTGCGCAGCGTGGGCGGGGCGTCCTTCGTCGGCACCGGCGGTACGGCACTCGGCCTGCTCGACACGATCGCCTCACCGACCTCGGTGGTCCCGCTCGACCCCGGCGACGCGCTGATCTTCTACACGGACGGGGTGACCGAACGGCGACGCGGCCGGGAACTCTTCGGCCCGGACCGCCTGCGGGAGGCAGCCGCACCGCTCGCCGGCTACTCGGCGGACGTGATCGCCGCACGGCTGCGCTCCACCGCGATCAACTTCTCGCCCGAGCCGCCCCGGGACGACATCGCCGTGCTGGTCATCCGGAACGACGCGGTCTGAGCGCCGGTTCCCCGGAGCCCGGCCCGAGCCGGTCGCCGGGACCCGGGCGCCTGGCGGTCAGAGGCCGCCGGGCAGGCGGCCGGGGGCGAGCCGGTGGTGCGGGTCGAGCTGCTGCTTGGCCGCGCGCAGCCGGGACAGGGCCGGCAGGTCGCCCCAGAGATCGACACCCTGCCGGACGGCGGGCGGCGCGGCCAGCACCACGCAGCGGCCATCACGGGCCAGGAGCACCTGTCGGACCGCGGTGAGGATCGAGGACACCCGCTCCACGGGTGTGCCACCGGGCAGCACGGCATGGGCCACGCCGAGGCCGACCGAGCCACGCACCGGCACCGGGGCACCGACCGCGTCCCGCAGCGCGTAGATGGCGGCGTGCAGGTCGGTGAGGGGGACGTCGACCCGGAGCGCGATGTCGTCCGGCCGGAACGGATAGTGCCGCCACCACTCGGGCGGGGAGTCGGCGACGGTGGCCCCCTCACCGAGCAGCCTGGTCAGGTGGCGGGCCCGCTCGGCCACGTCGGCCGGGCCGCCCTCCAGAAGCATCACCAGGTCACCGGCGGCGGGTGGGGTGGACCGCCCGGCCCCGGGGGTCGGGCCGGAACGCGCCGAGCCGGCCGGGTGGGCGGCCCGCCCGGAACCAGCCGGGTGCGCCGCCCGGGCCGAGCCCGCCGGATGGCCCGACCAGACGGGGCCGGCGACGGCGGGACGGGGGGCCGGAGGCCGGCGCACGGCGGGGAGGTCCAGCTCGATCGCGGCGGGGCGGAGCCCGGCCGACAGCACGGCGTGGATCAGCTCGTGCACCTCCAGCGGGGTCCAGACCGGACGGGTGACCCAGGCCCGGCGGGGTGGCAGGGGCCGGGCCCGCAGGGTGGCCGAGACGAGCACGCCGAGCCCGCCGTGCGAGCCGCAGAGCAGCCGGGCCAGCTCCGGACCGGACGCGTCGCCGCCGGTCTCGACCAGTTCCCCGTCGGCGGTCAGGTAACGCAGGCCGAGGAGTTGGTCGCCCGGGGTGCCGTACCGCAGGCGCAGCGGACCGGCCTCGTCGGCGGCGAGCACACCGCCGACGGTCGCCCCGGGGGACGGAGCGTCCAGCGCCAGACGCCAGCCCGTCCGCTCCAACGCGGCCTGCACGGCGCGCAGCGGAGTGCCCGCGCCGATCTCGACCATTGATCCGGACGGGTCGGGAACGCCCCCGGACCGGCGGTGGCGCCCGCCGGGACGGCCGACCGGGCCCGACCGCCCGCTCCCGGCGGGCCCGGACCGGGCGGCACCGGCCGGGCCGTGCCAGCCGGGGCCGTCCGGGGAACGGATGCCGGCGAGCCGGCCGGTGTCGAGCATGATGTCCACCCGCTCCGGCGCGGCACCCCAATCGATCTTGGTGCCGGCGCCCCGCGGCACCACGGTCAGGTCGTGCGCGGCGGCCAGCCGCAGCACCTCGGCGGCGGCACCGGCGTCGCCCGGCACCGCCACCCAGCCGGCCAGTCCTCCGGCGACCTCGTCGGCCGGGCCGGCGGGACGGGCGAAGGACGGGCCGCAGATCTCGACGAGCCGACGGGTGATGTCGGTCGAACCGGAACGGTGGGCCGAAGGCAGGGATCCCGACATGGCGGCAATCGTACATGTGTACGAACAGCTGTGGGGCGAAACCGGGCATCGGCGCGTACCCCGGTCCCGGCATGCCGGCCGGTAACGTGGCGGAGTGACCACCGAGACCCCCGCGCCCGTCGCCAAGCGCGTCCCCACCGAGCGTGTCCACCACGGTGACACGGTCGTCGACGAGTACGCCTGGCTCGCCGACAAGGACGCCCCGGAGACCATCGCCCACCTGACCGCCGAGAACGGCTACACCGAGGCGCGCACCGCCCACCTGGCCGACCTGCGCGCCACCCTGTTCGAGGAGACCCGGCGGCGCACCCAGGAGACCGACCTCTCGGTACCCGCGCGCAAGGGTGGGTACTGGTACTACAGCCGCAGCGTCGAGGGCCAGCAGTACGGCATCCAGTGCCGCCGGCCGGTCCGCGACGGCGAGACCGAGCCCCCGGTCAGCGTCGACGGCGCGCCCCTGGAGGGCGAGGAGGTGCTGCTCGACGGCAACCAGCTCGCCGAGGGGCACGACTTCTTCTCGCTCGGCGCGTACGACGTCAGCCCGGACGGACGCTGGCTGGCGTACTCGACCGACTTCGCCGGGGACGAGCGGTACACGCTACGGGTCAAGGACCTCAGCACCGGCGAGGTGCTCGCCGACGAGGTGCCCGACACCTCCTACGGCACCGCCTGGTCCGCCGACGCCTCCGTCCTCTTCTACGTCACGGTCGACGAGTCGTGGCGGCCGTACCGGGTGTGGCGGCACGTCATCGGCACCCCGGCCAGCGAGGACGTCATCGTCCACGAGGAGCCCGACGAGCGGTTCTGGGTCGGCGTCGAGCTGACCCGCTCCGAGCGGTTCATCCTGATCGACATCCACAGCAAGATCACCAGCGAGGTGCTGGTCATCCCGGCCGGCAATCCCACCGGCGCGCCCGCCGTCGTCGCCCCGCGCCGGCAGGGCGTCGAGTACTCCGTCGAGCACCACGGGCACCGTTTCCTGATCCTGCACAACGACGGCGCGGAGGACTTCGCGCTGGCGTACACCTCGGCGGACGCACCCGGCGACTGGGTGCCGATGATCGACCACGCCCCGGGCACCCGGCTGGAGTCGGTCGACGCCTTCGCCGACCACCTGGTCATCTCGCTGCGCACCAACGGGCTCACCGGCCTGCGGGTGCTCACCGACGGCAGCACCGACTGGTACGACATCGACTTCCCGGAGCCGCTCTACAGCGTCGGCCTCGACGCGAACCCGGAGTACCGCACCGGACGGATCCGGTTCCGCTACAGCTCGCTGATCAGCCCCGACTCGGTCTACGACTTCGACCTGGTCACCCGGGAGATGATCCTGCGCAGGCGGAAGCCGGTGCGGCCCGGCCCCGACGGGCGCGAGTACGACCCGGCCGAGTACGAGCAGCACCGGGACTGGGCGCTCGCCGACGACGGCACCCGCATCCCGATCTCGCTGGTCTGCCGGGCCGGCACCCCGAAGGACGGCTCCGCCCCCTGCCTGGTCTACGGATACGGCTCGTACGAGGCGAGCATCGACCCGTGGTTCTCCATTCCCCGGCTCTCCCTGCTGGACCGGGGCGTGGTGTTCGCGGTCGCGCACATCCGGGGCGGCGGTGAGCTGGGCCGACGCTGGTACGAAGAGGGCAAGCTGCTGGCCAAGAAGAACACCTTCACCGACTTCGTGGCCTGCGCCCGGCACCTGGTCAAGGCAGGCTGGACGGCCCAGGACCGGCTGGTCGCCCGGGGCGCTTCCGCCGGCGGCCTGCTGATGGGTGCGGTGGCGAACCTCGCCCCGGACGCGTTCACCGGCATCGTCGCCCAGGTGCCCTTCGTCGACGCGCTGACCAGCATCCTCGACCCGTCGCTGCCGCTGACCGTCACCGAGTGGGAGGAGTGGGGCAACCCGCTGGCCGACCCGGAGGTGTACGCCTACATGAAGTCGTACACGCCGTACGAGAACGTGGCACCGGTCGACTACCCGGCGATCCTGGCGGTGACCAGCCTCAACGACACCCGGGTCCTCTACCACGAGCCGGCCAAGTGGGTCGCCCGGCTGCGCGCGGTCGCGCCGCAGGGCGACTACCTGCTCAAGACCGAGATGGGCGCCGGGCACGGCGGCCCGAGCGGCCGGTACGACGCGTGGAAGGAAGAGGCGTTCATCAACGCCTGGATCCTCGACCGCCTCCGCCGCAACTGATCCGACCGCACCCCACCCGGTAGCACCCTGGGTGCTCTTTTTCGGGCTGAGGTGGTAGCAGGGGCCCCCTGTTACCGCTTTATGAGGAGCAGGGGTCCCCTGCTACCACCTAGCCCCGGCCGGCGGGCAGGGCAGCGCGGGCAGGACGGGGCGGGGCGCTACCACCTCACCCAGGTGGGGCGGAGAGCGCGGCGGTGAGCGCCTCCGGGTCGACGTTGCCTCCGCTGACCACCGCGACGGTACGACCAGCGGGCAGTTCGTCGGCGTGGAACAGCCGGGCGGCGAGTGCCACCGCGCCGCTCGGCTCGGCCACCAGCCGGGCGTCCCGGGCCAGCCGCCCCATCGCCGCCCGGATCTCGTCCTCGGTGACCGTGAGGATGCCGTCGAGACGGGCCCGCAGATGGGCGAAGGTCAGCGGGGAGAGCGGCAGCCGTAGCCCGTCCGCGCAGGTCCGGTAGGTGCGATCCTCGCCCCAGACCACCACCTCGCCCGCCGCGAGCGAGTCCCGCGCCTCGGCGGCCAGCGCCGGTTCCACCCCGACCACCACGGCGGACGGGCGCACCGCCCGTACCGCCGTGGCGACCCCGGAGGAGAGCCCACCGCCGCCCACCGGCACCAGCACCACGTCCACGTCGGGCAGGTCCTCGACGATCTCCAGCCCGACCGTGCCCTGACCGGCGATGACCCGCCGGTCGTCGAAGGGCGGCACCAGCGCCGCGCCGGTCGCGGCGGCGATCCGGTCGGCCTCGGCGCCCCGCCGTTCCCGGGGTACGAGCACCACCTCGGCCCCGAGCGCCCGCATCTGGTCGACCTTGACCGTCGGCGCGCCCTCCGGCACCACCACGGTGCAGGGAACCCCGGCCGCCCGGGCCGCGTACGCGAGGGCCTGGCCGTGGTTGCCGGAGGAGTGGGTGACCACACCGCGCGCCCGTCGGGCAGGGTCGAGGCAGGCCACCGCGTGCGCCGCTCCCCGCAGCTTGAACGAGCCGACCGGTTGCAGGCTCTCCGGCTTCAGCCACAGCTGGTCGTCCCACCGGGCGGGCAGCAGCGGGGTACGCAGCACGGTCGGTGCGACCGCACGGGCGGCGGCGCGGATGTCGGCGAGCGAGACCAGGTCCATCCCGACATCCTGCCCGCTGGACGGGCTGTCCGGGTCAGCCCGCCGACGGCCAGGCCGGGTCGCGACCGGTCAGGCAGAGCAGGCGGGCGAGGTCGTCGCCGGTGTCGGCGGGCTCCACCGCCGCGCCGAACACGCCCCGCTCGCGGGCCGTCGGCGCGAGCCGGGCGACCAGGTCGAGCAGGTCGGCCACCACCGCAGGATCGGTACGGTACGGCTGGCCGGTCGACCGGGCCAGGTCCCACCCGTGCACCGTCAGGTCGAGCAGCAGCATGCCCCCGACGACCTCCTGCGGCATGCCCATGCCGGGGGACACCCCCTCCAGGGCGGACGGCTCCGACCAGGCCCCGACGACGCGCTCGGTCTCGGCAGCGAACCGGTCCCGCCAGTCGCCGGTGAACAGGTCCGGCTGCTCCGCCCAGTCGACGGGGCGCCGGGCGGTCAGTTCCTGGAAGTTGACCACCACCTGGAACAGATGGCCGAGCAGGTCGCGTACGGCGTACTCCTGGCACGGGGTGGGCAGGTCGAGCTGGTCGTCGGAGATGCCCCGGACCACCGCCACGGTCTCCGGGGCGGCGGCGGTCAGCAGGTCACTAGTCTTTGTCGCCATACGGGCAGCGTATGAGGGTGGTCTTGAAGGAATGCGACACGAGCCGCGGAGCGACAACCGGGGCATCCTCGACCCGGGTCGGCTCCACCGTGAACTGCGCTTCCGCCGGCACCTGCCCGCCGCTCCGCTGCGCCGGTACGTCGAGCACTACTGGTTCGTCGACTGGGCGGTGACCGGAGCGTTCGAGCAGCGGGTCGTACCGCACCCGGCGGTGAACCTGGTGTTCCGGCACGACGTCGGCTCCCACGGCGACGTTGCCGGTTCGGTCGAGGTCTCCGGCGTCGGGCAGCGCCTCTTCTCGATCACCCTGGCCGGCGTCGGCCGGGTCTGCGGCGTCCAGTTCCGGCCGGGCGGGTTCCGACCGTTCTGGCGGCGTCCGGTCGCCGAGCTGACCGACCGTCGGCTGCCCCTCGTGCCGGCACCCGACCCGGCCGGGGTCTGCGCCGGTGACGACGACGACCGACGGCGGGCGCTCGACGACTTCCTCCTCGGCTGGGCACCGGAGCCGGATCCGTCGGCCGACGAGGCGATGCGCCTGACCGACGAGATCCGCACCGACCGGGGCATCCTCCGGGTGGACGACCTGGCCCGCCGGCACGGCGTCTCCACCCGCCGCCTCCAGCGCCTCTTCCTCGACCACGTCGGTGTCGGACCGAAGTGGGTGATCCGGCGCTACCGACTTCAGGAGGCGATCGAGCGGGCCGCCGCCGGCCCGCCGGACTGGGCGGGGCTCGCCGCCGACCTGGGCTACAGCGACCAGGCGCACCTGGTCCGCGACTTCACCGCCGTCACCGGCATCACCCCGACCGCCTACGTCCGCTCACTGCGCACCGGGTAGCGCGGAGTCGGGTGGTTGCCGGGGTCCCTTCCTACCGCCTGGTGATGAGCAGGGGTCCCCTGCTACCGAAAAATGCCGTGCAGGGGTCCCCTGCTACCACGAAATGCCACCTCAGTGGCGGCGGAGGGCGAGCACGGCGACGTCGTCGTGGATCTCCGCGGGGGCGAGTTCGCGCAGCAGGCGGGCACAGAAGGCGTCCAGGTCCGGCTCGACCCGGGCGGCCTGCCCGGCCAGGGCGGCAAGTCCCTCGTCGATGGTGGTGTCCCGGCGCTCGATCAGCCCGTCGGTGTAGAGCACCAGTGTCGCCCCGGCCGGCACCACGAACTCCAGGTCCGGCGGGCGGGCCGCCCGTACCCCGAGCAGCGGGGCGGTGTGCTGGAGGAACTCCACCCGCCCGTCCACGGCGAGCAGCGGTGGCAGGTGGCCGGCGCTGGCCATCCGGACCTTACCGGTGTCCGGCTCCAGCAGCAGCACGCAGATGGTGGCCAGCTCGTGCGGGAGCAGTCGCCGCATCAACTCGTTGACCCGGTGCAGGATCTCCCCGGGCTGGTGCCCCTCGACCGCGTACGCCCGCACCGCGTGGCGCAGCTCGGCCATCACCGTGGCGGCGTGCAGCGAGTGTCCGGCCACGTCGCCGATCGCCATCAGCAGGTGCCCGTCGAGCATCACCAGCTCGTAGAAGTCGCCGCCCACCTCGGTCTGCGCGCTCGCCGGCTCGTACCGTACGGCGAGGTCCAGGCCATCGATCGTCGGGATACGGCGCGGCAGCAGGCTGCGTTGGAGGGTGACCGCGATGCGGTGTTCCTCGTCGTAGGAGCGTTGCGCCTCGACGGACGCCGCCACCGCCTGGGCGAGTTGCACCAGCACCGGCATGCCCGGCACCTGCACTCCCGCCGGCACCACCACGTAGAGCGGGGCGCGGTCCTCCCGCAGCCGGGCCGCGGCGACCGCCAGCCGGTCGTCGGCCGGCCAGTCGGTCAGGTCCCAGTCGGACGGCTCGTCGATGCGCACCGTCGTGCCGGTCGGCACCCCGGTGTCGTCCACCGTCCACGGGACGACGCTGCCCGCCTCGCCGGGGCCGGGGCAGACCCCGGCCACGCACTCCCCGTCGAAGGTCTCGGCCACCACCGCGGCGGGGGTACGGAAGATCGCCGCCGCGCCCACGGCCGCCTCCTCCAGCAGGCGGGCGAAGGTCGGCGCGGCGTGCACCGCGACGGTGGTCTCGGCCAGCCGGGCGAGCCGCTCGGCGAAGAGTTCGGCCCGTCGGCGGGCCCGGTAGTAGCGCAGCACCGCGTGGGCGGTAGCAACCAGTTCGTCCGGTTCGATCGGTTCGGCGAGGTACGCGTCCGCGCCCCGGGTCAGGCCCTGCGCCCGGTCGACCACGTCGATGGCGTGCGCGGAGACGTGGATGACCGGCAGGGCCGGCTGGCTGGCCTTGATCCGTTCGCACACCTCGAAGCCGCTCATGTCGGGCAGGCGTACGTCGAGCACCACCAGTTCGACCGGGTCGGTACCGACCCGCTCCAGCGCCTCCTTGCCGGTCTCCGCCTCCCGCACCTCGAAGCCGGCCCGGGTCAGCCAGCTCACCAGCAGGTAGCGCTTGGTGCGACTGTCGTCGACCACCAGCACTGTCGCGGGCCCGCCCTCCACCGTCACGCCCCGTCCACGGGCAGGTCCAGGGTGAACACGCTGCCCCGGCCTGGCTCGCTGGCCACCCGCAGGGCACCCCCGAGCAGCATGGCCAGCCGCCGGGCGTACGGCAGGCCCAGGCCGGTGCCGACGCTGCTGGCGCTCCCGGGCACCTGGTAGAAATCCTCGAAGATCCGTTCGTGCTGGTCCGGCGCGATACCGATGCCGGTGTCCGTGACGACGATCCGCCACCGGCCGTCGACCAGGTCGGCGCGCATCCGCACCTCACCGGCCTCGGTGAACTTGAGCCCGTTGTGCAGCAGGTTACGCAGCACCCGGGTCAGCAGCGTCTCGTCCGACCGCAGCGTCGCCGGGGAGGGCGGCTCCTCGACCACCAGGTCCACACCGGGCCGGGTGGCCAGTGCCCGCAGCGTGCCCCGGAGCTGACCGAAAACCACCCGGAGGTCGACCTCGGTCCAGTCCGGCTCGATCCGGCCGGACTCGGCCTTGGCGAGGTCCAGCAGGTCGTTGACCAGAGCCAGCAGGTCAGTGGCGGAGGAGCGGATCAGCCCCACCTGGCGGGCCTGCTCGCTGGTGAGCGGGTCCGAGGCCGAGTCGGCGAGCAGCCGGGCCAGCCCGATGACCGCGGTGACCGGGGCGCGCAGTTCGTGGCTGACGTTGGCCAGGAACCGGCTCTTCGACTCGCTGGCCGCCTTGAGCTGCGCCGACTTCTCGTCCAGCTCGGCGTAGAGCGCCACCACGCCCCGGTTGGTCTCCTCCAGCTCCTCGGAGAGCTGGTTGTAGAGCGCGAGCACCCCCCGGTTGGTCTCCTGGAGCTCCTCGTTGAGCACGGCCAGCTCGTCACGCTGGCTGCGTACCTCGTCGAGGGCGGCGATGAGCTGCTCGTTCTGGGAGGTGAGTTCGTCCAGCACGCTGGCCGGCGCGCTCTGCGCGAGCTGGGCGCGCAGTTCGGCGAGACGCTGGGGAGTCAGCGCCTCCGCGTGGGCCGGAATGCGTCGGGACATCCGTATGACGGTAACTCCATCGACCGGGGTCAGGTCCAGGCTGTCGACGAGCCGGGCCACCGCGCCGGAGGTCGGCTCGTACCCGGCCGGGCCGAACGGTCGCAGCGGGGCGAGTTCGACCCGCAGGACCGGGCTCCCCTCCTCCGCCCCGGCGACGCGGAAGGCGACGTCCGCGCCGCCGACGGCACGCACCAGGTCCCGGGCGACCTCGCTGAGCGCGGTGGCGATGCGGATCTGGTCCTGGTACTCCAGACCGACGGCGGTCGCCACCTCCCGGCCGCGTTGCCGCAGCACGAAGATGTCGGGCTCGGCGCGGAGCGCCATCTGCATCAGCGGCGCGGGGAGGGGCGGGTTCATGCCGGGGCCCGGGCGACGAGGACACCGGCGTCGTCGCGGCGCACGCCGTAGTCACGCAGGATGGTGGCGGCGGTGAGCAACGGGGCCCGGTCGGTGAGCCCCGGGTAGTCGGTGAGCTTCCACCGGTCGGTCACCCCGTCGGTGTGCATGACCAGCAGGGCGTTCCCGTCGAACGGGTACTCGTACTCCCGGATCACCGGACGCTGGTGGCCGGCGATGCCGGGGAGCGAGACCAGCCCGCGCCGTCGGCCGTGCTCGACCACGGTGGCGGCGATGTTCCCCAGTCCCGCGAAGCGCAGCCGCCCGGCCGACGGTTCCAGCTCGGCGACGGCGAGCGCGGCCCCCCGGGTGTGCGAGATCGACCGGTGCAGGTGATCCACCAGGGCCTTCGGCGGCCCGGCGGGCGCGGCGCGGAACGCGGTGACGGCGGCCTCGCTCGCCACGGCGGCCAGCGGACCGTGCCCGAGCCCGTCGCAGACCAGCACCTGCGGACGCCCGTCGACCAGCCGCACGGCGAAGGCGTCTCCGCACCGGTCCTCCCCGGTCAGCGGCCGGGTGATGCCGGCCGCCCAGCCGGGGGAGGGCACGGCCGACGGCCAGACCTGCACGGCGAGCACGGTGCCCCGGCCGGACTGCGAGTAGCCGTCGTACCAGCTCGCCTGCCGGGCGATCGCGCCGAGGCCGATGCCGAGGGTGCCGGTGGTGGAGTGCCCGTCCCGGGAGGAGACGGTGAGGTCGGCCATGCCGGGCCCGGAGTCGACGGCGACCAGTTCCACGCCGGCCTCGCCGCCGCGCCGCACCGGACGGAGCAGGAGCACCCCGTCCTGGGCGTGCTTGACCAGGTTGCTGGTCAGTTCGGCGGCGACGATCGCCAGGTCGGCGGTGCGCCGGGCACCGAGATGCAGCTGATCGCCGAGGCGCTCGGCGGTCCGACGTACCGCGCTGGCCGCGCTGCTCGTCTCCACCCGGAACCAGAGGCCCTGGTCGGAGACGGGTTCCGTGGTCATCGGGACCACTTGGTCACGGTGATCCGGGTTCCCTTGCCCACTGCGGTCTGGATGTCGAACTCGTCGACCAGGCGGCGGGCTCCGCTGAGCCCGAGCCCGAGGCCACCGCCGGTGGTGTAGCCGTCGGTGAGGGCCAGGTCGAGGTCGGCGATGCCCGGGCCGGAATCGGCGAAGACGATCCGCACCCCGCGTCGTACGCCGTTGTCGACGCAGGTCACCTCGACCTCGCCGCCACCGCCGTAGACCAGCGTGTTGCGGGCCAGCTCACTGGCGGCGGTCACCAGCTTGGTCTGGTCGACCAGGGAGAGCTTGACGGCGACCGCGACGGTACGCACCAACTGGCGGACACGGACCACGTCCTCGTCGCTCCGGATCGCCTGCGCCTGCGGGCGGCCCAGGTCGATGCCGGTGGTCATGGCGATGCCGGCTCGGCGTCGGTGGGCTCGAGGTCGAGGTCGTCGTCCTCGACCCGGGCCGCCGCGATGAGTTCGATACCGCGTTCGACGTTCAGCGCGGTCCGGATGCCGTTGAGGGACAGGCCCAGCTCCACCAGCGTGATGGCGACCGCGGGACGCATCCCGACCACCACGGTCTCGGCGTCGAGGACCTTGGAGATGGAGGCGATGGTGGAGAGCATCCGGCCGATGAACGAGTCGACGATGTCCAGGGCGGTGATGTCGATGATCACCCCGTGGCAACCGGTCTCGACGATCCGTTCGGCCAGGTCCTCCTGAAGCTGCAGGGCGGTCTGGTCCTCCATGTCGACCTGGATGGAGACCAGCAGGATGTCACCGATCTTGAGGACCGGCACCCGCTCCATCAGACCTCCCGACGTACGCGGCGGTTGGCGGCGTTCTCGACGCCGGTGAGCCGCAGCACGTGGCGCAGGGCGTCGGCCAGGCTGGCCTTGGTGGCGATGTCGCCGAACTCGATACCGAGCGCCACGATGGTCTGGGCGATCTGCGGCCGGATGCCGGAGATGATGCAGTCCGCCCCCATCAGCCGGGCGGCCACCACGGTCTTCAGGATGTGCTGGGCGACCTGGGTGTCCACCGCCGGCACGCCGGTGATGTCGATGATCGCGTACGGCGAGCTGGTGTCCACCAGGGTCTGGAGCAGCCGCTCCATCACCACCTGGGCCCGGGCCGAGTCGAGCGTGCCGACCAGCGGCACGGCGACCACGCCCTCCCAGAGCTTGACCACCGGGGTGGAGAGTTCGAGGAGCTGCTCGGCCTGGTCGGCGATCAGGCTCTCCCGGGTGCGCACGTAGCTCTCGAAGGTGAACAGCCCCATCTTGTCGATCAGGCTGGAGAAGCCCACGAAGTCGCGGAGCCGGGTGCCGTCGTCGGAGAGGCTCTCCATCAGCTCCAGCAGCACGTCCTTGAGGGCGTAGATGCTGACCGCCGTCTCGGTGGCGGTGAAGCCCTGCCGGGCCCGGCCCCGGGACAGCTCGGCGAGCACGGCCCGCAGCTCGCCGGCCGACTCCGACTCCAGGTCGACGGCCCCGCCCTCGCCGGCGACGACGATGCCGCGGTGCAGGTCCTGCACCTGGCTGCGGAGTTCCGCCTGGCTGAGTCGGCCGCGCAGCGAGGCCGCGACCATCTCCGTCCAGCGCTGCGTGACCAGATCGGCATGCTCGGTGAGCAGACTGGCCAGCCGTCCGCTTACTTCCGTGCTCAGCGCCATCGGACTCCCCCTCCACCCTGACCGGGGCGGACTCTATCACCGGACCTGGTAAGACTAGTTGCCGCAGGACAAAGAACTGTTGCCCGCCCCCACCGGGAACGGCTCCCGTTCTGCGTGGCGCCCCGACGGTGGGATACGGTTCCACCGACAACAGGAGGTCTGGCGGATGTCGTTGACGGTGCACACGGAACAGCGCGGCGACGTGGTCGTGGTGTCGGTCGCGGGCGAGCTGGACATGGCGACCGCCCCCCAACTCCAGGACCAGATCACCGACCTGCTCGACAAGGGGCGCAGCCGGCTGGTGTTCGACCTCGCCGAGGTCTCGTTCTGCGACTCGACCGGGCTGTCGGTGTTCGTACGCGCCAAGAACAGCTGCGACGAGGCCGGTGGCGTGGTGCGACTCGCCGCACCCCAGCGCGGCGTGCTGCGCATCCTCGAGGTCAGCGGACTGGTCGAGGTGCTGCAGACGTACCCGACGGTCGACGAGGCGGTGGCGGGGGAGCCGACCCCGGCCTCCTGATCCACCCCCCGCGCGCCACCCGTCGACTCACTCGTCCTCGATGTAGCGGGGCCGGGCGATCGCCAGTCCGGCGACGGTCTGCACGACGAGGGCGACCAGCAGGAAGGCGATCGGCACCTGCCAGCCCCCGGTCGCCTCGTAGAGGATGCCGACGAGCAGCGGGCCGAGGCCGGCCATCACGTATCCGGTGCTCTGCGCGAACGCCGACAGCTGCACCGTTCCCTCCGCCGTGCGCGCCCGCAGGCCGATGGTGGTCAGGATCAGCGGGAACGCGCCCTGACCGATGGCCAGGAGGAGCACCCAGAGCAGCGCCAGGTCGTGCGGCGCGAAGGCGAGGCCCAGGTAGGACAGGGTCGCCGACAGGGACAGGAAGAGCACCAGCGGGCGCAGGGTGCGCAGCCGGGTGGCGATGGCGGGCATGACCAGGGCCACCGGCACCCCGAAGGCGGTCACCCCGGCGAGCAGCAGCCCGGCGTCCTGCGGCTGGTAGCCGGCGTCCCGGAAGAGCTGGGCCAGCCAGCCCATCACCACGTACCCGCTGAGCGACTGGGCGCCGAAGTACACCGCCATGGCCCACCCGAGCCGGGTGCGTTCCGGCCGGATCCGCGACCGGGCGGAGACCTGCGCCGTCCGTCCCGCCCGCCGCGCGGCGGCCCGGGCCCGCAGCGCCAGCGGCGCCCACGGGAGTACGGCCACCGCGGCCAGCCCGGCCCAGACCCCGAGGCCGACCCGCCACGACCCGAACGCGTGGGCGACCGGCACCGCTGCGGCGGCGGCCACCGTCGTGCCCAGGGTCAGGGCCACCGTGTACGCCCCGGTGACCAGCCCGGTGCGGTGCGGGAAGTACTGCTTGACCAGCATCGGCAGCAGGATGTTCGCCACCGCGATCCCGGCCAGCGCGAGCGCGCTGGCGACCAGGAAGACCAGGGACGAGCCGGTGAGGACCCGCAGCAACTGCCCCAGGGCGAGGGTGACCATCGCCACCACCAGCACCCGGGCCGGGGCGACCCGCCGGACCAGCCACGGGGTGAACGCGCCGAACACGGCGAACGCGATGGTGGGCAGCGTGGTCACGAAGCCGGCCATCGCGCCGGAGAGCGCCAGGCCGGTACGGACCTCGTCGAGGAGCGCGCCGAGGCTGGTGATGGCGGCCCGCAGGTTGAGCGCGACCAGGAGCATCCCGGCGAGCACCAGCAGCCCTCCGGTCCCGGGCCGGGCCGGGGCAGGGGTGGAGGTGGCGGCCGGTGCGCCGGAACTCTGGTCGGCGGGTGTCGCCGGAGGGACGTCGGAGGCCACGTCGGGTCCCGCGAGGGCGGCTGTTGGCGGGGTCATGAGCTTGAACCTACAATCATGGGATGAATTCCGGCGTGGGTTGTAACCAGTGACACCGTCCGGGCATTCCCCGTCCGTGCCGCCGCGCGGCCGTCGGGTGAGCGAGACGATCGAGCAGCTCCGGGCCCGGATCCTCGGCGGGGAGTGGCCCCTGGGTGGTCGGATCCCGACCGAGCCGCAGCTCGTCGCCGCCCTCGGGGTGGGGCGGAACACCGTCCGCGAGGCGGTACGCGCGCTGGTGCACGCCGGGGTGTTGGAGCCCCGCCAGGGCTCCGGCACGTACGTGGTGTCGACCGACGAACTGGCCCCGGTGGTGGCCCGTCGGCTCACTGACGACCGGATGGCGGAGGTGGTCGAGGTCCGCCGCGCGTTCGAGGTGGAGGCCGCCCGGCTGGCCGCGCTCCGGCGCACCCCGGAGGACCTGGCGGCGCTCGACGCGGCGCTGGCCGAGCGGGAGGCGGCCTGGCGCGACGGCCGGTTCGAGGAGTTCGTGGAGGCCGACGCCCGGCTGCACGTCGTGGTGGTGGCCGCCGCCCACAACACCATGCTCGCCGAGCTGTACGCCTCGGTGGGCACCGCGATGCGGGCCTCCGTCGCCCAGGCGATCGGCTCCCTGGAGCCCGACCGGTACGTCGACCACAGCCGCCTGGTGGCGGCGATCCGCGCGGGCGACCCGATCCGGGCGGCGCACGAGGCGGGCGCGTTCCTGGAGCAGCGGGCCAGGGCATAGGTTGTCCGGGATCGAGCACCGGACAGCGGGAGTGACAGATGCTCAAAGGGTTCAAGGACTTCATCATGCGCGGCAACGTCGTCGACCTGGCGGTCGGCGTCGTCATCGGTGCCGCGTTCACCGGTGTGGTCACGCAGCTCACCAAGTCGTTCCTGGAGCCCTTCGTCCGGGTCCTGATCGTGCTGATCACCGGCAACGAGAAGGGCATCGAAGGCTCGACGCCGATGTTCCGGGGCATCCCCTTCGACTGGGTGGCGTTCGTGAACGCGCTGATCACGTTCCTGCTCACCGCAGCGGCGCTCTACGTCCTCGTGGTGTACCCGATGAACAAGCTCGCCGAGCGGCGCAAGCGGGGCGAGGAGCCGCCGCCGAAGGCGCCCAGCGAGGAGGTCAAGCTGCTCACCGAGATCCGGGACGCCCTGCTCGCCGCCGGGCACACCACCCCCGGGCAGCAGCGCGGCGCGCTGGACGACGTGCTCGGCCGCCGGCCGGAGCCGCCGACCGCACGCTGATCCGACCACGCACACCGGCCCCTGCGGGAATCCCGCAGGGGCCGGATTCTTTCGTACGCATGTTCGATACAGTGCCGCCATGGAGCAGCGAAAGCACTGGTGGAACGGCAAGTGGGGGCGGCTGGCCCGACGGGACGTCTTCCTCCGGGTGGACGCCGACCGGTGGCACGTCGAACAACGCGCCGGCGGTGCCGAGGGCGTCTCCCGGTTCTACGAGTACGACAGCGCCGAGGAGGCGGAGGAGACGGTCCGGGCCCTGCTCGACGGCACCGACACCTGGCGGGAGCTCTCCCCGCGCCCGCCCCGCGTTTAGCCGGACGCCGGGCCGGGAACCGCGCCAGCATGACGCGACAGGACACGGACGCGCAGACGGTCATCGGACGGGTCACCACCGGCATGCGGGTCGTCGACGCGACCGGCACCGAGGTCGGCACCGTCGACCTCGTCCAGCGTGGGGATCCGAACGCGGTGACCGTGGAGGCACCGACCGCCGACCCGGGCAGCAGCCTCGACGAGCTGATCGAGTCGGCGGCGGTCGAGGAACCGGACGTGCCGGCCGATCTGGCCGCCCGACTGCTGCGTAGCGGCTATCTCAAGATCACCACATCCGGCTGGGCGGTCTACGCCCTCGCCGAGCAGATCGCCGACGTCGCCGACCAGCGGGTACGCCTCACCGTCCCCCTCGCCGACCTCGCCCGCGAGGAGTAGCCCGGCCGCTCCGGCCCGATCGGGCAGGTCAGAGCCGTCGGGCGCGCGGAGGCTGCGCCCCGCCGACAGGAAGTCAGGCCGGGGGAGCATGGTGCCTCCGCACGTCCTGTGGAGCTGCCCGCACAGACGGGGCAGTCGAACGCCGGCCTCACCAACCCCTGGCCCCCGGCCGACGCCCTCCCGGCACCGCTCGCCGGACCGCGACCGGTGCGGCTCGCCGGACCGGCCACGGCCACGGCCACGGCCAGGGTGACCGGCCGCTCGCACAGCACTCAGACCCGTGGTGCCCCGTCGGTGCGGGCAGCTCCACAGTCTCTCGCCAATGCACCGTCACCCTCCGGTGACTCCCGCTCCCCAGGTCCCTCCGACCCGCCGACGCCGTCGGGGTGCTCCCGATCCGCCGAGCGGCGCTGCGGCACGGGACGTCCACGCCGGGCGACGGGACTCCGGCGGAAGAGGAGCCGCATCGCTCCACCGGCCAGCAGCCCCCAGAAAGCGCCGCCTATCCCGAGCAGCGTGACCCCGGCGGCGGTGACCACGAAGGTGACCACCGCCGCCTCACGGTCGTCCGGCTCGGCGACGGCCGAGGTCAGGGCGGTGGCCAGCGCGCCGATCAGCGCCAGGCCGGCGACCGCCTCGATCAGCACCGGGGGCGAGAGCAGGACCAGCGTGGTGGCCACCCCCGCACCGAGGCCGAGCAGGGCCAGCCCGACCCCGGCGGTGACCGAGGCGATCCAGCGACGGTCCGGGTCGGGGTGGGCGTCCGGGCCGGCGGCGAGCGCGGCGGTGATCGCCGCCAGGTTGACCGCGTGCCCGCCGACAGGCGCGGCGGCCACGCTGGCCAGCCCGGTGACCCGGAGCGCGGAGCCGAACGGCGGGCGGTAGCCGTACCCGGTGAGCACCGCCATGCCCGGTACGTTCTGCGCGGCCATGGTGACCAGGAACAGCGGCACCGCCAGCCCGGCCAGGGCCGACATGCTCCAGGCCGGTGGCGTCGGGTCGAACGCCGGCCAGAGCCCGGTGCCCCCGAGCCGACCGGACGGCGTGGTCGACGCGATCGCCAGCACCGCGACGACGAGCGCCCCCGGCACCGCCCAGCGGCGCGCGAACCGGTGCAACAGGAGCCAGACCACCACCACCGGCCCGGCGAGGGCGGGCACCTCGACCAGGGCCCGGACCGGCGCGGTGCAGAGCGGCAGGAGGACGCCGGCCAGCATCGCACCCGCGATCGGCTTCGGGATCGCCGCGACCGCTCGGCTCAGTGGCGGGAAGAGACCGGCGGCCACGACCAGCAGGCCGGACACCACGAACGCGCCGACCGCCGCCGGCCAGCCACCCGCCACCGGGCCGGTCGCCACCAGCAACGCGGCACCCGGCGTGGACCAGGCGACGCTCATCGGCAGCCGGTGCCGCAGCCCGAGCCAGGCGGCGCTGGCCCCCGACACGAGACAGACCGCGAGCAGGCCCGAGGCGGCCTGCGTCTCGGTGGCGCCGACCGCCCGGAGCCCGGCCAGGACCACGGTGAACGAGCTGGCGAAGCCGACCAGGGCGGTCACCACGCCGGCCAGCACGGGTTGCAGGACGCCGGCCATTCCGTCTCCCTTCACGACCGTTCCGTATACGGAACAGAGGCGTGATGCACGATAGCGGCATGTCCACCGCCGACCGACCACCGGCCCCCCAGCGGGAAGCCGCCGACTCCGCGTCCCCCCAGGAAAGTGCCGCCGCCATCGGCCGCCGGGTCCGGCTTCTCCGCGAGGAGCGGGGTGTCTCGCTCTCCGCCCTGGCCCGGTCGGCCGGGGTCGGCAAGGCCACCCTCTCCGGGCTGGAGAACGGCACCCGCAACCCCACCCTGGAGACGCTCTACGCGGTGACTGCGCAGCTCGGCGTACCCCTGGGTGCGGTGCTGGCCGGACCGGCGAGCGCGCCCTCGGTGCGCGGCGCCGCGGTACGCGCCACCCTGCTGGAGGTGTTCACCGAGGCCGGGGCGACCTACGAGCTGTACCGGATGCGGGTCGCGCCCGGACCGGGACAGGTGTCACCCCCGCACCGACCCGGGGTCACCGAGCACGTCACCGTCTTCGCGGGCGTGCTCCGGGCCGGGCCGGTCGACGCGCCGCTGACCGCCGCCGCAGGCGGGCACCTGCGCTGGACGTCGGACGTGCCGCACTGCTACGCCGCAGTCGGTGACGAGGAGGTCGCCGCGAGTCTCCTGCTGCGCTACCCGCGTGACTGAAGCCGTCCGTCCGGGCACGGTCCAGCGCCACGACGACCCATGGCGGTGGTGGGGTGGAGACGTGGGTGTGGTCTTCTTGGCAGACTTCACCCATGACGCTGATCCTCCGCTCGGCCATTCTGAACGACGTCGGCCTGGTCCGGACCAACAACGAGGACTCCGCCCTCGCCGGGGAACGGCTGGTCTCGGTGGCGGACGGGATGGGTGGACTGCCGGCCGGGGAGGTCGCCAGCGAGATCGTCATCCGGATCCTCGACGAGCTGATACCACCGGAGACGCCGGACGAGGCGGAGAACGCGCTCCGCGCCGTCGTGCAGACCGCCAACCAGCGCATCCGGGCCGCCATCGACGCCGACCCGGCCCGCGAGGGCATGGGCACCACGCTGACCGCCGCGCTGCTCGCCGAGGACGTCCTGGTCGTCGCCCAGGTCGGTGACTCCCGGTGTTACCTGCTCCGGGAGGGTGCGCTGCACCAGCTCACCAAGGACGACACCTTCGTCCAGGCGCTCGTGGACCAGGGGGCGCTGACCCCGGCCGCCGCCCGCCAGCACCCGCAGCGAGCCCTGGTCACCCGTGCGGTCCAGGGGGTCGACGCGCCCCCGTCGGTCGCCCGGTACACCGTCCTGCCCGGCGACCGGCTGCTGCTGTGCAGCGACGGGCTCTCCGACTACGTCGACGACAGCACGGTCGCGAACACCGTCTTCACGTACGGGGACCGGCAGCAGTGTGCCGAGCAGCTGGTGAAACTGGCCCACCAGGCGGGCGCACCGGACAACGTCACGGTCGTGGTCTCCGACGTCACCGAGGTCTGAACCGGCGACGGGCGAATCGGGTTGCGGGGCCCCGGGACCGGGGTTGGGATGGACGGATGAGCATTCGTCGTCTCACCCCCGGGGAACGCCTGACCACCAGCTTCCCGCTCCAGGCGTACTCCTTCGACGAGACGCCCCGCCCGGCGGACGACGCCGAGTCGATGCGGGACTGGCTGCCGTACCAGGAAGGCAACCGGACGCTCGTCGCCGAGGCGGACGGCACCACCCTGGCCTGCGCCTCCGCCATCGGAATGCGGCAGAACCTGCGCGGCGCCGTGCTGCCGATGGCCGGGGTCGCCGGGCTCGCCAGCCACCCGCTCGCCCGCCGGCAGGGACACGTCCGGGACCTGATGCACCAGTTGCTCGACGAGATGCTCGACGAGGGGCACCTGCTCTCCGCGCTCTACCCGTTCCGGCCCTCGTTCTACGAACGGTTCGGCTACGTCGGCCTCCCCGCGCCGCGTACCGCGACGTTCCCCCCGGACGACCTCGCCGCTCTGCTCCGGGTGGAACTGCCGGGCGAGCTGGTCTGGCAACGGACCGGTGCCGGATACGACGAGTACGCCGCCTTCCACGACCGCTGCCTGGTCCAGCGGCACGGCTTCGCGGTCCTCCCCGATTACCGCCGGATCCGGGTACGCGACGACGACAACCGCTGGCTGGTGACCGCGCGGGTCGACGGGGTGACCGAGGGCCTGCTCACGTACCGGATCGACGGCTACGGCGGCACCCTGGAAGGCGGCCACCTGCTCGCCACCAGTCCCCTCGCCCGTGCGCTGCTGTTGCAGTTCCTCGCCCGGCACGTCGACCAGGTGGAGCGGGTGAGCGTGGTGGTCGCCCCGGACGACCTGCCCGAACTCTGGGCCACCGACCTGGGGGTGGTCTGCGAGACCCGGGTGACCCGTCCGGACGAGTCCGCCCCGATGGCCCGGGTGCTCTCGATGGACGCGCTGGCCGGGCTGCCCGCCGACGCCGGGTGCTGCCGGGTGGAGCTGACCGGGGACCGCTGGCTCGCCGGGACGTACCTGCTGGACGGGACGACCGGGCAACTGGAGATCCGGTCCGGGGCGTCCCTCGGCGCGGTCGACCCGCCGTCCGCCACGCTCACCGCCGCCGGACTCTCCGCCCTGGCGTACGGCGCGCTCGACCCGGCCGAGGTGGTGGTGCGCGGGCTCGGTGACGTGCCGATCGACGCGATGCTGGAGCTGCGTCGCCTCTTCCCGCGCGAGCTGCCGTACCTCTGCGCCAGCTTCTGACCTCCGCCGACGCCGACGTCGCCCGGTCGGGTCGCCCGGCTAGTACGGGTTGCCCTGGCCGGCGGGGCGGCCCAGCAGCAACGCGCCGGGGCGGCCGGCGAGGTCGTTGCGGGCGGACATCGGCGGGCTGGGCGTGTGCCCCCCGTCGGCCATCCCGGCGAAGAGTTCCCGCAGCGCGGTCAGCGCGTCCGTCTCCGGCCGCCAGCCCAGCTCGGTCTCGGCCCGGTCGCTGGACATCAGCGGGGTGTCCAGGGCCAACTGCACCCAGCCCGGGTCGACCGGCTGCAACCGGGCCCGCCAGGTCAGTGCCGCCGCCGTCCGGAGCACCGGGGCGGCCACCGGCACCGTCCAGCCGTGGAAGTGCCGGGCGACCAGCTCCGGGGTGAGCACCGGGTCGGCCGCCACGTTGAACGCGCCGCGCGCGTCGCCGAGGAGCACCCGGGCGTACGCGTCGGCGACGTCGTCGGCGTGCACCGCCTGCATGCGCAGCCGGCGGTGCGTAGGCACCAACGGGAGCCGGCCGTACCGCAGCAGCCGGACCGGCGCGAACGGACCGAGGAAGTACCGGGTGATCTCGGTGGCCGCGTCCCGTTGAAAGACCAGCCCCGGGCGGAGCCGGACGATCCGCAGCCCGGGGTACTCCCGCTCGACCCGGTCGAGCAGCTCCTCCACCGCCGCCTTGTCCCGGCTGTACGACGAGGCCGGCACCCCGGTCGTCGGCCAGCGCTCGCTGACCGGGTGGTCCTTCGGGCCCGGCGCGTACGTGCCGACCGACGAGGCGTACACCAGGGCCGGCACCTTCGCCCGGAGCACCGCGTCGACCACCGTACGGCTGCCGCCGACGTTGGTCCGGTGCAGTTGCCGCTGGTCGTGGCTGGGCTGGATCTGCCAGGCCAGGTGCACCACCGCGTCGGCACCGGCGAAGACCCCGGCCAGCTGGTCCACGGCCCCCGGTTCACCGATGTCGCAGGAGTGCCACTCGACCGCGTCGTACGGCGACCCGGCCGACGGGTCGGGCAGGCGGCGCGCCACCCCGACCAGTTCCAGCCCCGGCTCCCGGCGCAGCCGGCGCAACAGGGCGGTTCCATGGTTACCGCTGGCCCCCACCACCACGATCCGCATGCCGTTCCCGTACCCGGTCCGGCCCGCTCCAACCGTGCCCGGCGCCGCCCGACACCCCCGCAGGAAGCGACGAGCGATCAACGCGCGTTGTCCGGTAGCCTGAGCGCGCGGGCCGCTAGCTCAATGGCAGAGCTGTGGACTTTTAATCCATAGGTTCAGGGTTCGAGTCCCTGGCGGCCCACTCCTCCCCAGGTCAGCCGCCCTGACCGGGATCAGCAACGCCGCGACCAGGGCCGGTACAGCAGCGGAGTACAGCAGTAGGCCGTTCATCGGTCCAGCGCGCTGCCGAGCCGCTTGAGGGCGTCGCGGGTGGCCGCCGAGGACACCACCGTGTAGATCTCCATCGTGATGGCGAACTGCGCGTGCCGGAGGATCTGCATCGCCACCCGAGGATGCACGTCCAGGTCCGCCAGGAGTGAGGCGCAGGTCCGCCGGGCGTCCCGGACGGTGATCCGCCGGACGCCGGCCGCGTCGCAGCGCCGGTCCCAGAAGCGGTTGACGTTGCGCGGCTCGACCGGCCGCCCGTACCGGGTGGTGAAGATCAGGTCGGAGGGCTGCCAGGCCGGACCAGCGGCATCCCGGGCGGCGGTCTGCGCGGCACGGCGACGGTCGAGCGCCACGGCGCAGATGTCGGGCAGCGGCAGGGTGGCGTCCGAGGCGGCCGTCTTCGTCTCTCGGTGCAGCAGTTCGGCACCGACCCGCTGGAGCTGCCGGTCGATGGTCAACTCCCCCGCGTCGAGGTCGACATCCGCCCAGGTGAGCCCCAACATCTCACCCTTGCGCAAGACCGAGCACCAGGACCAGGACGTACGCGGCGTAGAGCGGGTCGTCGTCGGCGCGGGCCGACTCCAGGAAGCGCCGCGCCTCATCGCTCGTCCACGCCTTCCGCTTGCGCTTACGTACCGGCGGCAGCTTCACCAGGGACGCGACGTTGCGGGTGATCAGCCCTTGCGATCGAGAGCCGGCGGGACGTGACCCGCATTAGCGGCAGGAAGGCCGCTCGGCATCTCCGAAGTTGAGTCCAGCGATCCGGCAGGAAGGCCGCGCTGGCGTGCTCAACGAGCGCCAGAGTAGCACCGAGCACCGACACGTCCACCCGCCGTGATCTCGTAGCCCGAGGCGGACCGGCCTGCTGCCGGCCGGTGTGGGAGGACTTTCTGTACGTCTATCAAGGCGGCCCTGAACGGGCCGCACGCGCCGCCGCCAGGGCGCGCGCCCGTCGCTGCGCTGGCGCTCCGACTCCGGCCACGCAGGACGCCCGGCGGCTGGCGCGGAGGCGGGTAGCCCGGTGGGCCGCCGGATGACGACAGCTGTTGTCCGGTGGGGTGGTGGGCCGGCAGCCGGCCGGGCCGCGCGGCGAGCACCGCGCGGCGTGGGGGAAGCGCACGCCGGGCCCGTCGGCGGCTGCCGGGCGGGTGGCGGGGTTGCGGTTACTGCGCCTCCGGCGGGGGCGCTCCGGCTCCAGGATCGCCGGGGCTCCGTCGGCGGCTCGCGGTCCGTGGGTGGTTGGGGTGGGAGCCATCCCGTAGGGTTCGTCGCAGGCCCGCTCGGCGGCTTCGTGGCCGAGACAAGTGCACGAGTGAGGTCCGAGCATCCCTCGGGCCGGGTGACTAACTGAGTGACGACGGGTACGAACAACGCCGGACCTCGATGGACTTCGGTGGAGCGTTCGGGCAGCTCGGTCCTACCATTCGCGCAGCTCATCGGTGGCTGATCGTTCCTTTACACCGAAGAGGTCATTCGACGAACGTGCCATCCGGCATCATGATCTCGTCGCGCACCAGCGGAACGAACGCCGACCAGCCCCCGTCATCCACGGCCACCACCATGCGGATACGCCCATCGCCGTCATCGAGGGCGTAGCTGACCACGCTGTACCGCTTGCCGTCCTCGCCGACGACCTGGCATACGTCCTTGTCGTCGAGCATCGCGCGCCACTCGCCATAGCTGACGCGTTGCCATTCAGCCAGACGTGCATCGGCGAGCCGCGCTGCTGTCTCCTTGTTCAGCCCCACGTACTCAGCCTCTCACCCGGACACCCGCCCTCGATCACGTGCCCGATGCAGGGGTGAACACGAGCCAACGTCGGCATCGCGGCGGCCACAACCCGAACCCTCCGTGTTCCTCTACCGGGCGATGCGGCTACCCAACGTGTAGATCAATCCGATTCCCAAGCTGACAGTGCGGGTTCGAATCCCGTCACCCGCTCCACCACGAAGACCCTGGTCAGGACACACGTCCCAGCCAGGGCCTTCGGCGTTGCCGGGGTCAGCGCCCGGCGGGCCATCCACGGGCCACTAGCTCGGCCAGCCAATAGCGTCAAGAAACTCTTCCACGGCGACCACGACTCGGCTGAGCACTGCGATCGACTCCGGAAGCGGGCCCGGTACGTACATTCCGTGATCCGCTCCTTCGACCTCCAGCACATGTGGTGAAAGCCGGCGGGCGGTGTCACCGTCCCATACTTTGTCGGCCGTGCCACCCACGAGGAGGAATGGTGCGGTCGCACGGCTCAACGCATCAGCCACCCACGGCAGGGTGAGCAAGGGCGTGAGCCATACCGCGGGCAGCGATCTTTCGGCGGCAATCGCCGCCGCATTGGTGCCGAGCGACTTAGCGATCAGCAGTGGGCGACCGCCAACAGTGTCGATCAGCGGAGCGATCTCGCCGCTCACCCAGCCCTCGATCTCCGGCTCATCAAACTTCGGAAACTCCTGGGACCACGAGTATCGGTGCACCGTTGCGCCCCGCTGCTCCGCCACATCGCCGGCATACATGAGCAGGGGCGCGCCCGGCCCGAACCTACCACCGGGAATCACGACAGCGTCAGCCATGCGGACGACCTTATCTACCGGTCAAGACGCCGCTGGACGGCGCGCAGAGCTTACAAGCGAGGGGTCGGGCAAGGCAGCACGAGCGACGACACAGGTCGACCCCGAACCTGAACCGACGACGCTCGTCACCTGCTCAGCAACGCCGAGCACCACCAGTTGAGACAGACCGACAGACCCACCGCATCCCCCCAGCGGGGGTCAGGTTTGCTTGCGGGCTGCTCTCTCGACTTCTTGTAGTACCAGTCCGAGGGTCTGTGAGCGGCGGTCTGCTGGCAGTGTTGCCCAGGCTCGTCGGGCGTAGGCGAGTCCGCCGGATCGGTCGCCGGACTTGGTCATCATGAGGGCGCGGTGCAGCTCGATGTGGGTGGCGAACCTGGTCAGTACCGGCGGTCGGAGCCGGTCGGCGTCGGTCTGGGCCTGCTCACCGGGACCGACCATGCCGAGTCTGGCGTAGAGCATCGACCGGAAGGTGGCCATGCGCCAGGCGGGTACGGCGGCGTCGGAGATCTCGCCGTCCGGTGAGGCGGTTTGGTCGAAGACTCGTCGGGCGTCCTCGTCGGCAGCGATGGCTCCGGCGATGTCGCCTCGTCCGGCGGCGGCGTGTGCGCGGGCCATCAACGCCTGGAGGCGTCCGAGCGAGGGCCGGTCGGACAGGGCGATGGCCTCGTCGGCGTACCGCTTGGCGACGGGGAGGGCCGCGCCTTCATAGGCCAGGGCGATGGCGGCCCGGCCGCGTACCCACACCCGGACGGCGAGGTCGTCGGAGCGGTCGGCGGCAATGCGGGCGGTGTCGTACCAGCCGATCGCCTCGGTCGGGTCCTTGGTCGTCTTGCCGTATGTGGTAAGTGCGCGGGCGGCGGTCGCCCACATCGTCGGGGAGTCGAGCTGCTGTTGCAGGACGACAAGGTCACCGGCGAGCTGGGTCTGAAGACTGTCGGCACCGATCTCCATGTAGTCGCGGCCGTACTGCTCGACCCGGTCACGCCAGCGGTCCTCGCTGTCCCGCCGGCCGGCGAGAGCGGCGGTGAAGCCGGATCGGATCAGCTCGTTGGCGGCGATCGGGCCGATGGTGGCGGCCTGGAGAAGGTGCCTGCGTCTCACGTCCGGGTCTCCCAACGCTCGCGCGTAGGCGAGCACGATGTCCGGCGTCGCGGTCCGGCGTCCCGCCTCGACGTTGCTCAGGTGCGATGCCGAGTAGCAGGTACGGGCCGCGATGGAGGCCAGCGTCACGCCTGCCTCAGTACGAGCCTGCCTCAGTTGTGCGCCGAGGTCATCCATCGGAGCCCCCGTGAAAGGTCCTGAAAGCATCGAGCCACTTCCGAGCGTAGTCGTGGGGTCACAGAGTAGATCCCAGACGCGGTGAGCGCGCGGCTGGTGTGACACCGGGCCTGGTTGCGTCGACAGCCGGGCGCGGCGGCATCGGTCCTTCCAAGAGCAGTGTCGCCGCGCCCCTCTTACGGCGGAGGCGGGAATGAGCGGCGACGTTCCGGACCAACCCAGGGGCGAGCAGATCCAGCAGGCGGAACGGGAAGCGGCACGGCAGCGGATCCTCGCGCAGGCCGAGGCCGATCGAATACCGGCCGAAGAGGCTACTCGGGCCATTCCGGATCGGCGGTGGCGTCGTGGACAGCACTGACCTGTTGCCGGTCGGTCGTCGGGTGGCGTACTGGCGGGGGCGGCGAAAGCTCTCCCAGCAGGTATTGGCTGATCGGCTGGGTAAGTCGAAGAGTTGGGTGGACAAGGTCGAGCGGGGTGTCCGGTCGCTGGACAAGGTGTCGACGCTTCAGGACATCGCCGCCGTCCTACAGATCAACACGGCGGTGCTGCTCGGCCGGGACGCCCAGCCGGCCAGGGTGGCCGAGCGCGTCGAGGGTGTGGAACAGATCCGCGCAGCTCTGTCGACGTACGAGATCGCCTTGGAGCGCCCGGCGGCCCGCCGTGTGCTGCCGGCCGACCGCCTGATGCGGGAGGTTGCACACGCGTGGATCACCTTCCAGCACGCCCGCTACCCGCAGGTCGTCGAGCTGGTGCCGGAGTTGGTGGCCGACGCGCAGCGCACCCACGCCCACGATCCTCAGGCGGGTCGGGTGCCGCTGGTGGAGGCGTACCGGGTGACCGCATCGCTACTGGTGAAGCTCGGTGCCCCCCACGTGGCATGGCTGGCGGTCGACCGCGCGATGATCGCCGCCACCGGTGACCGGGTGCTGGTGGCTGCCGCTGCCGTGCAGCTCGGCCAGGTGTTGCGTGAATCGGGGCGGGCGCGGGTGGGGAAGTCGGTAATGCTGGCCGCCGCGTACCGCATCGCCCCACCCGTGATCGAATACGGCACCCCGGCCGAGCTGTCCCTCTGCGGCACCCTGGTGGTCCAGGCCGCCTTGGCCGCTGCCCGTGACGGAGACGACCGCACCGCCGCCGAACTGATCAAAGAAGCCGCCGACATGGCGGCGCGGGTAGGGGACGGTCACGACCACCATCGCACCGGATTCGGGCCGACAGCGGTTCAGCTCGCCCGCGTCGCCGCAATGGTGGAGTCAGGCGACGCAGAGGAAGCCGTGGCCTGGCATGAGAAAGCGACCACGCGGGACGGGTGGCGGTGGCTGGCTGCCGAGCACCGCGCCGCCCACCTGATCGACGCCGCCCGCGCTTACCAGTACGCCGACGACCCGGTCAACGCCGGCCGGGTCCTGATCGAGGCCGACCGGATAGCACCCGCCGAGATCCGCCACCGGCCAGCCGGCCGAGACGTGCTCGCCCAGGTCGCCCGAGATCCCGCCGCTCCGACGACGCTCATTCACCTCGCCGCCACTCTCGGGGTGGGCTGAGGGTGACCGCGCCGTTCCTGTCCCTGGCGCAGATCCGCAACCGGCTGATCCTCACCGCCCGAGCGATCCTCCGCGACCACCGACCCGGACCCGACGGCCGCTGCCCGATCTGCCGGACCGCAGCCTGCCCGGTGGCGACCGCCGCCCGCAACGTCCTCCGTACGGCCGAAGAAGTACAGCAGCGGAGTACAGCAACCGAGCCGACCGAGCCCGACCGAGACGACCCCCAGCAGGTCGGGTGACCTCGGACGGCACCCGATCCGGCCGGCTCGCCGGCAATCCATAGGTTCAGGGTTCAGTCCCTGGCGGCCCACCCACGACGCGATCCCACTATTTAACTACGCTTCGCATCCGTCCGACGACAGTGGGCGAGTCCGGTCCAACAGGGGCGCATGGCCCTGCTGGGCAACGGCGGATTCACTCGTAGTGGTAGCGACACTGCGCAATCTGAACCGTGTCGTCAACGATCCGATACACCAAGCGGTGTTCCTGATCAATGCGTCTCGACCAGAATCCCGACCAGTTACCTCGGAGCTGTTCCGGCTTACCGATGCCCTGATGCCCGTTGCGTCGAATGTCCTCGATCAGCGTGTTGACCCGCTTGAGCATCTGGCGATCCCGCTGCCAGGCCAGATAGTCCTCCCACCCCCGGCTGGCGAACTGCACCTTCACGCTGCCGATGCCTCGCCCGGATCGGCATCCGGGTCGATCAAGTCGTGCATCTCCCCACCCCCGTGGCGCAACTCTTCGACGGCTTCGTTCAGACGGCGCGCGTTGGCGGGGCTGGCCATCAGGTACGCCGTTTCCTTCAGTGACTCGTACTCACGCAGCGAGATGATGACGGCGGCCTCACGGCCGGAGCGGGTGACCACCACTTCCTCGGCATCGTCCACGACATGGTCGAGCATCTTGGCCAGGTTCTGCCGGACTTCTGAGTAAGGGACGGTACGCATGATGCCTCCCGAGCAGGACGTACAAGAAATTGTACAACCCGGTAAGGCCGCGTGCGCCAGCTCACCATGTGGTTCGTTGCGGCGGCTCCGGCCCACTCCCCGCGAGAGGCCATCCTGCCCGAAAATCCCCTTGCCGCGATCGAGGTGCCTGACCGTGCCGTCCGGCAGCCACCAGATCACGCCCGGCCCTCAACCGGTGCCGGTTGCCCGGCGTCGGCGGACGA
This sequence comes from Micromonospora sp. NBRC 101691, assembly GCF_030269285.1. Taxonomy (NCBI): domain Bacteria; kingdom Bacillati; phylum Actinomycetota; class Actinomycetes; order Micromonosporales; family Micromonosporaceae; genus Micromonospora; species Micromonospora sp. NBRC 101691. Next base: position 80,720 of record NZ_BSTB01000005.1, read on the forward strand.
CTGCTGGCGCGGCACGGCGGGACGCGCCGGCCCGGTCAGCCTCCGCCACAGGAACTCCAGCGTCAACGCCCAGAAGAAGGCCCGTTGCTCGTTGTTCGTGGCAGCGCCGTGCCCGCCTTCGACGTTCTCGTAGTACGACACGTCGTAGCCGTGCTCGCGTAGCCGGGCCGCCATCTTGCGGGCGTGCCCGGGGTGTACCCGGTCGTCCCGGGTCGAGGTGGCGAGCAGCAGCGGTGGATACGGCCGACCGCTGCGGACGTTGTGGTACGGCGAGTACTCGCGCAGGTAGGCCCAGTCGGCCTCCCGGTCGGGGTCGCCGTACTCGGCCATCCAGGAGGCACCGGCCAGCAGCCGGTGGTACCGCCGCATGTCCAGCAGCGGGACGTGGGAGACCACCGCGCCGAACAACTCCGGGTAGCGGGTCAGCATCACCCCGGTCAGCAGCCCGCCGTTGCTGCCGCCCATGATGCCGAGCTGTTCCGGCGTGGTGATGCCTCGCGTCACCAGGTCAACCGCCACCGCCGCGAAGTCCTCGAACGCCCGGAGCCGGTTCTCCCGGAGCGCGGCGCGGTGCCAGTCAGGGCCGTACTCCCCGCCGCCCCGGATGTTCGCCACGGCATACGTGCCGCCCCGGGCCAGCCAGGCCCGGCCGATGGTGCCGCTGTAGTGCGGCGTCTGCGAGATCTCGAACCCGCCGTAGCCGACGAGCAGCGCCGGCCCGGCGGTCGCGTCGGGATCCCCCACCACGAAGTACGGCACTCTCGTGCCGTCGGCCGAGGTGGCGAAGAACTGGCGCACCGCGAGGCCGTCCGCGTCGAAGAACGCCGGCTCCCGCTTGAGCGTCTCGACCGGGCCCCGGACCTGCCCGAGCCGGAGCGTCCTCGGTCGCAGAAAGCCTTCCGAGACGAGCAGGTAGGCGTCGCTGTGGTCGGAATCGGTGTCCAGGACGAAGCTGTGTTCGTGCTCTGGCACGCCCGCGAGCGGCGCCCGCTGCCAACCCGTGTCGCCGGGCGTCAACACCTCCAGCCGGCTCCGCACGTCCACGGTGGTGGCCAGGATCAGGTGGTTCCGGGTCCAGGAGTGGTAGCTCAACGCGGTCCGGGCGTCGGGCCGGAAGAGCAGGGTCATCTCCCGCGCACCGGCGAGAAAGGCGTCGAACCTGGTCGCCAGCAGCGCGCCCGCAGGGTGGGTCACCCCGTCGACCGTCCAGGGCGAACGGAGCCGGATCACCAGCCATTCCCTGTGTACGTTCCAGTCGGCGTCCTCCGGTACCGGGATCCGGACCAGCTCGCCCGCCGACGTCAGCAGGTAGTTCTCGCTGCGGTAGAAGTCCAGGCCCCGGAGGACGAAGTCACGCCGGAAGCCGGGCGTCGGGTCGTGCCGGGCGGACACCTCCGTGTCCTCCGCCTGGCCTTCGTAGACGACCTCGGCCTCCGAGAGCGTGGTGCCGCGCCGCCACCGTTTGACGATCCGCGGATGCCCGGAGGTGGTCAGCGACCCCGGCCCGAAGTCGGTGGCCACGTAGATGTGGTCGGCGTCGATCCAGCAGACCGAGCTCTTGGCCTCCGGCACCTCGAAGCCGTCCGCCACGAACGAACGGCGGTGCAGGTCGAACTCCCGGACCACCACCGCGTCGGCGCCGCCTCGGGACAGGCTGATCAGGACGCGCTGGTGACCGGGCCGCAGCCGGTGGACCTCGCTCCAGACCCAGTTCTCCCCCTCCCGCGCGGCCAGCTCGTCGACGTCGAGCAACACGTCCCAGTCCGGCTCGGGTCGGCGGTACTGGTCCGACGTCGTACGTCGCCACACTCCACGCGGGTGGGCCGCGTCCTGCCAGAAGCCGTAGTAGAAGCCGTCTCCGCACCATCCCGGATAGGGGATGCGCTCGTCCGAGTCGAAGACCTGCCGGATCTCGGCCCGCAACCCGGTGAACGTCTCGTCGCCGGTCAGCGCCGCGACGGTCTCGGCGTTGCGCTCCCGCACCCACCGGGCGGCATCGTCGCCGTCGAGGTCCTCCAGCCACAGGTACGGGTCGTCACCCTCGTCGCTCGCCATCCGCACAACTATTCCCGACGCCTCGGTCGCCGTACCCGCTCGCTGTCGGCATGGCGACTCGGGCCGGCTCGCACGATCAGTGGCGGCCCGGGTCGTCGGCGCGGGCGACCGGACGTGGTACGCCAACCCGGCCGCGCCACCCCGGGTTGATCTGCTGGGATAGCGTGTCCGTCGATCCGGGGACACCCCCGGCGTCCGTCCTACGGGGAGAAGTTGCCACATGTCGTTGTGGAAGAGGTCCACTGTTCTCGCGGTCACCGCGTTCACCGCGCTCGCGGTCACCGCCTGCGGCTCGGAGCCCGGCTCGTCGTCGGAGGCTCCGCAGCAGCCGAGCGTGCTGAAGCTGCTCGCCAGTGACCTCAAGGGTTCGTTGCAGAAGGTGGTCGACACCACCGACAAGGCCGATTCCGTGGCTGTGAAGCTGGAGGGCACGGCCGCCGGCGAGAAGATGTCCATGCAGGGCGTCATCGACCTGGGCGACCCGCTCAAGTTCGAGATGACGACGCCGGGCGAGGACGGCACCCCGACGACCGTCCGGATGATCGGCACCACGGTCTACACCCAGGTGCCGGAGGCCGAGCGGGCCAACATGGGCGGCAAGAGCTGGCTCATGATGGACCTGTCCGCTGTCGGTGAGATGGCGGGGATGGACGTCACCAAGCAGTTCGACGACATGGACCCGACCAAGCAGGCCAAGACGTTGCTGGCCACCGAGGGGATCACCGCCGTCGGCGAGGAGACGGTGAACGGCGCGGCCACGGTCCACTACACCGTCACTGCTCCGGTGGCCACCTACCTCGGTCAGCTCGACGCCGAGATGCGCAAGGGCGTCGAGCAGGAACTGGCCAAGCAGGGCGTCAAGGAGGTCAAGCTGGACCTCTGGGTCGACGAGCAGTACCAGCCGCGTCGGGCGCGCATGGTCATGGGCACGATGAGCGACATGACGATCGACTACACCGACTACGGCAAGCCGGTCACCATCGAGACGCCGCCCCCGGCGGAGACCACCGACCTGATGAAGATGCTGGAGGAGTTGAAGGACATGTCCGCCGGCAGCTGACCGGGCCCCGGAACGAACCGAAGGGCGGATCGCTCGTACGACGAGCGGTCCGCCCTTCGTCGTGCCGTAAACGACAGCGCCTCCCGTCATATCCGTCGGCGCTACCGGAATCCTGATCTGCTGTTTTGCCTGGGCTTGGATCTTGCGCACCACGACGCCGAAGGCGTGTGCAAGAAACCCGACACGTCGACACGGGATTTGAGTAGCTTTCGCTTCGTCCGGAATCCCGTTCCTGCCGCATGCTTGTCGGGATTCAGTTTCGGGGCGCAAGCCGTGGGGCCGCGCGCCCGGTGCGAAAGGGAACAACCATGCAGCCAGAGCAGCCGAAAGAGCCGAAGCCGCCGATCGTCCGCAGGGACGCTCTGTTCTACCTGCGGCTTTCTCTGAGCCAGTTCGACCTGGCCACCGGCATCACGATCCGCAAGTACCAGCGCGATCGCTTCCACACCGCCTCTCTCGGCAGCTCGGTGATCAGGTGGAACTACGACAACCCGGAGCAGGCCGTCCGTGACCTGACCGCCAACAACGGCGAGAAGGTGATGGAATTCGTCAAGGAGGCCACGCCCTACAGCAAGAAGTCCAACAAGCTGGGGGCGTCCGGCTTCACCGACTGCGTGTCGGGCGAGAAGTTCCACATGTACACGCACGTCAGCAACGCGGTGCCCGTGCCCACGCCGTTCCAGCCGCTGTTCGGCAACGTCCGGTCCTGGATGCCGTTCCGCGCCCTGCTGTCGATGTTCCCACCGTCCGGCGGCGAGGTGCCGCAGGTGCCGCGGATCAGTCAGCCGGTGATCGACGACTCCTCGGCGAACAGTGACCTCAGCAAGGAGTTCGAGTACGACAGGACGCTTGTCGAGTACCGGCAGAAGCGGCTGACCGAGAACGTCCCGGTGTCCGGGCCGATCTCCCTGGGCAACGTTTTCGTCAAGGCCAGCCAGGCCAAGATTCTGGAAAACGACCTGTACGTCGTCCGGTATTCGTTGATGAGCACGTCGGAGGTGCACGCCCTCGACGGTGAGGCGTTGTGGATGCAGGTCTACGACAAGGCCGACAAGACCACGACGTTCATGGCCGTCGGCGGTGGCCGTAACAACGTGTGGGGTCTCGACAAGCTCAACAACCGTACCGCCGGCCTGGTTTTCTCGACCATGCACCACACCTTCGGCGCACTTATGAGGACTTTCGCCAAGAGCAACGCGGACGTTCTCGAACTCACCAATGGCGTGACCGGAATCGCCTGGTCGCAGTCGCTGCAACTGCTCCGCGACAATCAGGCGCTGGGCATCCGCCGGGGGCTCGCCAGCGGATTCGACGTGGCCAGCCGACTGATGGCGATGATCCGCCAGGGCGCGGGCATGAACGTCGTCGACAGCCCCGGCGGCGACGACGACCTGGTCGAGATCAGTGTGTCGATCAAGCCGCTCGACGAGTCCGACATGTAGCAGACCGCACGTCCATCCGCCCGGACGGCGCCCGTCGACGGGGGTCACGTCGACGGCACCGTCCGGGCGGGTGCCGGAGGCGGAAGACGGGGAGGCGGGTCACTGCCCGGGGCGCGCGCTGGGACGGTCGCCGAGCCGGCTCAGTTCCTCCCAGCGCGCGTACTCGGCGGCGCGCTCCGCCCCCATCTCGCGGGCCAGGTCGAACGCCACACCGCCCAGGTGGATCCGCTTCGGCGGGTCGGGCAGTGCCACCACCCGCATGACCACGTCCGCGGCGAGCGCCGGGTCGAAGTCCTCGGCCGCGCTCCACATCTCGTTCAGTTTCGCGCGCAGCGGTTCGTACGCCGGGTGGGGTGCGGTCTGGGTGAGTCCCCTGGTGAACAGTTCGGTCTCGTATCCACCGGGGTTCAGGACGGTGACCCGGACCCCGAACGACTCGACCTCCATCGCGAGGGCGTCGCTGACGGCGTCGAGGGCCGCCTTGCCCGCGCTGTAGAGACCCGTCGAGGCGAATCCCCCGGAGGCCCCCAGCGACGAGACCTGCAACAGGTGCCCGCTGCCCTGTTCGCGGAGCACCGGCAGCACGGCCTGGCTGACCCAGAGCGCGCCGAAGAAGTTCACGTCGAGGTGCGCACGGGCCTGTTCCTCGGTGACCTCCTCGACCATGCCGAGCAGCACGCTGCCGGCGTTGTTGACGACGACGTCGAGCCGTCCGAGTTCGTCGACCGCCCGCCGCACTCCGGCGAGGACGGCGGCGCGGTCGGTGACGTCGAGGGGGTAGGCGACGAGACGTCCGTCCGCCGCGGCGATCAGGTCGTCGAGCGGACCGACGTCCCGGGCGACGCCGACCACCCGATCCCCGGCCGTGAGTGCGGCCTCGGTGAAGGCACGCCCGAGGCCACGGGAGGCGCCGGTGATGAACCAGGTTCGCATGATGATTCTCCTCAACGAGACGGACCGTACCGTCTCGCGGAGAACTGTCCCCGCAATCCGGCCCCCTGTCAAGACGGACCGTCTCGTCTCGGGATATGCTCCGGCCATGCCGCCCGACGCCGCCCGCCGCAGTGACCGGTCCCGCCTGGCGATCCTGGCCGCCGCCCGGGATCTCGTCGTCGAGGCCGGTTACCCCCGGGTGTCGATCGAGTCCATCGCGCGCCGGGCCGGCGTCGGCAAGCAGACGATCTACCGCTGGTGGCCGTCGAAGGGCGCGGTGGTGTTCGACGCCGTACGCGCGTTGAGCGAGGACGAGGCCGGCGCCATCACCCTGCCCGACACCGGCGACCTGGAAGCCGACCTGAAGACGGTGTTGCGGGCCACCGCCGTGGAGTTCACCGACCCCACCCTGTCAGCCCTGCTGCGCGCCCTGTACGCCGAGATCGCCGTGGACCCGGAGCTGGCCACGCTCTACCGGGAGAAGGTCGAACGCCCGCTCACCGAGGCCAAGCTCGACCGGCTGCACTCCGCCCAACGCGCCGGCCAGCTCGACCCCGACGCGGACCTCGTCCTCTGCCTCGACTTCCTCTACGCCCCGTTCACCCAACGCTGGCTGAGCCGGACCGGACCGCTCGACGACGCCTACGCCGACGCGCTGGTCGAGGCCACCCTCCGGGCCTTCGCTCCCACCGCCCGCGACTAACGGCACATCGATTCGATCAGGCCGTCGAAGCCGGGGAACTCCTCCCGCGCGGCGGTGACGATCTCGGCTGCGGACGCGCGGGACGACGGCGCCCAGCGCTCGGCGATCTCCGTCAGGCGCTCGTCCGGACGGGCAGTATGCTCGTCCGGGGCGTACATGGTCGCCTCGAAGGGGCCGACCCCGGCGGCGAGCAGCCACAGGTAGGACCCCAGATCCCGCGCCACGACCCCCCTCTCGCCCTCGGAGCCGAGGAACACGACCGGCTGTCGATCCAGCGGCTCACCCGGACGCGCCAGCCAGAAGGCGGCCATACCCCCGGTGCCGTCCTGCCCGAAGACCCGGAACTCGGCGCCGTCGAGCGCCGCGTTCCCCGTCCAGGCCCGCCACCACTCGGCGGTCTCGCGGGCGTCGAGGATCTCGGCGTACGGCTCGAAGTCGATCCCGGCACCGTCGTCGTAGTCGAAGCCCTCCCGATGGGCCTCGGACAGCGACGGCGGCAGGTCACGGCGCTCATCGTCCACGCCAGCACCCTAACGTCACGCACCAAAACCAGACGACGCGCCGCAGGGCGGCCGCCTAGGGTGCCGGCATGGGAACGCTGAGGTTCGCGCCGATGACCGAGGAGCAGTACGACCGGTACCGGCAACACGCGGAGGGCAGTTACGCGCGGAACATCGCGGACTCCGGCGCCATGCCCCTGCCGGAGGCTCAGGAGAAGTCCCGCCGGGACCACGAGACGCTGCTGCCCGACGGCCTGAACTCGCCGGACCACCATCTCTGGACCGCCTACGACGGCGACACCGAGGTCGGCATGTTGTGGCTGCACGTGGTGCCGAAGTCGGACGGCCTGCACGCCTTCGTGTTCAACATCGAGGTGCGCCAGGAAATGCGCCGGAGGGGCTACGGCCGCGCGATCCTCGAGACCGCCGAGGAGTGGTGCCGCGAGCGGGACGTCGTCTCCGTCGGCCTGAACGTGTTCGGGTTCAACCACGCCGCCCGCAGCCTGTACGAGCAGATGGGCTTCGAGACCACCTCCATCCAGATGCGGAAGCGCCTGTAGCCCCGGGGACTTCCTCGGACCGCCGCCCCCGTGCGTCCCGTCGCTCCCGGGACGTTAGCGTCGGGGGCATGAGCGCGAAGTCCGCGCCGGTGCTGCCGGCGGCCAGCGGGGTGGCCGAGGCCGCCGCCGTCCTGCGGTCCGGCGGGCTGGTCGCCTTCCCCACCGAGACCGTGTACGGCCTGGGCGCGAACGCGCTCGACGCGCGGGCGGCGGCCCGCATCTTCGAGGCGAAGGCCCGGCCCAGCTTCGATCCGTTGATCACCCACCTCGCCGACGTCGAGGACCTGGCGGCACTGGTCGGCGCGCTGCCGGCGACCGTGGCCGCGCTGGCCGAGCGGTTCTGGCCCGGCCCGCTGACGCTGATCGTGGACCGGCCGCCGGCCGTACCGCCGATCGTCACCTCCGGGCTGGAGACGATGGCCGTCCGGGTGCCGGACCACCCGGTCGCCCGGGAGTTGATCCGGCAGGCCGGGCTGCCGGTGGCGGCACCGAGCGCGAACCGGTTCGGCATGCTCAGCCCGACCCGGGCCGAGCACGTGGTGGCCGGGTTGGGCGACGCGGTGGACCTGATCCTCGACGGTGGGCCGACCCGGTGCGGCATCGAGTCCACGATCGTCGACGCGCGCGGCGACCAGCCGGTGGTGCTGCGGCTCGGGTCGCTGCCGGTGGAGGCGCTGGTCGAGGCGGTCGGTCCGGTCAGCGTACGGCCGGGCAGCTCCGGGCAGCCGGTCGCGCCCGGCACCCTGGCCGCGCACTACGCGCCCCGGACTCCGCTGCGGGTGGTCGACGCCCCGGCCCCGAACCGGCCGGACGACGGTACGCGGGGGTATCTCGCCTTCCGCGAAGCGCCCGAGGGGGCGTACGGGGCGGTGGAGGTGCTCGCCCCCGACGGCGACCTGACCGGCGCGGCAGCCCGGCTCTTCGACGCCCTGCACCGGCTCGACGCGACCGGGGTGCGCGAGATCGTCGCCGAGCGGGTGCCGGATGCCGGCCTCGGACGGGCGGTCAACGACCGGCTGCGGCGGGCCGCCGCCACCTGGCAAACGTCCGGATAGTCCGCCACCGGGCGCTCCGGCGCAACCAGGAACGCGACTGACGACGGTCGATTCCGTAAAGCGATGACCGTCGTTTGACCGGGAAAGGGTTCGAGCCGGAAATGAGGACCCGCCATGGCCGTTCCGACCGTGACCGCGTCGCTGGACGCGGCGACGTACGCGCCCGGGGACCAGATGCTCCTGACCGTCGCGTACGCCGACACCGACACCCAACCACTGACCGTCACGATCGCGGTCACCGACGCGCGGGGCAACCACAGCACGCCGGTGACCATTCCGATCGTGATCGACCCTCTCGCCGTGGCCGTGACCGACGACTCGGGCCGCACCTGGACCCGGGTCTCCGACAGCGGCGCGGTCGCCGTGTTCCAGGCGGTGGCCTGATGCCCCGGATCACCGTGCGGGTCCGGGACGCCGCCGGCCAGACCGCGACCGCCACCGCGGACTACCAGGTCACCACCGTGCTGGGCGGCTACTACCTCGCCGGCAACGCCGACCCGACGGCCGACTTCGCCGGCGGCGGCTTCCGGTCGCTGACGCAGTACCGCAGCTTCGCCGACGGGTACACCTTCCCCGGCTGGCAGAAGGACTGGCTGCTCACCCTCGGCCGTTCCGGGGTGCGGGTCAACATGGTGCTGGAGCTGAAGCACTACGGCAACCCCAACACCGGCACGCAGACCTTCACGGTCGACGGGGTCACCTACACGGTCCCGGCCCCGTCGATGACGATCCAGCAGCGCCCCGGCACCACCTGGCCGAGGGCGTACGGGTACAGCCAGGTTCTCGCCGGGCACTGCGACGGGCTCCTCGCCCGGGCCCTGTCCCAGTACCGGACCATGGGGTTCCCGGTGAACATCCAGCTCGCCTCGGAGCTGGACACCGACCACGAGTTCGGCACCACCGAAGCCGGCACCGCGTACAACTGGGCCGAGTCGGACGCCCGCGCGGTGACGGCGATGTCCTACGTCGTCGACTGGTTCCGGGCCCGGTCGCTACCGGCCGGCACCACCTTCTCCGTCGGGGCCGGCGGCTTCGACCGCTCCTGCTTCCGGCGGACCCACCCGGAGTCGCTGATGACCCGGCTGGACTTCCTCCAGTGGAACGTCTACGCCACCGACCCCGCACACACCGCGCTGGCCCGGTTCCGTCGTACGAAGGACTGGGCGGTCACCGACCTCGGGCCGGTGGCGCTCTCCCGGCCGGTGCTGATCGCCGAATGGGGTGTCCGGAAGGCGGAGTTCCCGGACCAGGCGGCCTGGATCGCCACCGTGCCGGAGGCGATCCGACGGCTCAACCGGGAGGGCGGCCCCCGGATCACCCGGACGAACTACTTCAACTCGAGCTGGGGCACGCTGATCCCGAAGGACACCGGACTGGCCGCCCTGCGAGCCGCCTACGCGACCAGGCCGTACGCGTAGACGCTCGGCTGGCGCGGCCGGGGCACCACGGGTGGTTGCAGGGGACCCCTGCTCGGCAAAAAGCGGTAGGAAGGGTCCCCTGCAACCACCTGACGCCGTCGGTTCGGCTCAGGCCGTGGCGCGGCGGGTCGGACGGCGACCGGGGGGCGTGGGCGGCTCCGGGCCCGGGTCGGGCGGGGTGGGCAGGGGGCGGACGCAGGAGGCGCCGCCGGTCACCCGGACGCGTTCACCGTCGTGCCAGAGGTCGAGTCCCACGTCCGGTCCGGCACCGGGAAGGTCGTAGCGGACCTCCTCACCGGTGATGGTCACCCGCAGCCGTTGCCCGTGCCAGAGCAGGCTGAACGCGAGCCGGGTGAGCCGCCGGGGCAGTCGGGGCACGAAGGAGAGTTCGCCCCGGTCGTCGCGCAGCCCACCGAACCCCTGCACCAGGGCGATCCACGCCCCGGCCAGCGCGGCGAGGTGCAGCCCGTCGGAGGTCTTGTCGCCGAGGTCCTCCAGGTCCTGGAGCACCGACTCGGCGAAGTGGTCGTACGCCAGGTCCAGGTGGCCGACCTCGGCGGCCAGCACCGCCTGGCCGGGCGAGGAGAGCGACGAGTCGCGGACGGTGCGCGCCTCGTAGTACGCGAAGGTGCGGGCCTTCTCGTCGGCGGTGAAGTCCCCCGGGCTGCGCAGCATGGCCAGCACAAGGTCGGCCTGCTTGACCACCTGTTTGCGGTACAGCTCCAGGTACGGGAAGTGCAGCAGCAACGGGTAGTCGTCCCCGTCGGTGCCGTCGAAGTCCCACTCGGGGAGGTCGGTGAACCCGGCCGACTGCTGGTGCACCCCACGCTTCGGGTCGTACGGCAGGTGCATCGCGTCGGCGGCGGCCCGCCAGGCGGCCACCTCGGCGGCGTCCACGCCGAACCGGGCGGCGACCTCCGGGTGGGCCTCGGCGGCGTCGGCGGCGCCCCGCAGGTTCCGCCGGGCCATCAGGTTGGTGAAGACGTTGTCGTCGACCAGGGCGGTGTACTCGTCCGGGCCGGTCACCCCGCGCAGGTGGTAGGAGCCGGTGTCGGACCAGTGCCCGAAGCCGTGCCAGAGCCGGGCGGTCTCCACCAGCATCTCCAGTCCGGCGTCGACCAGGAAACCCTCGTCGCCGGTGGCCGCGACGTAACGCAGCACCGCGTCGGCGACGTCGGCGTTGACGTGCAGCCCGGCCGTGCCCGCCGGCCAGTAGCCGGAGCACTCCCGGCCGCCGATGGTCCGCCACGGGAAACTCGCGCCGGGCAGCCGTAGCTCGGCCGCGCGTTCCCGCGCCTCGGGCAGGTGGGCGTGCCGCCAGCGCAGCGCCGACCGGGCCATGGCCGGGGCGACGTAGGTGAGCACCGGCAGGACGTACCCCTCGGTGTCCCAGAGCACGTGCCCGTCGTAGCCGTTGCCGGTGAGGCCCTTGGCGGGAATGGTCCGGTCGCCCTCGGCCCGCCCCGCCTGGATCAGGTGGAACAGGGCGAAGCGGGTGGCCTGCTGGAGTTCCGGGTCGCCGTCGAGCACCACGTCGGCGGTGGTCCAGGCCGCGTCGAGCCAGGTCCGCTGCTCGACGACGAGGGCGTCCCAGCCGACCGACCGGGCCTCGGCGGCGGCCTCCACCGCCCGCGCGGCCAGGTCCGTCGGGCTCTCCGCCCCGGTTCCCCCGGGGTCGCCCGCCGGCCGGTCCGCCGCCTCCGCCGGGTGGTCGACGACGTCGGTACGGGTGCACTCGTACGCCGCGAACTTGGTCAGTCGGAGCCGCTGCCCGGGGCGGAGCGGACCGTCGAGGGCGAGCCGGAACCGGTCGCCCTGGCACCCGGTGTCGGTGGCGGTGGTGTCGGGGGCCTCGACGAGGTGCGCCACGGCGACGGCCACCCGCTGCCCACTGCGGCCGGTGCGGTGCACCAGCACGCCGTCCGGCCCGTCGGACCGGCGGTACTCGGCGACCAGTGGCTCGTCCAGGACGGTGGCGGCGCGGGGGTCGTCGGAGCGTTCCGGGACGCGCTGGTTGGCGACCAGGTCGGAGCAGACCCGTACGTCGACCGGCCCGTCGAGCGCCTCCACCTCCCAGCGCACGGCGGCGACGGGGTGGTGGGCGAGCGACACCAGCCGGGTGCTGCGCACGCGGACCCGGTGTCCGCCGGGCGAGGTCCACTCGGTGTGCCGCTCGACCAGACCGGCCCGCAGGTCGAGCACCCGTTCGTGGTGGTGCAGCGTGCCGGTGCGCACGTCCAGCGGCTCGCCGTCGACCCAGAGGCGGATCAACGCGGCGTTCGGCGCGCTGATCACGGTGTCGCTGAGCTGGGGGAAGGCGTACCCGTCCTCGGGGTAGCTGAGTTCCCGCCGCTCGTGGAAGCCGTTGAGGTAGCTGCCCGGCATGCCGTACGGCTCGCCCTCGTCGAGGTTGCCGCGCCAGCCCAGCCAGCCGTTGCTCAGCGCGAAGATCGACTCGGTCTCGCCGAGGCGGTCGGCGTCTGCCTCGGTCCGTCGGATCCGCCAGTCGTCGTCCTCGGCGCGGCGGTCGGCCGGCTGCTCGCTGACGGTCGTGTCGGGCACACGGCCTCCCCGTACTCAGGTGCACTCGCCATCATCCCAGCACGCTCGCCTGTGCGCGCGCTGAGACGAAAGTCAGGGATCAGATCCCACCTTCGCACACTGTGCCGGACTCCGCCCATTTCTACAGTCCATCCGGGCTGGAGGAGGTATGAGCAGTTGATGACGTCATGGATGGTCGACCTGCCACAGGACGTGCCGCAGGTCAGCGTGGAGTGGTACCGGGACATCGTCGAGTTCGCCGACCGCACCCCGGAGCCGGTGCAGTGGTTCTCCGCGCACTTCACCGAGGGTTCGGTCGTCCTGCTCGGCCTGCTGTTCCTGCTGGCGGCCTGGCGGCGGTTCGGCGGGACGTCCCGCGACCGGGCGGCGGCGCTGGTCGCCCCGGTGGCGGTGGTCCTCGCCTACGGCCTCAGCGAATGGATCAAGACTCTCGTCGACCAGGAACGACCGTGCCGGGCTGTGGCCGAGCTGACCATCGTGGCCGGGCACTGCCCCCCGACCGGGGACTGGTCCTTTCCGAGCAACCACTCCACGATCGCCGGGGCGTTGGCCGCCACGACCCTGGTCCTCGGCCCCCGGCTGGGGCTGCTGGCCGTCCCGCTGGCCCTGCTGGCCGCGTTCTCCCGCACCTTCGTCGGGGTGCACTACCCGCACGACGTGGTCGCCGGGGTGCTGCTCGGCGCGCTGGTCGGCACCGTGCTGCTGATGACGCTGACCGGACCGGTCGCCCACCTGCTGGACCGCCGCCGCACCGGCCCGCCGGCGCAGACCCGCACCCCCACCGGAGCCCGGTAGAACCGGCCGCTGTTCGCGGGCCGGAGTGCCTCAGCCGAGCAGCGCCAGGGTGAGGGCGGTGCCGAGGATCAGGAACGGCCCGAACGGGAGGTGACTGGTCCAGCGCACCCGCCGGGCGGCCAGCAGGATCCCGGCGACCAGCGCGGAGAGCAGGAAGGCCAGCACCAGCCCGAGCACCGGCGCGGTCCAGCCGAACCAGCCGAGGAGCGCGCCGGCACCGAGCGCCAGCTTGGCGTCCCCCAGGCCGAAGCCGCGCCGCCCGAGCAGCACCGTGGTGGTGGCGAAGCCGGCGGCCAGGGACAGGCCGCAGACGGTGGCCCGGATCCAGGGGCCCGGCCCCGCGTTGGTCAGCGCGGCGGCCCCGAGCAGCAGCCAGGTGCCGGCGGCGGCCGGCCAGGTCAGCCGGTCGGGCAGCCGGTGCACCGCCACGTCCACCAGGGCCAGCGGCACCGCCCAGGCCAACCACCAGCCGGTCGCGAGCAGGGCGAAGAGGGGCAGGTCCAGCGTCCCGAGCAGCACCAGCGCGGCGAGCACGGCCGCCTCGACGCTGCCGGGCGGCGGTCCGACCCGGGCCCGGCAGTGTGGGCAGCGGGCCGCCGGGGTGAGTGCCGGCACCGGCCGGTCCAGGCCGATCGGGGTGCCGCAGGCGGCGCAGCCGCTCCGGCACGGCGTCTCCGGCGGTACGGCGTGCCGCAGCGCGGCCAGCCGTAGCGGTGGGGTGACGGCGAGGGCGGCGGCGAGGCGCACCCAGGCCGAACGGGTGACCGGTGGCCGGGTCAGCGTCATGTGGATCTCCAGGTGCGGGCCGGAGCGGCGGATACGCAAAGTAGTTTCGTCATCGGCGGAGCGACACCTCCGAGAGCCGCCACCGACCGGCGCACCGGTCGACACCCGAACCAGCCGCCCGACAGGCCCCGCCCCTCGCCGGGGCGCAGGGCGAGCGCCGCGACGAGCGGATCCGTTGTCCCGTACCGGAATCCGTGGTGGAGCGTCCGGGCGGCCGCCCCCGTGCCACCGAACGGCGACACGAGCCGGGCGGCACACCCCGACGACGACGGCGACGCCGCTGCATCCCACCACCCTCAATCACGGAGAGTATTCAATCCAATTGCCTCTGTTGCATCGGCTTTCGTCAGCCTATGCTCGCCCCTTGGGTGGGACGCAACCGTCGACGGAACACGTCGACCGATGATCGGGCAGAAACCCGACAGAAAAATCGGCACATATCCGTAAGAGTAAATGCAGATGGAAGATCGAATGATCCGGACCGGGGCATCCGGACGCGCTGCCGCATACCCGGAAACCGGCCGGACGGGCTCCGCATCGAGGAGGGCGGCGTTGCGAGCACGGCACCCCCGGCGCTGGACGGCCTGCCTCGTCATGCTCCTGCTGGTCGGCACCGGCACCGCCTGCGGCACGGATCCCGCGCCGCCCGGCCGGGTCACGGCGGAACACGAGCCCGCCACTTCCGAGAACCGGAAAGCGGAGGAGGAGGCGGCCGGAAAGGCGGCTCTCGCGGCGTACGCCGGATATCTGACCGCTTCCCGGGCAGCCAGCGCACGCAGTGATCCACATCATCCCGACCTGGCCAAATACCTGGCAGATCCACTTCTGACCAGGGTGCGGCTGGTAATTCGCGAGGCAAAGGAGCACGGTGCGATGCGTACCGGAAAGCTCGTTTCCGACCCGACCGTCACCGTGGTGAGCCTGGACACCGTCCCGGCCACCGTGGAGATCCAGGACTGTCTCGACGCGACGGACTACAAGCTGGTCTACGCGAAGACCCGCAAGGTCGTCCCCGGCACCGGGGCGGGACGCCACCTCGCCACGGCCACCGCGACCCGCTACCCGGACGGGCGCTGGCTGATCAACGCCGGGGTCGCCCACGAGGACCAGCCGTGCTGACCCGGACGGCAACCACGCCGCGCCGGAGGGGCACCCGGACCGGAGCGAGCGCGCCGGCCGGGACGGCTCGCCGGCTGGTCGCCGCCCTGGTCGCCACCCTCACCGGGCTTGCCCTCACGATCACCGCGCCCACGCCCGCCGTCGCCGACCCAGGGGCCGAGTGCCCGGTGGGACAGACCGACTGCAGCGTCTGGGACGACGAGCCGGGCGCCCCG
Organism: Micromonospora sp. NBRC 101691; assembly: GCF_030269285.1. Lineage (NCBI taxonomy): Bacteria > Bacillati > Actinomycetota > Actinomycetes > Micromonosporales > Micromonosporaceae > Micromonospora > Micromonospora sp. NBRC 101691. The sequence continues at coordinate 95,923 of NZ_BSTB01000005.1, forward strand.
GGGAATCCGGGCACCCCGGGTGGTCCGGGCGGCGGGGACGGCGACGGCGGCGGCCCGGCCAAGTGCCAGTGGAACGGCAAGCCCGTCGACTGCTACGACGAGGAAGCCGGCTGGTTCAACAACAGCGATGGCTGCTACTACAAGCTCTCCGAGCCCCAACGGCCGGCTTCCCCGGGCAAGCAGTGGTACACCCGCACCTGCATCAATCCCGGCGGTGGCCTGGGCTCCGCACAAGAAGTCGAGCTGGACGCTCCGCCGCCCGGGTTCGGTGCGCCGCCGGATCCGGAGGAGTTGGCGTTCCGGGCGCTCGCCTCGATCGACCTGCTCAAGCCGCACATCTGGGTGGCCCCGCGCAAGAGCCAGGGTCCTGGCCTGGTCGGACTCCCGGTCTGGCTGTGGGCCAGCCCCGGCCCGAACTACTTCGGTGAGATCTCTGCCTCCGCCTCGGAGCGCGGGCTGACGGTGCGGATCACGGCCAAGGTGAACCAGGCCGTCTGGAACATGGGCGACGGCGAGACGGTCACCTGCAAGGTTCCGGGCACCCCCTACTCGACCACCGGTCCGTTCGCCGGACAGAAGTCGCCCGACTGCGGCTACGACAACGGGTACCGGAAGGCCGGCACGTACCGGATCAGCGTCACCAACCACTGGGTCGTGGAGTGGGAGGGCGGCAACGAGAGCGGCACCATCCCGGTGACCCGGACCAGCGACTCCGCACAGATCCAAATCAACGAGCTTCAGGTGGTGACCCGGTGAGCCTGGCGACGCGCAACGGGCCGGGGCCGGTGGACGCCCCGGTCGCCCCGCCCAAGGTGGTCCGGCAACGACGGATGCGGCCCGGCCTGCTCGGTCTGGCGGTGCTCCTGATCGCGTTGGGCGGCCTCGGCGCGGCCTTCGCGGTCACCTCGGTCCGGGCCACCGGCACGTACCTCGCCGTCGCCCGCCCGGTCGCGGTGGGCACCGTGCTCAGCGCGGACGACCTGATGTCCGTGCAGGTGGCCGGTGGTCAGGGCCTGAAGCCGGTGGCAGCAGCCGAGATCGACGACGTGATCGGCAAGCGGGCGGCGGTCACCCTCACCCCGGGCACCCTGGTCACCCAGGCGCAGCTCACCGACAAGCCGCTGCTCGGCCCCGACCAGCAGCAGCTCGCGCTCGGCCTGAAGCCCAGCGAGGTGCCGGCCCGCACGCTGCGTCCCGGCGACAAGGTGCTGCTGGTCAGCACGCCGACGAAGACCAACGACGGCCGGACCACCACCTCGGCCACCCGGTTCACCGCGACCGTCATCGACAGCGACAGCCCGGAGACCAGCACCGTCGTGGTCTATTTGGCGGTGTCCGTCCGGGACGTGCCGGCGGTGGTGGCGCTCGCCGCCGAACAACGGATCGCCCTCGTGCTGACCGGGTCGGTCTGAGCATGGCGATCATCGCGCTGGTCTCGGCGAAGGGCTCGCCCGGGGTGACCACCTCGGCGCTGGCCTGCACGCTGAGCTGGCACCGCCGGCTGGTGCTGGCCGAGTGCGACCCGGCCGGCGGGTCGGTGCTCGCCGGTTACCTGGGGGGCCTGCTCGACGGCCCCCGGGGGCTCGGCGAGCTGGCCGTCGGGGAACTGCGCGACGGCAGCCTGGAGGCGATGTTCTGGTCGCAGCTGGTCGACCTGGACGCGCCGAAACGGGAACGGCTGCTCCTGCCCGGCGTGGTCGACCCGGTCCAGGCCGGCAGCGTCACCCCGCTCTGGCAGCGGTTCGCGGACTTCTTCGGCACGCTGGAGAACGGCACCCCCGGGTACGACGTGCTCGTCGACTGCGGTCGGCTGGCCGTGGTCGGCCCGCCCTGGCCGATGCTGCGCACCGCCGCGGTGGTGCTGGTGGTCACCCGGGCCACCCTGCCCGGCATCTCCGCGACCCGGTCGCTCGTCCGCGCCATCGGGCGGGACTTCACCGAGCACCGGGTGGCCCCCGGCTCGCTGCGCCTGCTGGTGGTCGGCGACGGCCACGGCAACAGTGAGATCAGCAAGGCGCTCGGTCTGCCGGTGATCGGCCGGCTGCCGGACGACCCACGTACCGCCCAGGTGCTCGGACTCGGCGGCAACGTCCGCGCCGGACGGCCGCTGATGCGCGCGGCCGGCGCGCTGGAGGTGGCGGTCGGCACGCTGCTGGACCGGCGGCGGGCCCGCCTGGGCTGGCCCACCGGCCAGGGGGTGCCCCATGCGGTTTGAACCGGTCCAGCACGACCCACGCACCGCTTCGGCCACGTCGGTCACCCCGCCACTGGCCCCCGCGAACGGACACCGTCACCCGACCGGCCCGAACGGGCATCCGCATCCGCCCGCGTCGAACGGGCACTCCCACCCGTCCACGCCGAACGGGCACCCGGCCGGGCCGAACGGCCGCCACCCCGGCGGGGTGGCCCTGGCACCGGCTCCCGCACCGAGCCCGCCGCCGCGCCCCCGGGTCGACTTCACCGTCGTCCGGGAGCTACGCCGCGAGCTGAGCGAACGCCTCACCCTCTGGCAGCGCGGCCGGGACTTCACCGTCGACGAGGAGGACGTCGAGCGGGCCCGGATCGCCGTCGACGTGGTGGCCGAGTACGCCGACGCGGTGCGCCGGGCCGGCACGCCGATGCCGGCCGACGAGGAACGGCAGTTGTTCCACCAGGTGACCGCCGAGCTGGTCGGACTCGGCCGGCTCCAGTCCCTGCTGGTCGACCAGACGATCGAGGAGGTGCACATCCTCGGCTGCGACCAGGTGCGCATCACCCGGCGCGGCGGCGGCGTGGACTGGGCCGACCCGATCGCCGACAGCGACGACGAGCTGGTGGAGATCCTCCAGGCCGCCGCCCGCCGGGCCGGAGCGACCGAGCGGTCGCTCTCCACCGCCAAGCCCACCCTGGACCTGCAACTGCCCGACGGGAGCCGGCTCGCCGCCGTCTACCTGGTCAGCAGCCGACCGTACGCGGTGATCCGGAAGCACAACACGCTCGACGTGAGCCTGGACGACGTCGCCGGCTTCCGCGCCGACCTCGACGAGATGGTCGACGTCCTGCTCCGGGACTTTCTCCGCGCGGCCATGCGCGCCGGGCTGAACATCATGGTCGCCGGGTTGGCCGGGGCGGGGAAGACCACAGTGGTCCGGGCGCTGATGGACGAGATCCCGCCGGACGAGCCGTTCGTGCTGCTGGAGGAGAGCCGGGAGCTGTTGCCGGCCCGCCGCCAGCTCCGCCACCGGGCGGTGATGAGCTTCGAGGCCCGGGAGGGGCACGGCGAGCGCGGCCTGGACGGGCGTCCGGCCGGTGAGGTGACGATCGCCGACCTGATCCCGGTCTCGCTCCGGATGGGTGTGCTGCGGATCGTCGTCGGGGAGGTGCGTTCCCGGGAGATCGTGCCGATGCTCCAGGCGATGACCACCAGCCGTGGGTCGATGTGCACCATCCACGCCCGCACGCCGGCCGGGGTGACCGAGCGGATCATCGAGCTGGCGCTCTCGCACGGCCGGGAGATGACCGTCGACCAGGCCCGTCGGATGGCCGGCAACGCGCTGGACCTGATCGTCTACGTCAACGTCGAGGACGAGACCGCGATCGGCGGGCGCAAGCACCGCTTCGTCTCGCACGTGGAGGAGGTGATCGGGGCCGGCGAGGGCAACCGGATCACCACCACCGAGGTCTTCGGCCCCGGACCGGACGGTCGGGCGGTGCCGAAGCACCTGCCCGAGCGGATCCGTCAGCAGCTCCTCCGGGTCGGCTACGACGCCCGCCTGCTCAGCCCGTACATCGAGGCGGGCACCGGTGCGTGGCGACGGCCCGTGCAGACCCGGTTGGGTCGGCGGTGATCCCCGTGGCCGGACCGGTCGGACACCGGACGCGGCCGGGGGTGAGCCGGTGATCGTCAACATCGAACTGATCGCCATGGTCTCCGGGGCGGCCTGCGTGGCCGGGCTGGTGCTGGCGGTGGTCGCCCTGGTCGGCACCACGCGCCCGCCGGGCCCCGGACCTGGCGGCGGAACGGGCCTGCGCCGGCTCTGGCTCGGCTCCGGCAGCAGCCGGCGGGACCAGCGGCGTCACCAGACCCTGCTGGTGGGGGCGGCGGTGGCCGGCGCGCTGGCGTTCCTGCTGACCGGGCTGCCCGTGGTCGGGCTGCTGGTCGCGGTGGCGGTGCCCGGTGCGCCGTGGCTCTTCTCGGTCGGCCAGGCCGAGCAGCGGGCCATCGCCCGGATCGAGGCGGTCGGCGAGTGGACCCGCCGGCTCAAGGACATTTCCGCCACCGGTCAGGGTCTCCAGCAGGCCATCGTCGGCACCATCGCCACCGCGCCGCCGGAGATCGAGGAGGAGGTACGCCTGCTCGCCGCCCGGCTCCAGGCCGGCTGGCTGGCCCGTCCCGCGCTGCTCGCGTTCGCCGACGACATCGGCGACCCGGTCGCCGACCAGGTGGTGGCGGCGTTGATCCTGCACCTCACCGACCGGGGCGAGCGCCTCGGCGACGTGCTCGGGGCGATCGCCGGGGCGGCGGCGGCCGAGGTGGCGACCCGCCGGGAGATCGAGGCGAAACGCACCCAGCCCCGGTTCGCGGTCCGCTTCCTCACCGGAATGACCCTGGCCACCCTCGCGTACGGGTTGCTGAACACCGACTACATCCGCCCGTACGGCACCCCGACCGGCCAGGTCGTGATGGTGGTGCTCGGCGCCGCCTTCATCGCCCTGCTGGCCTGGGTGCGGTCGATGAGCCAGCCTCCGCGTCCGGCGCGCTTCCTGCCCGCCCCCGATCCGGAGGACGCGCTCGCATGATCCTCAACTGGCATCTCACCCTCGCTGTCGTCGGCGGCGCGGCGGTCGGTTTGGGGGTGTTCCTGGTGGTCCGGGAGATGCTGCCGGCCACCCCGGCGCTGGGTCCGGCGCTGCGCCGGCTGCACCAGCCGCCGACCGCCGCCCGGGCAGCGACCGCGTCCGCCGCGCGGAACCCGGAGTGGCTGACCGGGGCGGCCCGCTGGCTACGCCCGCCACACAAGCAGCTCGCGCTGATCGGCCAGACCCCCGAGCAGTACGCCCTCTCGGTGCTGCTCTCCGCACTGATCGGGCTGGCCTCGCCGGCCCTGCTGACCTTCGGGCTGTCGATGATCGGGGTGCGGCTGCCGTTCGTCGTGCCGGTGCTGGGCAGCCTGGGCATGGCGTTCCTCTCCGCGCTGCTGGCTCACCGGGCGGTGCTGGAGAAAGCCGACAAGGCGCGGTCGGAGTTCCGCCAGGCCGTCTGCGCCTATCTCGACCTGGTCGCTCTGCAACTCTCCGCCGCGCACGGGCCGGTGCAGTCATTGGAGCGGGCGGCGGAGGTCTGTGACGGCTGGGTCTTCGACCGGATTCGCGAGGCGCTGCGGATCGCCCAGATGCAGATGCACTCGCCCTGGGACGAACTGCGCGACCTGGCCGAGAAGATCGGCATCCCGGAGCTGGGGGACGTCGGCGCGATCATGCGCTCCTCCGGCAGCGAGGGCGCGCAGGTGCACGAGACCCTGCGCAGCCGCGCCGACGCGCTGCGCGACCAGATCCGCACCGACAACCTGGCCCAGGCCGAAGGCATCACCAGTCGGCTCGACATTCCCGGTTCGCTGCTGGTGTTCGTGCTGCTCGGCTTCGTCGCCTACCCGTTCGTCGCCCGCCTCTGACACCCCTCAAAGGAGAACGTGATGGCCTTCTTCACCTACCTGCACGTCGCGGTCAGCACACGCCTGGCCGAGTTGCGCCGCGACAGCGAGCGCGGCGACAGCCCGGTCCCCACCGCAGTGATCATCTTCGGCCTGGTGGCCGCCGCTCTCGTCGTCACCGGGCTCGTCTCCGACAAGGCCAAAGAATGGATGGACGCCATCCAGGGTCCAGGCGCACAGTGATTCGAGGGCTCGGTGTCACCGGTCGTCGGGCGGTCGCCGCCGTCCGACGCCGGTTGACGTCCGGCGGGGCCGACCGGGGGGCCAACCCGGTCGAACTGGCCGTGGTCATGCCGGCGATCCTGCTGCTCCTCTTTGGCTCGATCCAGTTCGCCGCCTGGTTCCTGGCCCGGGGCACCGCGCTGCACGCCGCGCAGAGCGGAGTGAACGCGCAACGCGTCCACCAGGCTCCGGCGGGTGCGGGAGCCGAGCGGGCCGACGCCTTCCTGGCCGCCGCCGGGGACTGGCTGGCCGGCGCGAAGTCGAGCTGTGTCACCGGAGCCACCGAGGTCACCTGCACGGTGACCGGCAAGCCGCTGTCGCTCGTACCCGGGATGAGCCTGACCGTGTCGCAGACCGCCCACGGCACGGTGGAGCGCTGGACCACGGCGGGCACCCCGTGAGCCGGCCGGGCACCGAGCGGGGTTCGGTGTCGGTGGAGGTGGCCGTGCTCGCGCCCGCCTTCATCGCGCTGATGGTGCTGGCCGGGGTCGCCGGACGTACCGCGGTGGGAGCGGAGGCGATCCAGGCCGCCGCGCACGACGCGGCACGCGCCGCCTCGATCTCCCGGGACGCCGGCACGGGTCGGGACGCCGCCGTCGCCGCCGCCGGCAAGCAGCTCGACTGGCAGGGGCTCAACTGCGTCGGACCGCCGTCGTTCAGCTTCACCGGATCGGTGGGCGGTGCCCCGACCAGCTTCGAGCGGGCGTACGCGGCTGCCCCGGGGCAACCGGCGGCGGTCTCGGTGCAGGTGAGCTGCACGGTGTCGTTCGCCGACATCCACCTGTCGAGCGTGCCCGGGATGCCGGCCGGCCGGCTGGTGTCGGCGCGCTTCACCTCGCCGCTGGACAGCTACCGGAGCCGGGGGTGAGCCGCCGACGGTTCCCGGCCCCCGGGGCGAGCGGCCGACGGTCGCCGCAGCCCGGGTCCGGCCGTGGGCGGGGCTTCCGGGGGGACGAGGGCCGGGTGAGCCTCTTCCTCGCGGTGAGCATGGTCGGCTTACTCATGATCATCGGGCTGGCCTTCGACGGCACCGGGCAGCTGCGCACCATGCACCGGGCCGACAACCTCGCCGCCGAGGCGGCCCGGACCGGCGGCCAGGCCATCGACCGGGCACAGGCGATCAACGGCGGCAAGAAGGAGATCGACGAGGTGGCCGCCACCGCCGCCGTCCGGCACTACCTGGCGGCTGCCGGCGTCACCGACCACACCGTGAGCTTCCCGGTGGTGGACGGCGAAAAGCAGATCACCGTCCGACTGACCATCACCTACGACAGGTACCTGCTCGGCTTGTTCGACCTCACCGACTCCGTGACCGTCTCCGGCGAGGCGACCGCACGCGCCATCACCGGACCGTAGAGAGGAAGGCCGCCATGGCCGCATCCCGTTCCGCCCGGCGGACCGGTCAGGTCCTCACCGGCTTCGGCGCGCTCGTCGTGCTCGGCGCGGTACTGGTCGGGGGGCCCGTCGCCCTCGTCGCCCTCGCCGGCAATCCGCTGCCGGCCGAGGTGCCCACGCTGGACACCGTCGGCACGGCCCTGACCAGTCGGGACGACGGGCAGCTCTTCCTCCGGGCCCTGGCGGTTCTCGGCTGGTTCGGATGGGCGACCTTCGCGTTCTCCGTCCTGGTGGAGATGCTCGCCCAGGTGCTGCGCCGGCCGACGCCGAAGCTGCCCGGCATGCGCAACCAGCAGCGCGCGGCGGCAGCGCTGGTCGGGTCGGTCGCCCTGATCATCGCGGCCAGCCCGGCGGCGACCGCGGCGACCGCCACGTACGGGATGTCGGCTCCCACCACCACGTACGCCGTGTCGGCGACCGGGCCGGCCACGGCGTCGCCGCCCACCACCGTCGCCCCGGTCGCCCGGGGCGTGGCCCCGGTGGTCGGCGCGGTGGAGCGGACCGCGACCACCGACCAGACCCAGGTGTACCGGGTGGCCAAGGGCGACTACCTGGGCGAGGTCGCCGAGCGCTACCTGGAGGACTTCCAGAGCTACCGGGTGCTGGTCAAGCTGAACAAGCTCGGCGATCCGGACCGGATCCACCCGGGACAGTTGATCAGGCTGCCCCACCAGGCCGAGGACGGCGGTGCCCGGCCGCACGCCACCGGTGGGCTGATGCGCAAGCCGTCCCCGCGCCCGGCTCCGCCGCCGGCCTCCCCTGTCCCCGACGAGGTGCCGGACCAGGCTCCCCAGCAGGCACCCGACCAGGGTCCGCGCCAGGTCACGCCGGAGCCGCCGACCACCGAGTGGCCGCAGGAGGAGGCCCCGCCGATGACCGTCGGGGCGGCCCGCCCGGGTCAGGAGGACCGGGTCAACCGGCCGTTGGCGGTCTCCGCCGTGGTGGCCGTGGCGAGCATCGTCGGCGCGCAGATCGGCGCGGTGCTCGGCCTGCGCCGCCGGCCGGCGTCGTCGGCGGGCACCCGCGCCCCCCTGGGCAGCGGTCGCCATCGGCGTGACTAGGTCGTCGCTTGCGAAACGCTCGCTCGTCGACCGGTGCCGGCGGTTCGCGGTCACGCTGAGTACGCCAGCGTACGGGTAGAGGCGGATCCTGACGGTGAGTGGCCCGCGCCGACGTCGGGCATGCACCGGTGCGGGTCAGGCCAGGCGGGTCTGGAGGACGCCGTCGACGACCCGGGTGGCGAGCACCTGCTGGTCGTTGGCGGCCGGCCCGTGGACGACCTTGCCGCCGCTGTTCAACTGGAAGGCGCTGCCGTGCCAGGGGCAGACGACGCACGGGTGACCGTCGATCTCCTGCACCTCGCCCTGACCGAGCGGCCCGCTCTGGTGGGGGCAGCGTTCCAGCATCACGGTGACGTCGTCGCCGTGCCGGTAGACGATCACCGAGACGTCGTCGATCTCGCGGGTGACCAGTTCCCGGTCCGGCAGGGCGGACAGGTCGTCGAGCGGGTGCCAGCCGTCACCGATCAGGTGCGCCTCGGAGACGCTCTGGTTGACCTGCGCCCCCTGCTTGTACGCCAGGTGCCCGCCGAGGTACGCCCCGGCGCTCGCCGCGCCGAGTCCGAGGTACGCCAGCGTCCGCCCGAGGTTGTGCCGCCCGCTCAGCCGGGCGGCGAGCGACCCGGCGTAGCAGGCCAGGCCGACGGTGTTCGAGGCGGCGTGCACCAGCCCCACCCGGCGCTGCTCCCGGTTCAGGGCCGCCCAGTCGTTGAGCCCGGTCACGGCGGCCGGCAGTGCGCTGGCCGTACCGACGGCCACCAGTGCGGTCGCCGCCCGCCGCTGGCCCGGCATCGCGTCGAGGACGGCGGCGCTGATCCACGCGCCGACCGGCACCTGCACCAGCGCCGGATGCAGCGGATGCCCCAGCCAGACGCCGTGCAGCAGGTCACGGACGCGCTGCGGTCGGAGGGTGCTCTGGACCGCCCGCTGGAGGCGGTCGCCGACCCGGTCCAGGCCGGCGGCCTGCTCGATCCTCATCAGTAGTGCTCGCACCCGTACCGACTTCCCGGTCCGGGAGCCCGCAAACCGGGCGGCGGTGACCATTTCGCCGCCGCCCGGCGTGACCGGGCAGCCCGTCGACGGGTTCAGTCGCGCGGTGTCCACCGGTCGTCGTGGATCGCCTCGGCGAGCGGGCGGGCCTGCCGCCAGCCGTGCCGGGCCAGGTCCGGCACGGTCTCGAAGTGGGTGACCGGGCCGAGGCAGAGCCAGGCGACCGGCCGGATGCCGGCGGGGATGCCGAGCAGGTCGGCCAGCCAGGGTTCGCGGTAGAAGGAGACCCAGCCGACGCCGAGTCCCTCGGCCGTGGCGGCGAGCCAGAGGTTCTGGATGGCCAGGCAGGTCGAGTAGAGGCCGGTGTCGGCGATGGCGTGCCGGCCGAGCACCGCCGGCCCACCCCGCGACTGGTCGTGGGTGACGACGATCGACAGGGTCGACTCCAACACGCCATCGATCTTGATCCGGGCGAACCGTTCGGCCGCCTCGCCCGCCAGAGTGGCGGCGAAGACGTCCCGCTCGGTGCGGACGTGCTCGTGGAACCGGCGGCGCGTGTCGGCGTCCCGCACCACGACGAAGTCCCAGGGCTGGGAGTACCCGACGCTCGGGGCGGCGTGCGCCGCGGTGAGCACCCGGTGCAGCGCCTCGTCGGGCACCGGTTCCCCGGTGAACTGGGCGCGTACGTCCCGGCGGCGGTGGATGACGTCGTACAGGTCCATGGGCAGGCTCCCGCTGCGCTCGGCCCACCCGGGCAGGGGTGGGCGCGTGACGCGAGGCCGGTCTTCGGACTCCCGGATCGACGCCGTGCCGTCCGCCTTCCCAGCCCTCGCGGACCAGTGGCTGCGCTGTTCGCGCGTGGACGGTGGCTCCCCGGTCACCGCGGCGGGCCCGTGCCGGATTCGCACCGGCTTCCCGATTCTCCCCGCTCGCGCGGGGCACCTCACTGTGTCGTGCCGCCAGCATGGTAACCGGCGGACGGGATTCCGGTCGCCCTCCGCAGGGGTCGGACGGCATGCTGCACCCCATGTACGCGCACGCCCTCCGTTCACAGCCGGTTCCCGCCTCCACCGTCGCCCGGCTCGTCGGCACGGTCGGTCGTCCCGACGCCGTACCGCCGCCGGTGCTGATGCTGCTCGGGATGTTCTCCACCCAGCTCGGCGCGGCCGTGGCCAAGCAGTTGTTCGGCACCACCAGCCCGGGGGGCACCACCACGCTGCGGCTCGGCTTCGCCGCGCTGATCCTGCTCGCGATCGCCCGTCCCGGGCTGCGGCTGGGCTGGCGTACCGGTGGCCTGGTGGTCGGCTTCGGCCTGATGCTCGCGTTGATGAACCTCAGCTTCTACGCCGCGCTGCACCGGGTGCCGCTGGGCGTGGCGGTGACCATCGGCTTCGCCGGGCCGCTGCTGGTGGGGCTGGCCGGCAGCCGTCGGCTGCTCGACGCCGGCTGGGCGGTGCTGGCCGGCGGCGGCGTCCTGCTGATCAGTGGCCTGGGCGGGGCGTCGGTGGACGGCCTCGGGCTGTTCTTCTGCGTCGCCACGGCCGTCGGCTGGGCCGGCTACGTGGTGTTCGGCGGGGCGGTCAGCAAGCGGATCCCCGGCAGCCGGGGGCTGGCCCTGGGCATGGCCGTCGGCGCACTCGCCGTGCTGCCGTTCGGCGTCGCGGGGAGCGGCACCGCGCTGCTCGACCCGTGGATCCTGCTGCTCGGCCTCGGTGTCGCGCTGTTGTCGTCGGTGCTGCCGTACTCGGCGGAGATGTCCGCGCTGCGCCGGATGCCGGCCCGGGTCTTCGCGGTGCTGTTGAGCCTCGAACCGGCGATCGGCGCGCTGGTCGGGCTGGTCCTGCTCGGCGAGCTGCTGACCTGGCCGCAGTTCCTCGGGGTGGCCTGCGTGGTCGGTGCCGCGCTCGGTGCCACGCTGGTCCGCGCCGGCCGGGCCTGACCGGGGGTCTGGCGCGGCCCGGCAGGAGCCGGGCATCCTGGTCCGATGGGTGTGCGGGTCGAGCGCGACGGACCGGTGACCACGGTGATCCTGGACCGGCCGGCGGTCCGCAACGCCGTCGACGGCCCGACCGCCCGGGCGCTCGCCGACGCGTTCCGCGCCTTCGACGCCGACCCGACCGCCGCCGTGGCCGTGCTCTGGGGAGCGGGCGGCACCTTCTGCGCCGGTGCCGACCTCAAGTCCATCGGTACGCCGAGCGGGAACCGCGTGGAGCCCGAGGGGGACGGCCCGATGGGTCCGACCCGGATGTCGCTGACCAAGCCGGTCGTCGCCGCGGTCTCCGGGTACGCCGTGGCCGGCGGCCTGGAGCTGGCCCTCTGGTGTGACCTGCGGGTCGCCGAGTCCGACGCGGTGCTCGGGGTCTTCTGCCGGCGGTGGGGGGTGCCGCTGGTCGACGGCGGGACGGTGCGCCTGCCCCGGCTGATCGGCGAGAGCCGGGCGTTGGACCTGATCCTCACCGGCCGACCGGTACCGGCCGAGGAGGCGTACGCGATGGGTCTGGTCAACCGGTTGGTCGCGCCCGGCACGGCCCGCGCGGAGGCCGAGCGGCTGGCCGCCGAGATCGCCCGCGCGCCGCAGCGCTGCCTGCGCAACGACCGGGCCGCGGTACGGGCCGGCGCGGGTCGCCCGGAGGCCGAGGCGATGGCCGTCGAGCTGGCCTACGGCGTCGACTCCCTCACCGAGGCGGCCGACGGCATCGCCCGCTTCGGCGGTGGGGCGGGCCGGCACGGCGTCCCGGCCCACTGAGCACCGGCTCGGCCAGCCGTCAGCCGAGGTCGTCCAGGGCGGTCCGGATGGCACGGTGGAAGGTCGGATACGCGTAGATCATGTGTCGGAGCCGGCCCACCGGAACCGCCGCGTGCACCGCCACCACCAGCCCGGACAGCACCTCCCCACCGGCCGGGCCGACCGACGTCGCGCCGACCAGCACCCCCCGGTCGGCGTCCGCGACGAGCTTGATGAACCCCTCGTCGCCGACCTGGTGGATCCAGCCCCGGGTCGACGAGGAGAGCGGCGCGAAGCCGACCTGGACGTTGATCCCCCGGTCCCGGGCCTGACGTTCGGTCAACCCGACCGCCCCCACCTCGGGATCGGTGAAGGTGACCCGGGGCAGCGCCCGGTAGTCCGCCCGGGGCACCGTGCCGGCCGTGTCCGGGCCGGAGCCGTCGCCGTGCGCTCCGGCCGCACCGACCGCGCCACCGATCGAACTGGCGGTGCCACTGGCGTCCGGCCCGCCCCGCCGCCGACCGACGTGATCGAGCAGGTCGCGGACGACGATCTCCGCCTGGTACATCGCGATGTGGGTGAACGCCCCCTCGCCGGTGACGTCACCGACCGCCCAGATCCCGTCGCCGGCCCGCATCCGGTCGTCGACCGGCAGGTAGCGCTGCCCGGCGTCGATGCCGACGGCGTCCAACCCCAGTTCCTCCAGGTGGGCCCGACGGCCGGTCACCACCAGCAGCCGCTCGGCGGTGAACCGGGCGCCGTCACCGGCCCGCAGGGTGAACCCGGCCGCCTCGTCGTGGTCGACCCGCTCCACCCGGACACCGGTGTGGATCTCCACCCCGTCGGCGCGCAGGGCGGCGGCCGCCACCTCGGACGCCTCCGGTTCCTCGACGGCGAGCACCCGGTCGGACGCCTCGACCACCGTCACCCGTACCCCGAACCGGGCGAACACCTGGGCCAGCTCCAGCCCGATCGCCCCACCCCCGAGCACGAGCAGCGACGCCGGCAACGTGGCCACCTCGATCGCCTCGCGGTTGGTCCAGTAGGGCGTCCCGGCCAACCCGTCGACCGGCGGCACCGACGGCCGGGTGCCGACCCCCACGACGATCCCGTACCGGGCCTGGAAGACCTGGTCGCCGACGGCCACCCGCCCCGGCCCGGCCAACCGGCCGGTGCCCCGGACGAAGCGGCCGCCCTTGCCGGTGAACCGTTCGACGGCGGCGGTGTCGTCCCAGTTCGCGGTCGCCTCCTCGCGGATCCGGCGGGCCACCGGGGCCCAGTCCGGCCGGACCTCGGCGGAGCCGGCGAGCCCGTCGACCCGTCGCGCCTCGGCCAGCGCGTTCGCCGCCCGGATCATCATCTTGCTCGGGATGCAGCCCCAGTACGGGCACTCGCCGCCGACCAGTCCCCGCTCGACGCCGACCACGTCGAGACCCGCCTCGGCCAGTCGCCCGGCCACCTCCTCGCCGCCCACCCCGAGCCCGACCACGACCACGTCCACCTGCTGCGGCTCCGTCATCCCGACAGCATCCCCCACCCACCCGGCCGGAGCACCGGGAGGGCGGCCGGGCCCGTACCCGGGCGGTCCCGGTCTCCGGGGGTGGCCCGGCCGCGACAACCAGGTCGAGCCCGTCGTGGGTGGCCGGTAGGGTCCGCCCATGCCACCCGCACCCGAGCCGCGCCTTGAGAAGATCACGCCCGGCAACGTCGACGCGGCCTGCGACCTGCGGGTACGCCCGGACCAGGAGCACCTGGTCGAGCCGGTCGCCCGGTCGCTGGCCGAGGCGTACGCGTGGCCCGACATCGCCTGGCCCCGGCTGATCTACGACGGCGACGAGCTGGTGGGCTTCCTGATGGGCTTCTTCCGGATCCCCTGGCGCGAGGAGGCCCCGGACGACCTGCGGTCCGGACTGTGGCGGCTGAACGTCGCGGCCGACCGGCAGGGACGCGGGTACGGACGGTTCGCCGTCCGGGCGGTCGCCGACGAGGCGTGGCGACGCGGTGAGCGGCGGATCTACACGACCTGGGAGCCGGGGGACGACGGACCGGAGCGGTTCTACCTGCGGCTCGGGTTCCGGCCGACCGGGGAACTCAGCGGCGGGCAGACCGTCGGCGCACTCGACCTGTCCACGCCGGACACCGACGCCGACTGACGGCCGGGGACGACAGACCGTGCGACTGGTTCTCACCTGCCGCCTCGGCGGTCCGGAGCACTCCCTGGCGACGACCGTCACGCTGCGGCGGGCGCTGAAGGCGGCGTTCGCACGGGTCGAGGTCGACGGGCTCGACGAGGTCGACGTCCACCTCACGTTGGGCGGCACGGTCACGAGCGCCGAGGGCCACGGCGGGGTGCACCACCTCCGGTATTCCGCCGCCCGGCGACGGCTCACCGTCAACGTGGTCGTACCGGCCTCCGAGGTCGTCCGGTCCACCCCGGCCGGCGCGCTCGCCCCGTACCTCGACACGATGAGCCGGCGGATCGCCGGACGGTGCGCGCCCGGTGACGCGGACGCCGTGACCCGCGCGCTCGCGGGAGCCTGTCGGGAGGCGCTCGACGCGTTGCCCGGGTCCGGCTGAGCGCCGGGTCGGTCCCGGCGCGGTAATCCGACGCGGAACCGGGGCGGCACCCCCTACCGTGGCCCGATGCGCGCACGCTTCGCGGCGGTCCACGACTGCTTCCACGACCTGTTCGCCTCGGGCCGGGAGACCGGCGCGGCGCTGGCCGTCCGGTACGACGGTCAGCCGGTGGTCGACCTGGTCGGTGGCTCGACCCGACCGGCCGGCGCGGCCGGCCCGCTCCCCACGGACGAACCGCTCCGCGCCGGTGGCGGCTCGGGATCGCTGCCGTCAACGGCCCGGACGCGCGGGGCGTGGCGGCCGGACACCCTGGTCAACGTGTACTCCGTCGGCAAGCCGGTGGCCGCCCTCTGCCTGCTGCTCCTGGTCGACCGGGGTCGGCTCGACCTGGACGACGCGGTGGTCCGGCACTGGCCGGGGTTCCGCGCCCCGGCCACCGTCCGGCAGGTGCTCGCCCACACCGCCGGCCTGCCGGTCTTCCCGGTGCCCCGGCCGGCCGCCGCGCTGGGCGACTGGGCACTGCTCACCGGGGACCTCGCCGCCGCCGAGCCGGAGTGGGAGCCGGGCACCGTCGCGGGCGAGCACGCGCTGACGTACGGGCACCTCGTCGGCGAGCTGGTCCGCCGGGTGGACGGCCGGACGGTCGGCCGGTTCCTCGCCGAGGAGATCGCCGGGCCGTGGCGACTGGACCTCGCCTTCGGGCTGGAGCAGGCCGACCAGCGGCGCTGCGCCGACCTGTCGTACGGGGTCCCGGACTGGCCGGTGACCACGCTGGGCGTACCCGGGTCCCTCCGGGAGCGGGCGCTCGGCAATCCCGCCGGCTGCCTCGACCTGGCGGTGCTGAACAGTCCGCTCTGGCGCGGCGCGGAGATTCCCGCGGTGAACCTGCACGCCACGGCGACCGGGCTGGCCCGGTTCTACGACGGGCTGCTGGCCGGCGGCACCCTCGACGGGGTACGCCTGTTCACCGCCGACGTGGTGGCCGAGGCGACCCGGGTGCAGTACGACGGCCCGGACCTGCTCCTGGCCGACCACACCCGGTGGACCCTCGGCATGCAGTACGAGGAGGACGGGAGCTGGGGCATGGGTGGGATCGGTGGCAGTTGCGCCTGGGCCGACCCGGCCCGGGGCTACACGCTGGCGTACACCACCTCGCGGCTGGCCGGGTTCGACCGGGTCGAGGCGCTCGTCGACGCCCTGCACTCCTGCCTCTGAGGCGGTGCCCCGCCCCGCCGAGGTGGTAGCAGGGGACCCCTGTTACTCGAAAAGCACCTGCAAGGTGCCCCTGCAACCACCTCGGCGACCGCTCCGGCCACCACCTCAACCGGACGCGACGGTCCGGGGGCCGGGGACGGTGACCGGGGTGCCGGCCGGGGTCAGCAGCGCCCGCGTCGCCACCGCCAGCCGTTGCCGGCCCGGTACGAGCGCCCGCCGGGTGAACACGTCGTAGCCCTGGCCGGCCACCTCGTCGAGGATCCCGCCGTAGAGGGCGTACGCGGTCCGCATGCAGGCCTGCGAACCAGGGTCGAGCAGGACGATCCCGGGTGCGGCGGCCTCGTAGTGGGCCTGGGCACGGCTGACCTCGTACTCGATCAGGTCCCGGATCTTCGGGGTGCCCCGGCCCCGGGCCCTCGCCGCGAGCAGGTCCTCCCGGGTGACGTCGAACTTGGCGAGGTCCTCGTCGGGCAGGTAGGTGCGGCCCCGGTCGAGGTCCTCGGCGACGTCCCGGATGAAGTTGGTGAGCTGGAAGGCGAGGCCGAGTTGGCGGGCCGGTTCCCGGGCGGCGGCCGGTTCGGCGCTGCCGAGGATCGGCAGCATCATCGTGCCGATGACGGCAGCCGAGCCCTCCATGTAGTCGAGCAGGTCGTCGTAGGTGCGGTACGAGGTGATGGTCAGGTCCATCGCCATGCTGCGCAGGAACGACGCGAAGTCGCCCCGGTCCAGGTCGAAGACGGCGATGGTGTGCAGGACGGCCGGCAGCAGCGGGTCGTCCACCGGCCCGCCGTGCAGGCCGGCGAGGAAGCGGGCGGACCACTCGTCGAGCCGCGCGGCGCGTTCGGCCGGGGGCAGTTCCTCGGTGCGGTCGACGATCTCGTCGGCGTACCGGGTGAATCCATACAAAGCGTGCACATGCCGCCGTTTCCAAGCGGGGAGCAGGCGGGTGGCGAGATAGTAGGTGCGACCGTGACGCCTGTGCAGCTCACGGCACCGGTCGTAGGCAGCGGTGAGATCCGTGTCCACCGACCCTCCCTCGAAATCGACGCACCAATCGACGCAACTCGTAACCCTAGGGTACGCTCGCCCACATGGCCAACGACGCAGTTGCCGACAACGCGACCCGTGCGACGATCCGGCCGGCCGAAGGCGACGATCCGGTGACCGCAGTGCTCGCCGCCTGCACGAGAGACCTGGTCCGGGCCGTGGAGGAGACCCTCTCCGCGTTCCTGGCCACCGAGATCGACGCACTTGCCGAAATCGACGCGGCGATGGGCGACTTCGCCGCGACCGCCCGTGACCACGTGCTGGCCGGCGGCAAGCGGATCCGCCCGACGTTCGCCTACTGGGGCTGGCGCGGCGTGGCCGGGCCCGAGGCGGCGCTGCCACCCGTGCTCCCCGCACTCTCCGCGTTGGAGCTGCTGCACACGTTCGCCCTGGTCCACGACGACGTGATGGACGCGTCGGACACCCGTCGGGGACTGCCGACCGCGCACCGGGCACTGGCCGCCCGCCACCGGGCCGCCGGGCACCGGGGCGACCCCGACCGCTTCGGCGAGGCGGTGGCCGTACTCATCGGCGATCTCTGCCTGGTCTGGGCGGACCGCCTGCTCGCCCACGCCGCGCTCCCGGCGGCCCGGCTGCTGGAGACCCGGCGCTGCTACGACCAGATGCGGGTGGAGACGGTCGCCGGGCAGTATCTCGACGTGCTCGGTGAGAACGACCCCGCGAACTGGTCACTGGACCGGGCGCTGCGGGTCGCCCGCTACAAGACCGCCAGCTACACCGTGGCGCGTCCGCTGCTGTACGGGGCCACCCTCGGCGGCCTCGGCACGGACGCGCCGACGGTCGCCGCGTACACCCGGTACGGGCTCGCGATCGGCGAGGCGTTCCAGCTCCGCGACGACCTGCTCGGCGTCTACGGCGACCCCGACCTCACCGGCAAACCGGCCGGGGACGACCTGCGCAGCGGCAAGCCCACGGTGCTGCTCATGCTCGCCCGGCAGCTCGCCGGCCCCGCCCAGCGCGCTCGGCTCGACCGGATCGGCACCGACCTCGACGAGGACGCCGCCGCCGAGCTGGCCGAGGTGGTCGCGGCGACCGGCGCGGTCGGACGGGTGGAACAGATGATCTCCGAGCGGGTGGCCGACGCGCTGGCCGCGCTCGATGTCGCCGACCTCGACGGGACGGCCCGGTCCGCGCTCGCCGGGCTCGCCGACGCCAGCACCCGACGGTGGGCATGATGGTTCTTCGTTCCGAGGGAGGGGGTCCGCGTGCGGACCGTTGACGGACGTACCGACCGGGTCGTGGTGGTCGGCGCAGGGCTGGGCGGACTGGCCTGCGCGTTGCACCTGGCCGGCAGCGGCCGGCAGGTGACCGTGCTCGAACGCGAGCCGGTGCCCGGCGGCCGGGCCGGCCGGCTCAGCCTCGACGGGTACGAGTTCGACACCGGCCCGACCGTGCTCACCATGCCCGAGCTGATCGCCGAGGCGC
Source organism: Micromonospora sp. NBRC 101691 (assembly GCF_030269285.1). NCBI lineage: Bacteria > Bacillati > Actinomycetota > Actinomycetes > Micromonosporales > Micromonosporaceae > Micromonospora > Micromonospora sp. NBRC 101691. Next base: position 114,288 of record NZ_BSTB01000005.1, read on the forward strand.
TCGGCGCGGTCGGCGAGGAGCTGACCGACTGGATGGAGCTGACGCAGCTCGATCCGGCGTACCGGGCGTACTACCCGGACGGCTCGACCCTCGACGTGATCACCGACACCTCCCGGATGGCGGCGGAGATCTCGAAGGTCTGCGGCCCCCGGGAGGCGGACGGATACCTCCGCTTCGTCGACTACGCCCGCGAGCTGTGGCGGCTGGAACGGGCCGACTTCATCGAGCGCAATCTCGACGCGCCGACCGACCTGCTCACCGGCAACCTGCTGAAACTGCTGGCCGGCGGGGCGTTCCGCCGACTCCAGACCAAAATCAACCAGTTCTTCCGGGACCCCCGTACCCAGCGGATCTTCTCCTTTCAGGCGATGTACGCCGGGCTCGCCCCGCACGACGCGCTGGCCATCTACGCGGTCATCGCGTACCTCGACTCGGTCGCCGGGGTGTACTTCCCGCGCGGCGGCATCCACGCCGTCTCCCGGGGCCTGGCCGGAGCGGCCGAGAAGCACGGCGTCCAGATCCGGTACGGCACCACGGTCGAGCGGGTGGAGACCAACGGGAGCCGGGCCACCGGTGTGCTCACCACCGACGGCGAACGGATCCCGGCCGACGTGGTGGTGCTCAACCCGGACCTTCCGGTGGCGTACCGCGACCTGCTCCCCGCAGCCCGCCAACGCCGGCTGACCTACTCGCCGTCCTGCGTGGTGCTGCACGTCGGCTCGACGCAGGGGTACTCGAAGATCGCCCACCACAACATCCACTTCGGCCGGTCCTGGAAGGGCACCTTCGACGAGGTGATCCGGCGCGGCGAACTGATGACCGACCCGTCCCTGCTGGTCACCAACCCGAGTCGCACCGACCCCTCGGTCGCCCCCGCCGGCCGGCACACCTACTACGTGCTCGCCCCGGTGCCGAACCTCGACCGGGCGCCCTTCGACTGGCGCGGCGGCCTGTCCGGTCGGTACGCCGACGAGCTGATGGCGACGCTGGAGGAACGGGGCTACGTCGGCTTCGCCGACGGCGTCGAGCTGTGCGAGGTCGTCACCCCCGCCGAGTGGGCCGCGCAGGGCATGGCCGCCGGCACCCCGTTCGCCGCCGCGCACAGCCTCTTCCAGACCGGCCCGTTCCGTCCGTCGAACCTGCACCGCACACTGGCGAACGTGGTTTTTGTAGGATCAGGCACCCAGCCGGGTGTCGGAGTGCCGATGGTGCTGATCTCCGGCAAGCTCGCCGCCGCACGCATCACCGAAAGGCGCCTCCCGTGACCTCCCGTGAGGCCCACCTGGTCGAACTGGTCCGCGACGACGGCAGCGTCGCCGGCCGGACCACGGTGGCCGAGGCGCACGAGCCGCCGGGTCGGCTGCACCGGGCCTTCTCGGTGCTGCTGGTCGATCCGTCCGGCCGGGTGCTGCTGCAACGGCGGGCCGCCGCCAAGACCCGCTTCCCGCTGCGCTGGGCGAACTCCTGCTGCGGCCATCCCGCGCCGGGCGAGTCGCCGGCCGAGGCCGCCAACAAGCGGCTGGGTGAGGAACTCGGCACCGGTCCGGTCGAGCTGACCGAGGTCGGCGTGTACGTCTACTACGCCGAGGACCCGGCCACCGGTCGGGTCGAGTTCGAGTACGACCACGTGCTGCGCGCCGACGTCCCGGCCGACCTCGTGCTCCGGCCGGACACCAGCGAGGTCGCCGAGCTGCGCTGGGTCGACCCGCTCGCCCTGGAGACGGAACTCGACGCCGACCCCCGCGCGTACGCGCCGTGGCTCGGCGGAGTGGTGAACCGCCTGCTGCGCCCGGTCGGGCCCGGACCCGCCCGGGTCGGAACTCCGTCCGGCGGGCCGGCGGACGACGCGTCGGAGCGGTCGGGTGACCGATGAAGCGCTGAGCGCGGGAGCGGTGGCGCGGCGGCTCGGGGTCGCGGTGACCACGCTGCGGACCTGGCACCAGCGTTACGGACTCGGCCCCAGCGAGCACGTCCCCGGCCACCACCGCCGCTACACCCCGACCGACCTGGCCCGGCTGGAGGTCATGCGTCGGCTCACCGCCGAGGGGGTCACCCCGGCCGAGGCCGCCCGCTGGGCCCGGCAGTCCCCGGTCGACACACCACCATCGGCGCGCCGCAACGGCGTCGCCACCCGCGACGGCGGCGGGACGACCATCCCGGTCGGTCGGGCCGGCCCGGCCGCCCGTGGGCTGGCCCGCGCCGCCATGCGGCTGGACCCGGTCACCGTCGGCCGGACGATCGACGAGTCGCTCGTCGCCGAGGGTGTCGTCGCCACCTGGGACGGGCTGCTGCGCCCGGTGCTCACCGGCATCGGTGAGCGGCACGCCGCAACCGCCGCGATGATCGAGGTCGAGCACCTCTTCTCCCGCTGCGTGACCGAGGCGTTCGCGGTGGTCGCCCGCGCCAACCCGACCGCCGGCCCGCCCCGCATCCTGCTCTCCTGCACCGACGACGAACAGCACACCCTGCCCCTGGAGGCGCTGGCCGCCGCGCTCGCCGAGGCCGGTGTCGGCTGCCGCATGCTCGGCGCGCGGGTGCCCGTGGCGGCGCTGACGACCGCTGTCGTCCGGACCGCCCCGGCCGCCGTGGTGCTCTGGTCGCACATCCGCGCGACCGCCGACCCGGCCCAGCTCACCGCGGTCCTCGCGGTCCCCCGCCGACCCCTGCTGGTCCTCGCCGCCGGTCCCGGCTGGTGGGACGACACCCTGCCGGCCGGGGTGGTGCGGCCGGTGTCGCTGGCCGAGGCGGTCTCGCTGGCCCTCGCGGTACGGGACTCGTTGGACCGGTCGCCCACTGACTGACCGGGGGGTGTCACCGTCACCGGACGGGGCGTAACGTCGGGGCGCCCGTGACCCCGACCCCCTCTCGGGAGCGACGACGATGACGCCACGCGTCCTGGCTGCGGCCGGCGCCGCCCTGCTGCTGCTTCTCACCGGTTGCGGCGAGGGCACAGCGGTCCGCTCCGTCGGCCCGACCGCCCCGGTCTTCTCCCATCCCGCCGAGGCCACGCCGACCGCCGGGCCGCCGGAGTCCCCGGCGCCGTCCGGCGTGCCGAGCCCTTCGCCGTCCGCGTCGAAGCCCGGCCCGAAGACGACGCGTACCCCGCTGCCGGCGGGGTTGCGCCGTACCACCGGCACCCGGGGGGTGGCGCTCACCTTCGACGACGGCCCGGACCCGGCCTGGACGCCGAAGGTGCTGGAGCAGTTGCGCCGGCACCAGGTCACCGCCACGTTCTGCGTGGTCGGCACCCGCGTCCGTAAACACCCCGGGCTGGTGGCCAGGATCGTGCGCGAGGGGCACCAGCTCTGCAACCACAGTTGGCGGCACGACGTGGACCTGGGTGACCGGCCCCGGGCGGAGATCCACGCCGACCTGGACCGCACCACCCGGGCGATCCGGGCGGCGGTGCCCGGCGCGAAGGTCCCCTTCTACCGGCAGCCGGGCGGCCGGTGGACGCCCGAGGTGGTGGCGGTGGCCCGGGAACTGGGCATGACCCCGCTGCACTGGAACGTGGATCCGAGGGACTGGGCGAAGCCGCCGGCCGCGACGATCGTGGCGCGGGTCCGGGACGGGCTCCGGCCCGGATCGGTGGTGCTGCTGCACGACGGAGGCGGAAATCGGGCCGCCACGGTGGCCGCCTGCGCCGGGGTGATCGCCGAGAGCAAACGGCGGTACGGCGTCACCAATCTCCGCTGAACCACGCTGACCTGCGGTTTTGGGCAGAATCCCGGGAGGGCCGATACCGATTTTGTTGCCCGGCGGCTCATCACGTATGCTTTGCAAGCCTCCGGCGGGGCCGGATGGGAGCAAGTCCGCAGAAGTTGCGAGTGTGCAATGATGGCGGGGCCGCCCTCATCGTCTAGCGGCCCAGGACGCCGCCCTTTCAAGGCGGTAGCACGGGTTCGAATCCCGTTGGGGGCACGATCCGGCCTGGCCGGAGGCAGTAAGAGCTAGGTCCTGTGGAGCAGTTGGAGTGCTCGCCGCCCTGTCAAGGCGGAGGTCGCGGGTTCAAGTCCCGTCAGGACCGCCAACGCCGACGCCGCGTCTCACCGCGCGGCGTTCTGCGTCCGGGGGGTAAACTCACCCGGGTACGGCCAGGTAGCTCAGTTGGTACGAGCGTCCGACTGAAAATCGGAAGGTCGGCGGTTCGACCCCGCCCCTGGCCACATAGCCTTTCGCCGGGCTACAGAGGTCCCCACCAGCGGAAACGTCGGTGGGGATCTTGCTGTTGGCGCTTCTGCCACCGCGCCCGCCCGTCCGGACCCGGGACGGGCGCGGCACCGCGGTCAGCAGCAGTTTCCCCTGTTTCCGGCAGTGACCGGCTCCTCCTCGGCGGCAGGGGTGCAGCAGGCGCTCTCGACGGCCTTCCCCAGGCGGTCGGAGTCGGCCTTGACGGTGTAGACCTCCCACGGTTCGTCACCGGGTCCACGCACCCAGACCTTGTCCTGGAGGGCGTAGCAGCACTCGGTGCTGTTCTCCTCCAGGGTGATCAGGCCGGACTCGGTGAGGCGGTTGGTGGCGGCGTGGACCTCGTCGGTGCTGAACACCTCGACGCCCAGGTGGTCCAGCACGGTCGGCCGGTCGGGCTCGCCTTCCAGGAGCACGAGCTTCAGCGGGGGGTTCTCGACGGCGAAGTTGGCGTAGCCGGGGCGGCGCTTGGCCGGCTCGACACCGAACAGCTTCGAGTAGAAGGCGACGGAGCCTTCGAGGTCGGACACGCGCAGGGCGAGCTGGACACGGGACACGGTTCTTCTCCTGACGGGGTTTCCGGCGGACGGGGTGGCTGCGATCACCACAACCACCCTTGCCTAGATGTTTTTCGAATCAGGACTCACCTTGCACGCTGTTTCGAATTCTGTCAACCTAGGCGCATGTCGAAACAAGTGCTGCCGGTGGTCGACCTGAACGCCGTGGCCTGCTGCGCACCGATCGCGGTCCGCCCGATGGACGCCGACCAGGCAGCAGCCGTCGCACCGATGTTCAAGGCCCTGGGCGATCCGGTCCGGCTGCGGTTGATGTCGATGATCGCTTCCAGGCCGGAGATCTGCGTCTGTGACCTGACCCCTGCGTTCGACCTGTCCGGGCCGACCATCTCCCACCATCTGAAGGTGCTGCGTGACGCGGGCCTGGTCGACTCCGAGCGGCGCGGCACCTGGGTCTGGTACCGGGTGCGCCCGGAAGCCTTCCGGCAACTCGGCGCACTGCTGGACATCCCCACCGCATCCGCACCGGCCACGTGAACCTCGCCCTCACCCGGCGGGCGTCCGCGGAGTTCGCCGGTACCGCCCTGCTGGTCGCCGCCGTCGTCGGCTCCGGGATCGCCGCCTCCCGGCTGTCCCCGACCGACGCCGGACTTCAGCTCATGGAGAACGCGGTCGCCACCACGCTCGCCCTGGGCGCGCTGATCCTGACCTTCGGGCCGGTGTCGGGCGCCCACTTCAACCCGGTCGTCTCCGCCGTCGACTGGTGGCTCGGCCGCCGCGCCGGCACCGGCCTCACCGCCCGGGACCTCGCCGCCTACGTTCCCGCGCAGGTCGCCGGGGCCATTGCCGGAGCGGTCCTGGCGGACCTCATGTTCGGACTACCGGCCGTCACCTGGTCGAGCACCGACCGGACCGGCGGGAACCTGTGGCTGGCCGAGGTTGTCGCCACCGCCGGTCTGGTCGTGCTGGTCTTCGCCCTCGCCCGCACCGGCCGCACCACCGCCGCCCCGGCCGCCGTCGGCGCCTACATCGGCGCGGCGTACTGGTTCACCTCCTCGACCTCGTTCGCCAACCCCGCCGTCACCGTCGGTCGCGCGTTCACCGACACCTTCGCCGGCATCGCCCCCACCTCCGTGCCCGGCTTCGTCGCCGCCCAGCTCGTCGGCGGCCTGGTCGCCGTAGCCGCCCTCGCCGCCTGGTACCCCCACGCCGGGCACGCCGCCGAAGCGGTGGTCGTGCCCCACCCCACCCGAGAGGACGCAACCCGATGACCGACAAGCCCAGCGTCCTGTTCGTCTGCGTCCACAACGCCGGCCGCTCCCAGATGGCCGCCGCCTGGCTGCGCCACCTCGCCGGAGACACCGTCGAGGTCCGCTCCGCCGGCAGCGCGCCCACCGACCGGATCAACCCCGCCGCCGTCGAGGCCATGCGGGAGGTCGGCATCGACATCACCGACCGGAGCCCGACCCGGCTCACCTGGGACACCGCCGAGGCCAGCGACGTCATCATCACCATGGGCTGCGGCGACGCCTGCCCCGTCTTCCCCGGCAAACGCTACGAGGACTGGAAGCTCACCGACCCCGCCGGCCAACCCCTCGACGTCGTCCGCCAGGTCCGCGACGACATCAGGACCCGGGTCGTCGAACTACTCGCCAGCCTTGAGCGGGACCGTCGCGTGAGTTCGAGCCCGGTGCCACCGCTGCGCACCGCCGGGGGCATCACCATCGCCGCGATGGACGACCAGCACGGTCCGGCGGTCCTGGACATCTACCGGCTCGGCATCGCCAGCGGAAACGCGACCTTCGAGACCGAGCCGCCCACCTGGGAGAGCTTCACCGCCACCCGGATGCCGGAGCACCGGTGGGTCGCCGTCGACCGGGCCGGCGCGGTCCTGGGCTGGATCGCCTGCTCGGCGGTGTCCGACCGGTGTGTCTACGCCGGTGTGGTCGAGCACTCCGTCTACGTCCATCCCGACGCCGGGGGTCGCGGAGTCGGACGCGGTCTGCTCCAGGCCCTGATCGCCTCCACCGAGCGGGCCGGGATCTGGACCATCCAGTCCGGCGTGTTCCCGGAGAACACCGTCAGCCTCCACCTGCACGCGTCCTGCGGTTTCCGCACCGTCGGCACCCGCCAGCGCATCGGCCGCCAGCACGGGATCTGGCGCGACGTCACCCTCATCGAGCGCCGCAGCCCCGCCGTCACCTGACGGTGCGACCCGAGACCAGCGCGGTGATCGCCGACTCGACGGCCACCGGGTCGACCGGCTCACCGGTGGCGAGGCTCTGCAACACGACTCCGTCGACGAAGGCGGCGACGGCCCCGGCAGCCCGGTCGCCGACCGTCGGGGCGAGAAGCCGGCGGAGCTGGTCCCGCCAGGAGCGGGCGAGGGGACGCAGTTCCGGACTCCGGGCGGCGGCGAGGTAGAGCTCGAACTCGGCGAGCGCCCGCCCCCGGTCCGCGAGGTAGTCACCGACCAGGTGGGTGAGCCGGGCCGGCAGGTCGTTGCCGTCGCCCAGGTGGTCGGCCCACCGGCACAGCTCGGCGTCGAGTTCCGCGCCGGCCCGGGCCAGCCCGGCGGCCACCAGGTCGGCCAGGGTGGGGAAGTAGTAGGTGGTCGCGCCGAGGGGCACCCCGGCACGGGCGGCCACCGCCCGGTGGGTGGTGCGGCCGATCCCGACCTCCGCGATCACCTCGACGACCGCGGTGGTCAGCGCGCGACGACGGCCTTCCGGATCCCGGGCACGGGCGGCCCGGCGGGGCTGACCGGCGCTCAGTGCGCACCGCCGAGGTTGAGGATCACCACACCGGCGACGACCAGCCCGACGCCGAGCACCTTGACGGGGCTGAGCGGCTCGCCGAGGAAGGCCGCGCCGATGGCGACGATCGCGGCGGTGCCGAGGCCGGACCACATCGCGTAGGCGACGCCGACCGGGATGGTCTTCACCGCCTGGGCGAGGAGCAGGAACGCCATGATGTAGGCCGTGACCAGCCCGAGGGTGGGCCACAACCGGGTGAAACCGTGCGTCGCCTTCAGCAGGCTCGTGCCGATCACCTCGGCTGAGATCGCGCCCAGGAGGAAGAGGTATGCCATCGGTGCCCCTAACTGGTACTGACATACATGTACAAACGTACTAGACGATGGTCCGGGGCGGTGGGCCGTGCCCGGACGCCGCCGGCGGGAGACACCCATGGCGTTCCCGTCCCAACAGACGGGCGAAGGCCCGCCCGGGCGGTGGTTTACGCACTTGTGATCGACGGGGGTGATCGCCTTCGGGACAGCGTGACGCGACGATTCTTGATGCTGTTTATCCGGATTTCGCAAGGTCACCGCACGCTGTCCCGCTGCCGAAGGTCGCTGCACGTCGCGGCGCCAGCCGGTAGGGTCCGGGCCTATGGGGCAGGAGATCGCTGAGCCGGACGCCGTCCATCAGGACGTCGACCGTTTCTCCCTTCGCAGCACTCTTCTCGTCCCCGCCTCCCCGGCGGAGGCGTTCACCGCCTTCACCGAACTGACCAGTTGGTGGGTCGCCGAGTACACCTGGTCGGGACCGGACTTCCTCACCGACCTCGGCATCGAGCCCCGGCCCGGCGGCATGCTCTACGAGATCGGGCCGCACGGCTTCCGGTCCGACTGGGGCCGGGTCCTCACCTGGGAGCCGCCCCACCGGCTGGTCTTCGTCTGGCAGATCGGCCCGGACCGGGTGCCCGTGCCGGACCCGTCCCGGGCCAGCGAGGTCGAGGTGATCGTCGAGGCCGACGGGTCGGGACGCACCCGGGTCACCGTCGAACACCGGAAGTTCGACCGGCACGGCGCTGCCGCGGAGGGCTACCGGCAGGCGATGACCGAGGGGTGGCAGGACATGCTCACCCGCTACCTCCACTCCGTCCGACGCCGCCCGCATCCGGCCTGACCGGCCGTCGACTCAGCGGTCCCCGAGCGCCTGGCGGGGCGGCCGGCCGACCGTGCGTCCGCCGAGGTCGGCCCGGCGACCCGCGTCCGCTCCGACGGAGTAGCCGGTGCCGGCCAGCCGCCGGGGTGCGGCGGTACGCAGCCGGGGATACACCTCGTCGAGCCGCCGACGTACCCGGTCCGACCGGTCGACGAGCACCAGTGCCACTGACGGGCCGTCCGCCTCCGCGACCTTCACCGCCGACGCCTCGGCCGTCCGCAGCCGTTCCCCGACGACCTGCGCGAACCCGGCCAACCAGGAACGACGGAAGGCGGCCGGGTGCGCGCCGGACGGCACCGCCGTGCCGGCCAGGCCGTGCGCGGCCTGCACCAGCAGGGAGGTGAAGAGCAGGTCCACCCGCTCCAGGTCGCTGGCGAACCCGAACAGGTGCATGGTGAACCCGCTGCCCTCGCGCCGCCGTACGCAGCGACAGCGCAGCGGGTCCGCCACCGCCGCGAGCAGGCCGGCCTTGTCCCGGGCGTACGGGGCGACGACGTCCACCACCCGGTCGCCCACCGGGTCGGTGGCCGGGTCCCGGGCGGCGAGCAGCGCCCGGTCGACCCCGTAGCGGGCGATCAGTTCGGTCGCCTTGGCGGTCAGGGCGGCCGACTCGGCGGCGGTGCAGGCAGGATCCTCCGCCTTGGCGAGCAACTTGCGCACCTTGCTGAGCATGGCGTCGGACATGCCACCACAGGTACCACACCGACCGGCGAACCCTGGCGTGGCCAGCGGGGACAGCGGACCAGCGCATTGATCAGTACCATCGTCACGGTTCGCGAAGGATCGACCGCCAGCGGTCAGTCCATGGTTGGAGAACCCCATGAAACTTCCGGTCGCTCCCCTGTTGGCCACCGCCACGACAGTCGCGCTGCTGGCCCTCGCCACCCCCGCCCAGGCCGTCACCGCCGGCCCGCACGATGCCTCCGCCACCAACCTCGGCAGCCAGGCGACCTGCTACGGGACCACGAGTCGGTCCTACTTCCAGACCGGTGGCTGGGGCGGGCAGGCCGGCCCGTACCGGACCAGCAGCCGGTGCGTCGACATCAACGTCCGCAACGCCAGCGCCTTCAGCACCCAGGCCTGCGTGATCTTCATCGACCAGACCAGCAACTGCAACTACTGGACGTACCTACCGGCCAACTCCAACTGGACGACGATCGCCACCAACGTCCGGGACGGGGTCAACTTCAGGGTCCGCTTCTCGAACAGCTACTACCAGTACGAGCCGCTGGTGGCCTACCACGCCTACTGACCGGCGGACGGGCGCTTCGGACCATAGAGGGTGGCCACCGCCGAGCCGGCGAGGGTGAGCAGACAGTCCGGGAGCAGCCCGTCGGCGATGGCGGCGCCGAAGAGCGCCTCGCCGGTCTCCGGGTCGCGGTTGGCGTACGCGCTGAGGAAGCGGGCCACCCAGCGGGTGTCGTAGTTGGCCTGGTCTATGCCGGGAAAGTCGAGGGCGGCCATCCCGGCGGGCACGTCGTCCCCGACCATCGTGGCGGCGAGACACCAGGCCACCCCGTACGCCCCGGCCACGCCGGCCCGGTCCACCACGGCGTCGAAGGTTCCCACCACGGCGGCGCCGTCTCCGGCGAGGGCGGAGTGCAGGACGGCCGCCGCGTCGTCACGCGTCTGTTGGGGCGAGTCGGTCACGCGGCGAACAGTACGGGACTGCGTCAAGTGATCACCACCCAGAGTCGACAACGCGGTGACTTTACGCAGTCACACCCGTCGACCTGTACATCGATCCGGCCTCACGGTCCCGCCGATCGGGAACGCACGCTAATGTGCGCAACGAACCTTCGCCTGAGGGGAACGAATCATGCGCGTATCACGCGGCTCGCGAGTCGCCACACTGGCGGCCTGCGTGGCGCTTCTGTTCACCACCGGCGCGTGCGGGACGGAGCAGCCCGAGGAGCCCGAGAACGAGGGCCAGCAGGTCCGGCTCTACGGCAACGACGGCAACATGCTGAACACGTTCCCCCTGGAGCTGAAGGATCGTGCCCACCTCGTCGACGGGATGAAGGGCACCACCCCGATGACCCCGCTGCCGGAGGACTTCAAGACCCGGCTCCGCGCGGTCGACCCGGGCCTGCGGGACTACCTCTACGCCGCCGAGGCGTACGACGCGGTGATGATCAGCGCGCTCGCCGCCCAGCTCGCCGGCACCACCGACCCCGCCTCCATCGCCAAGCAGATCGTCGGCGTGACGAACGAGGGTCAGCGCTGCGAGGACGCGGCCGGCTGCCTGAAGCTCGCCCGGGCCGGGCAGGACATCGAGTACCGCGGTGTCTCGCTGAACCGGGCCGGGTTCACCGAGGCCGGCGAGCCGGCCACGGCCAGCTACGCCACCCTGCACTTCGACGACCAGAAGCTCAACGACGCCAAGACCGAGTTCGTCGGGGCCGGTGACGACTCCAAGGCGAGCACCAAGGCCCCGCCGAAGGGGCGTAAGCCGCGCGCCGACAGCGGCGCTCCGCTGACCCTGGGTGGCCTGCTGCCGCGTACCGGGGCGCTCGCGCTGGCCTACCCGCCGCAGGCCGCCGCAGCCGCCCTGGCGGTGCGGGAGATCAACGCCGCCGGCGGCGTACTCGACGAGCCGGTGGTCTGGATCGACGGCGACGACGGCACGAACCCCGCCGTCGCCAAGGCCACCCTGGCCTCCCACGTCGAGAGGAACGTGCAGGTCATCATCGGCGCGGGCGCCTCCGGTGTCTCGAAGGCGATCCTGCCGGACGTGGTGGCCGCCGGGCTGGTGATGTTCTCCCCGGCGAACACCGACGCCAGCCTGACCACGATCGAGGACAACGGCCTCTACTTCCGCACCGCTCCGCCGGACAGCCTCCAGGGCCGGGCGCTCGCCGACGTGATCCTGCGGGACGGACCGCGCAAGGTCGCCCTGGTCGCCCGGAAGGACTCCTACGGTGAGGGCCTCCAGGGCTACGTCCGCACCGAGCTGGAGCGGGCCGGCCTCGGCGGCGACAAGGTCAAGCTGCTCACCTACGAGCCCCCGGCGGACGCCGACGCCCCGCCGGTGGACTTCAGCGCGGGTGCCCGGGAGATCAAGGAGTTCGGCGCGGACGCCGTACTCCTCATCGGCTACGCCGAGTCGGCCGCGGTGATCGTCGCCCTCGACGAGGCGGGCGTCCAGATCCAGCAGTGACGGGGTGGGGGCGGGTACGCCCCCCATCCCGTGCCTAGCGCGGTCGGCGCCGCTCCAGGAAGTCGGTCATCCGGCGGTACTTCTCGTCGTCCTCGAAGAGCACCGCCTGACTGACCAGGTCCAGGTGCGGGTGGGCCGCAGCCGGCGCGTCGACCGCCAGCTTGGTCAGTCGCAGCGCCAGCGCCGAGCCCTTCGCCATCTCGTCGAGCAGCTCGTGCGCGCAGGCCAGCAGCTCGTCCGGTTCCGGCACGACCCGGTTGACCAGCCCGATCCGCAGCGCCTCCTCGGCGTCCACCCGCCGGCCGGTGAAGAGCAGCTCCTTGGCCCGCGCCTCGCCGACCAGCGCCGGCAACCGGTGCGTCGCGCCCGCGCCGGCCAGGATCCCCAGCCGTACCTCCGGCTGGCCGAACACCGCCCGCGCCGTGCACACCCGTAGGTCACAGGCGTACGCCAGCTCCGCGCCGCCGCCGAGCGCCGGCCCGTCCACGGCCGCCACGGTCGGCAGCGGCAGGGCCCGGATCCGGGCGAAGGCCGCCGAGTTGATCGCGGCGAGCGCGTCCAGCCGTCCCCGCTCACGGAGCTGGCCGATGTCCGCGCCACCGGCGAAGATGCCGTCGGTGCCGCCGGTGAGCAGCAGCAACCGGGGCCGGGCCTCCAGTTCGGCGCAGATCTCGTGCAGCTGGCCGATCAGGTCCGCGTCGATGGCGTTGCGCTTCTCCGGCCGGTCCAGGGTCACCACCAGCCGGTCCGGCCGCTCCTCGATCCGCAGGCTCATGAGCGCCTACCCTCCACCCAGCGGTAGAAGCCCTGGCCGGACTTCTTGCCGAGCCGCCCCTGGGCGACCATCTCCGCCAACAGCGGCGGCGGCGCGAAGCGGTCCCCGTACGCGGCCTGGAGGGTGCGGGCGATGTCCAGCCGCACGTCGAGTCCGACGATGTCGGTCAGCTCCAGCGGCCCCACCGGGTGCCGGTAGCCGAGCACCATCGCCTTGTCGATGTCGGCGGGGCTGGCCACGCCGTCGGCGACCATCCGGATCGCCTCCAGCCCGAGGGCCACCCCGAGCCGGGAGGTGGCGAAGCCGGGCATGTCACGTACCACGACGGGGTCCTTGCCCAGCCGACGGGCGAGCGCGACGGCGGCGTCGGTGGTCTCCGGCGCGGTGGCCGGGCCGACCACGACCTCAAGCAGCGCCATCGCCCAGACCGGGTTGAAGAAGTGCAACCCCACGAAGCGCTCCGGCTGCGCCAGGCCGGCGGCCAGCTCGCCGATCGAGATGCTGGAGGTGTTGCTGCCCAGCAGCTCCGGCCGCAGCGCCGCCGCCTCGGCCAGCACCGCCCGCTTCAGCTCCAGTCGCTCCGGTACGGCCTCCACGAGCACCCCCGGCCCGGGAGCCACCTCGGTGAGCGAGGTACGCACCACCAGGCGCTCCCGGTTCGCCGCCGCCTCGTCGGCACCGAGTTTTCCACGCTGGACCGCCCGTTCCCAGAGCGACGCCAGCCGCGCCGGGGCGTCGGCGGCCCGGCCCGGATCCACCTCCACCAGCTCGACGGCGTGCCCCGCCCCGGCCGCCACGTACGCGATGCCGAGCCCCATGGTGCCGGCTCCGACGACGACGAAACGATCGTTCATGTGGCGACCCTATGCAGCCGCGATCCGGATGGCATGCGTGGGGGCGGCGGAAACCGGGTACTGCCGCCGGCAACCAAGGGAAGGACGATCGATGAACGAGGCGACCGGACAACCGTCGGAGACCGTCGAGACCCGGGGTGACCAGCGGGTGGAACTGCTCCGCGCGGACACCAACAACGACGGCCGCACCGACGTCTGGGTGGTCGACACCGACGGCGACGGCAGGGCCGACCTGTTCCAGTTCGACACCGACCACGACGGCAAGGTCGACATCACCATGGTCGACATCGACGAGGACGGCACTCCGGACGAGGTCGTCGACGGCGACGGCGGCCTGCCACCCCGCCAGCTCCCCCCGACCGTCCAGGTCTGACATACATGCAGGGGTCCCCTGTTACCGCTTTTTGAGTAACAGGGGGCCCCTGCTACCACCTCAGGCGGCGAGGCGGAGGAACGCCAGGTAGTACGGCGCGTCGCGGTCGTCGACGTCGACCAGCCGCCAGGGCGTGCCGTCGACCAGGGCGGCCAGTTCCTCGACGGAGCAGACCAGGTAGTCGAACCAGTCGGTGCCGAGTTCCCGGTACCGCAGCCGCAGCCGCAACTGGCCGCCGAGCCGCCCCTGCCGCCGGTTCCGCTCGTGGTAGCCGGTGTGCACCGGGTCCCGGGTGCCGTACGGGTCGGTGCCCTGCGCGATCACCTGGGCCCCCGGTCGGGCCATCGCCGCCAGCGCGGCCAGGAAGACGCGACCCCGTTCCACCCCCTCCAGCAGCCCGACGTTGTTGCCGAGCAGGAGGAAGGTGTCGTACCGCCGCCCGTCGGCGACGTGCGCGTCCACCGTGCCGTGCACCAGGTCCCGGACGCCGCGTCGGCGGCACACCGCCAACGCCCCGGGCGAGGTGTCCAGGCCGGTGACCGGGGTCCCCTGCTCCTGGAGGAGCAGGGCGATCCGGCCCGCGCCGACGCCGACGTCCAGCGTGGCGCCCCGGACCCGGCTCACCGCGCGCCGGTCGTACGGCTCCCAGTACGGCGGGCCGGCGAAGTAGTGCGCGGCGGGTGCGCCGTTGATCAACCCGTCGTCCCGCTCGATGATCTCGATGACCGGGCGCGGCAGCCGTCCACCGGCCAACGGCCGGGTCCCGGTGCCGGTCGCCACCGCGTACGCGTCCTTGATCATCGCGCCGAAGACGTCACCGGGTCGTGGTCCGCCACTCATAGGCTGCACGCTATCCGCCGTACCGGCCGGGCCGGTCGGCCGTATCGTGGCGGCGTGACTGATCTCGACGACCTGGCGGCGGAGAAGTACGTCCTGCTCACCACGTTCCGGCGGGACGGTCGGGCGGTGCCCACCCCGGTCTGGGCGGTGCGCGACGGGGACGCCCTGGCAATCTGGACGGTCGCCGACTCCGGCAAGGTCAAGCGGATCCGGCGGGACCCGACGGTGACCGTGGCGCCGTGCGACGTCCGGGGGCGTCCGCACGGACCGGCGGTCAAGGGGTACGCGACTCTCTGCCCACCGGCCGAGACCCGGCGGATCCGGGGCCTGCTGAAGCAGAAGTACCGACTGCTGGGGCGGCTGACCCTGCTCGGCAGCCGGTTGCGCCGGGGCGAGCAGGGCACGGTGGGCGTACGGGTGACCCTGGGCTGAGCGCCCGACGGGCCGGGCCGAGGCGAACGGGTCCGGACATGGTCAGGGGCGGCGGACCCTCGTCCGCCGCCCCTGATCCGGAACGTCTCTGTGCCTGCCGGGTCAGTCCCCCTGGCGTTGCTGGGGGATCTGTCCCTGGAGCAGGGCGCGTACCTCCGACTCGCGGTAACGACGGTGCCCGCCCAAGGTGCGGATCGCACTGAGCTTGCCCGCCTTCGCCCACCGGGTCACGGTCTTCGGGTCGACACGGAACATCGACGCCACCTCGGCCGGTGTGAGCAGCGGCTCTGGTTCGTGCGTTCGCGATGCCATCGGTCACTCCTCCACATGTATAGACATCGGCCGGGGTCCCGCCGGCCGACGCGTCTCCCATGGTCCGGCTAGTCCCCGATGTCCGACATGGGCCGAACGGCCGAAGGTCCCTAGACGGACGGATGAACCATGCCCGATTTATACGACTTTTATGCCCCAGAAACTACCTTATTCGGACTCATGATCACGGTTCGTGATGCGCCAATTACGAAGCCAGCTCTCGTTGGTGGCATTCATTGAGTGCTTTGTGGCTAGTTGCACCTTTCCAGCAGCTGCACCGCCCGCCACCGGGCGACCAGCTTGTCGTACGCCGCCGAAGCCTCCTCGGCCTCGCCCCGAGCCAGCCCGGCGAGCCCCGCCGCGACCAGGGCCGGCGAGTCGTCCGCCCGGAGGGTCTCCTCGGGAAGCAGGTCCACCAGGCCGCCGTAGTCCAGTTCCACCACCGACCGGGGGTGGAACTCCTCCAGCCAGCGGGCCGCCTCCTCGACCGCCTGGGTGATCGGCACCTCCCCCACCGACTTGCGCAGCACCGACAGGGCCCGTGAGGACCGTCGGCGGGCCTTGGAGATCTCCGTCCGGTAGCGCAGCACCCCACGCCCCGCCGCGACGTCCAGCTCCCGCTCCTCGGGGTCGACGAGGACGAACCAGCGCAACGGCACGCCCCAGGTCGAGATCTGCTCGTGCAACCGGGGCACCCCGTGCTCCAGCACCCGGGCGCCGCTGCGCCAGTCCTCCACCACGGCCTTCGCCTGACCGGCCAGCACCGGCGGGACGAACGCGTCGGCGAGCACCGCCGGCACGCCCTCGCGTGCGCTCAGCGCCGCCTCGGCCACCCGGACCCGCAGGTTCCACGGGCAGACCAGCATCGCCTCGCCGGTCTCCAGCACGTACGCCTCGTCCGGCAGGTCGGGCAGACGGGTCCAGCCCGCGCCGAGCGCCTCGATCACGGCCGTCCGCTGCCGGACCGGCCCCTCCTGCGGGGCCACCGCCCGGCCCTGGCGCACGTACGACCGCCAGTACTCCTGGCGGTCCCGGTCGAAGGCGGTCAGCGGCTCGTACACACGCAGATATGAAGCGAAGAGCGACGGCACGGCGCGATCCTCCCACGAAAGCCTGGTCCGACCGCGCTGACGTCCCTGATCCGCGACGACCACGGGAGGCGCTACGGAGACGATCCAGTACTAGGCTCGGCAGCGCCGGCACCATCCCGCCGGGCACCGCCAGGTTCATGTCCCACAAGGACACACACCGAGACCAGGAGCAGTCATGGGCGTATTCGCGAGCAGCGACGACCCGGGGTCGTCCGGACACGAACAGGTCGTCTTCTGCCAGGACAAGCAGACCGGGCTCAGGGCGATCATCGCGATCCACTCCACCGCGCTGGGCCCCGCACTCGGCGGGACGCGCTTCTATCCGTACGCCAGTGAGGCCGAGGCCCTCGCCGACGTGCTCGACCTGTCGCGCGGCATGGCCTACAAGAACGCACTGGCCGGGCTCGACCTCGGCGGGGGCAAGGCGGTCATCTGGGGCGATCCGGAGAAGCTCAAGAGCGAGGCGCTGCTGCGGGCCTACGGCCGCTTCGTGGAGTCGCTGCGCGGCCGCTACTACACCGCCTGTGACGTGGGCACCTACGTCGCGGACATGGACGTGATCGCCCGGGAGACCCGCTTCGTCACCGGTCGCAGCGTGGAGCACGGCGGAGCGGGCGACTCGTCCGTCCTCACCGCCTGGGGCGTCTTCCAGGGCATGCGGGCCGCCGCCGAGCACGTCTGGGGCACCCCGACGCTCGCCGGGCGCACCGTCGGCGTGGCCGGGCTGGGGAAGGTCGGCCGGCACCTCACCGGCCACCTGATCGACGACGGCGCGCGGGTGGTGGCCACCGACGTCAGCCCCCGGGCGTGCGAGTGGGCCCGGCAGACCTACCCGCAGGTCGAGCTGGTCTCGGACGCCACCGCGCTGATCACGGCCGACATCGACGTGTACGCCCCGTGCGCCCTGGGCGGCGCCCTGAACGACGACACGGTGCCGGCGCTGCGGGCGAAGGTCGTCGCCGGCGCGGCCAACAACCAGCTCGCCCACCCGGGCGTCGAGAAGCTCCTCGCCGAGCGGGGCGTCCTCTACGCCCCGGACTACGTGGTGAACGCCGGCGGGGTGATCCAGGTCGCCGACGAGATCGACGGCTTCAACTTCGAGCGGGCCAAGCTGCGGGCCACCCGGATCTACGACACCACCCGGGAGATCCTCCGGCTCGCCGACGCCGACGGGGTGCCGCCGGCCGAGGCCGCGGACCGCCTCGCCGAGCGCCGGATGGCGGACGTCGGCCGGCTCCGGACCATCCTGCTGCCCTGATCCCGTCCGGACCCGGGGGCGGGTGGTACGACCCGGTCCGCCCCCGGGAAGCCCCTTCCGAGACGCATACGACACTCATGTCGGGAATGACGCATTCATCGGTCCCGACACTCCGGGTCGGCGCGGACCGCTCCGGCGAGCGTCACGCCCACGTCCGAGGGCACTCCTTACCGGGTACACTTCGTAACGGCTGGTTGACTGCGACGCGCAGGGCCGGTCGACGGTAACCCGAGGTGCCGAACGTGGGCATCCCCATGTACCGTAAGAGCCACGAGAGATGCCTGACGTCATCGGGGCCCGCCTTCGGGCTGCCCCGAATTCTGTGCGAGGGGGTCGAGCCATGGGGCGCGGCCGTGCTAAGGCCAAGCAGACAAAGGTGGCCCGGGAGTTGAAGTACCACTCCCCGAACACCGACCTCGCCGCCTTGCAGCGAGAACTCGGCGGCAGCCGTAAGTCGGACCACGACTTCGACGACGACTACAAAGAGTACGTCGACGACGATGACGAGGACCATCCGGACGACGACTCGGATCCCTGGGTCCGTCCTGCCCGCTGACCCACGGTCACATCTGAGCACGCGGTAAGGCCCGCGTGCTCACGCATGTGCCCTGCGGGGTCCGGCGTACCAACTGATGATCGAGGGCCTGCGGTGCCCGCTGTCCGGCGTGCCCCGACAGGCCCTCGATCGACCTTCCGTGCCCTCACCTGGGCCGGTTGTTCCAGTTGTAGAACGTCGGGATGTTCTCGAAGTGGTTCCACGCGCAGACCGCGCTGGTGCCGTCCCCACCCGGGACCTCCGCCCGGAGCCGGCGTGCCGTCTCGGCCTCGTGCAGCAGTGCGGTAAGGCCCGCCTCGGCTTGGCGTACCCGCTCCGCGACGAGGTCGCTGGGCGTTCCTCCGACCGGCTCAGGCAGCCGGTGACCGGTGGTCTCGGGCATGTTCCAACACTCCCTCCAGTAGGCGGATCTTGCTGTTGCGGCAGTGCTCGGTCTCCGTACCGTCGAAGCGCCCCTGCTCGAAGTAGCGGTTGGCGGCGTGCCCGCCGCCGCAGAAGCCGAAGTACGGGCACGAGGCGCGGCACGCCTCGACACCGCTGAGGAACTCACCCACCCAGGACGTCCGCTCCGCGTCGGACAGGATCTCGGCCAACGGGGTGTCCAGCACGTTGCCGCTGCTGAAGTCTCCGTAACGGGAGTCGGAGAAGCCGGCCAGCTCCGGAGAGAGCAGCGTCACGGAGCCGTCGTGCCCGACCGTGGGAATCGGGTCCAGCCGCCGGGGCAGCACGTCGTCGGCCGTCCCGTCCAGCACCGCCGAGGCGTACCGCAGGGACCACTCCACCTCTCGGAGGTGGATCCGGGGATCGCGTCGCCAGGCGGCGACCAGCTCGGCCCAGAAGGCCGTCACCGTGGCGGCGTCGTGCGCGTTGCCCCGGAGGTTCACCCCCTCGGTCTCCTCGATGTTCACCCCGAGCACGTCACACCCCAGTTCGAGGAAGTAGTCGTACAGCTCGGTGGCGAGCCCGGGCTCCGGCCGGCTGACCACCGCGAGCGCGGAGAACGGCAGCCCGTGCCGGCGCAGCGTGGCCACCCCGCGCACGATCCGGTCGTACGCCGGCCGGCCGGCCCGGGTGACCCGTTCGGCGTTGCGGGCCCGCCCGCCGTCCACGCTGACGCTGACCCGCACCCGGTGTTCGGCGAAGAACGCGCACCAGTCGTCGTCGATCAGCGTGGCGTTGGTCTGGACGTGGTGCTCGACCGACGGCCCGAAGGGCGCGATCAGCGCGGCGAGGTGCTCCCGCCCGGCCGCGAGAGGCTCCCCGCCGTGCCACACCACCGAGAACCGGCCCTGTTCGGCCCAGGGGTCGACCGCCGCCGCCACCGCCTCGGCGACGGCGACCGGCATCCGCCGGTCCGCCGCCCGCAGTGGGAGGTAGCAGTACCGGCAGTCCAGGTTGCAGAGCGTGGTCGGCTGCATGACGACGTACGTCGGGACGGCGGCGACGCCGCGCATCCCGCTGAACGTCCGCTGCCGGGCCGGCATCGCCCTCCTTCGCCGCTCACCTGAGGAACCTTCAGGCTAGGCGGCGATGGCTGTCCGGGTGAACCCCTCATCGGGTGTACGACTGATCATCACATGGTGACCGTCACCCTCGGGTGTGCTGGCCCACCATCCGCACGTTGCCGGTGCCCTCGATGACCTCGCCGGCCTGCCAGGCGTCGACGCCCCGGCCGGCCAGGGTGGCCAGCGCCCGGTCGGCGTCCTCGGCCGAGACGATGGCGAACATGCCGACCCCCATGTTGAAGGTGGCCTCCATCTCCGCGTCCTCGATCCGGCCCTTGGCCTGGATCAGGTCGAAGATCGGCTGCGGCTTCCAGGTGGCCCGGTCGACCACCGCGTCGACGGTCTCCGGCAGGATCCGCACCAGGTTGCCGGGGATGCCGCCGCCGGTGACGTGGGCGATGGACCGCACCTCGGCCTCGGCGATCAGCTTCAGGCAGTCCTGCGCGTAGATCTTCGTGGGGGTGAGCAGCTCCTCACCGAGGGTGCGCTGCCGGCCGAAGTCGTCGATCACCACGTCGAGCCGCATCCGGCCCGCACCGAGCAGCACGTGACGCACCAGGGAGTAACCGTTGGAGTGCAGACCGGACGAGCGCATCGCGATCACGACGTCGCCCGCCTCGACCCGCTCCGGACCGAGGATGTCGCTCTCCTCGACCACACCGACCCCGGTGGCGGAGACGTCGTACTCGTCGGGGCGGAGCACCCCCGGGTGCTCGGCGGTCTCGCCGCCGAGCAGCGCGCAACCGGCGTACCGGCAGCCGTCGGCGATGCCCGCGCCGATCTCGGCGACCCGGTCCGGCACGACCTCGCCGCAGGCGATGTAGTCGAGCAGGAACAGCGGCTCGGCCCCGCACGCCACCAGGTCGTCGACCACCATCGCGACCAGGTCGATGCCGATCGTGTCGTGGATGTCGAGCTGCTGGGCGATGACCAGCTTCGTGCCCACCCCGTCCGTCGACGACGCCAGGATCGGGTTCGTGTACTTCTTCGTGTCCAACCGGAACAGGCCGGCGAAACCACCCAGGTCACCCAGCACCTCGGGCCGCCGGGTCTGCCGCACCTTCGACTTGAGCAGCTCCACCGCGCGGTCACCCGCCTCGATCGAGACCCCCGCCTCCGCGTACGACGCCGACCGCTTGCGGGCGGTACGACCCGTCCCGGCCGTCCAGGGCTGGCGCTCGCCACCGGTGCCGGACGGGCTGCTGCTTGCTGCGCCGTTGCGCTCGGACACGTGCGTCACGGTTCTCCCCTTTGTGGTCCTCGCGGTGCCGACACCGCGGCGGGTCCCGTCGACCCGTCGATCACTGCCGCCGGCGACCCGCGCCGGATGGTGCTATGGGCGGTGTACGGTCGCGCCGCCCGGAGTGGCGACGAGTGGTGGAGTGTCCCCGCGCTCCGCACCCTGGGGCGCGGGCCGGGCGGCCTCCGGCGTGGCACCGGTGACCCGGCGACCCACACCCTCGAGCACGTGCTTGCCGATCAGGTTTCCGGCCGGCAGCTCGATCGGGTACTCCCCGTCGAAGCAGGCCCGGCAGAGTCGGGTCTTCGGCTGCTCGGTCGCCGCGATCAACCCGGACAGTGAGACGTATCCCAGGGTGTCGGCGCCGATCGAACGACGGATGCCCTCGTTGTCCAGCCCGTTGGCCAGCAGCTCGGCCCGGGTGGCGAAGTCGATGCCGTAGAAGCAGGGCCAGCTCACCGGCGGCGAGGAGATCCGCACGTGCACCTCCAGGGCGCCCGCCTCACGCAGCATCCGCACGATGGCCCGCTGGGTGTTGCCCCGCACGATCGAGTCGTCCACCACCACCAGCCGCTTGCCCCGGACGTTCTCCCGCAGCGGGTTCAGCTTGAGTCGGATGCCGAGCTGACGCAGCGTCTGCGAGGGCTGGATGAAGGTCCGCCCGACGTACGGGTTCTTCATCAGACCCGCGCCGTACGTGATGCCGGACTCCTCCGCGTACCCGATCGCGGCCGGGGTGCCGGACTCCGGCACCGGGATGACCAGATCCGCCTCGACCGGGTGCTCCTTGGCCAGTTGCCGGCCGATCTGCACCCGGGTGGCGTGCACGTTGCGCCCGGCGAGGGTGGCGTCCGGGCGGGCGATGTAGACGTACTCGAAGAGGCAGCCCTTGGGCTCCGGGGCGGCGAACCGGGTGGAACGGAGCCCCTCGGCGTCGATGGCGATCAGCTCACCCGGCTCGACCTCGCGCACCACGCTCGCGCCGACGATGTCCAGGGCGGCGGTCTCGCTCGCGACCACCCAGCCCCGCTCCAGTCGGCCGAGCACCAGCGGACGGACGCCGTGCGGGTCCCGGGCGGCGTAGAGGGTGGTCTCGTCCATGAAGACGAAGCTGAACGCCCCCCGCAGCTTGGGCAGCACCTTCAACGCCGCCGCCTCGACGGACAGGTCGGGGTAGCTGGCCAGCAGCATCGTCACCAGGGACGTGTCGTTGGTCGAGCCGTCCGATCCGAGTCCCTGCTCGGCGACCTCGCGCTTGAGGTCGGCGGTGTTGACCAGGTTGCCGTTGTGGGCCAGGGCGACCGTCGTGCCGGCGCTGGTGGAGCGGATGGTCGGCTGGGCGTTCTCCCAGGTCGAGCCGCCGGTGGTCGAGTAGCGGGTGTGCCCGATCGCCAGGTGGCCGCGCAGGCTCGCCAGGGTGGGCTCGTCGAAGACCTGGGCCACCAGGCCGAGGTCCTTGTAGACCACGACGCTGGACCCGTCGCTCACCGCGATGCCGGCCGCCTCCTGGCCACGGTGCTGCAACGCGTACAACCCGAAGTAGGTGAGATTGGCGACCTCTTCCTCCGGCGCCCAGACCCCGAAGACGCCACAGGCGTCCTGGGGGCCGGGCCGCTGGGGGTCCAGGTCGTGGCTCAGCCGGCCGTCGCCTCGGGGCACCTGCCGCTCCCTCGTTGCTGTTCTGTCTGGGGTGGGTGTCGTGCACGCGCATCCGCGCGCTCTGCCGGGACGTCGACTCTTAGTGTACGCGAGCCCATAGTGATACCGACAGTCACGAACCCACTCCTATCGGTCATCGACAGATGGTGATCATCCCAGCTCCAGCGGGAGATGGGCGGAAAGATCCGCCCGAGTTCCACTCACCCGGACGCGACCCTCCGTGATCGCCACGCCCCATTCCAGTCGCCCCGAGGCGAGCGCGAGCCACACCTCCGGTGACATCTCCACCACGTTGGGTGGCGTGCCGCGGGTGTGTCGCGGGCCGGGAATGCACTGGACCGCGCCGTAAGGTGGAATCCGCACCTCCACCGATCGGCCGGGGGCGCATTCCGCGAGGATCGCCAGCAGCGTCCGGACCGCGTCCCGCAGGACCGGCCGTTCTGGCGTACGCCCTTCGTCAAGCGCCACGAGGGCCGCCGTGACCGTGGCGGACTTTATGTGCGGAGAGGACACGACGGGACGATACGACCCGCCAGTAGGGTTACCGACGCTGGCCCTGGGTCGCGCTCGTCCGGCCCGACAAGGCATAGTTGCCGACGGCGTTATTCAAACCGTGATGATCCCCGGGGCCCGGCCCCCACCGGGCCGGGGAAGTCAGACCGGAAGGCGGTGGACGTGTCAACACACCGACGAGCCTGGAAACAACGGGCCGGTGTGGTCGTAGCGCTGGTTGCCGGCGCACTGCTCGCCATCCCCGCCACACCCGCCCTGGCCGCCAACGTCAGCGTCTCCCCCGGATCGGTCACCCTCCAGGCGGGCAGCGACGCCACCGTCACGGTGCAGGTCAACCCCGGCGGGCAGGACGACGAGGCGCGGATCAGCGTCACCGGGCTGCCGTCCGGCGTGAGCTGCTCGGGATGCAACAGCGAGGTCGAGTTCGACCTGCCGGGTCAGCAGAAGTCCGTCCTGCTCACCCTCCGGGCGAGCGACAGCGCGCGGGCCGCCAACGGCGCGGTGACCGTCCGGGTGGAGGCCGAATCCGGCCCGGCCACGGCCAACTT
Source organism: Micromonospora sp. NBRC 101691 (assembly GCF_030269285.1). Classification (NCBI taxonomy): domain Bacteria; kingdom Bacillati; phylum Actinomycetota; class Actinomycetes; order Micromonosporales; family Micromonosporaceae; genus Micromonospora; species Micromonospora sp. NBRC 101691. The sequence goes on from NZ_BSTB01000005.1 coordinate 138,057, forward strand.
CAACCTGACGGTGCAGGCCCGGCAGGCCGAGCCGTCCCCGACGCAGGCGCAGACCGTGCGGCGGATCTCCGGCAGGGTGACCAACGCCACCAACGGCGATCCGGTGCCCAACGCCACCGTGGCCCTGATGGACGCCCAGCGTCGTCAGTACACGAAGACCACGGACGAGGACGGCGACTGGCGGTTCGACGGCTCCGCCGAGAACCCGATCGCCCCCGGCGCGATCGTCCTCGGCGCGAGCTTCAACGACGTCCGTAAGACCGTCACGATCAACGCCAGCGCCGGCCAGAGCGTCACCGGGCAGCGAATCTCCCTCAGCCTGCCGGTCGAGGCGACCGCCACCCCCACGCCGGGCGCCACGGAGGACCCGGTACCGACCGAGGAACCCACCGAGGAGACCAGCGAGGAGCCCGGCGCCACTCCCGGGGCGACGAACAACGCCGCCGAGGAGGACTCCGGCGGGTTCGGCTCCTGGCTGCTGATCATCCTCGGCGGCCTCTTCGTGGCCATCGGCGTCGGCACCATCGTGCTGCTCTGGATGAGGCGCCGGGAGAACCCCGACGACGAGGACGCCGAGGACGGCGGCGCGGCGGCAGGGGCGGTCCCGGCCGCGCGCGGGTCGTACCGCGGCGGCGCGGACGACGCGACCCGAGTGGTGAACCGGGTCGGCCCCGACGCGACCATGGTCGGTGGCGCCTCCCTCGCGGACGCGCCCACGATGATGCACAACCGGCCGCTCGTCGACGACGTCCCTCCGGACCCGTACGGCGCGCCGCCGCCCCAGCCCGGACAGGGCTACGGCTCGGCCGGCCAGGGCGGCTGGGCCGGAGGTGGCTACGGCGACCCGGGCCAGACCCAGGCCGGTGGCTACGGCACGGGCGGCTACGGCAGCAACGCGCCCGCTTCCGGCAGCCCCTACGGGACCGCTCCCTCGTCGGGCAGCCCGTACGGCAGCGCGCCCGCGTCGGGCGGCGGCTACGGCAGCGCCCCCTCCTCCGGCAGCCCGTACGGCAGCGCGCCGTCCTCGGGCGGTGGCTACGGTGGCCAGCAGGACTACGGCAACTCCGGTGGCGGCTACACCCCGCCGGGGCAGGGCGGTGGCTACGGCGACCAGTACAACGAGCCGACCGGCCGCTACTCCGAGGGCACCCAGGCGTACACCCCGCCGGCGGACCCGTACCCCACCTCGACCTACCAACCCCCGGAGGGGGGCTACGGCCAGGACCCGGGCGGCGGCTACGGCCGGGGCCAGGAGCCGACCGGTGGCTACGGCGGCTACGACCAGCAGGGCGGGTACGGCAACCAGCAGGGCGGCTACGGCCAGGATCCGCAGCAGGGCGGTGGCTACGGCTCCGGCCGTGGCGGCTACGACCAGCAGGGCGGGTACGGCAACCAGCAGGGCGGGTACGGCCAGGATCCGCAACAGGGCGGCTACGGCGGCCAGCAGGGCGGCTACGGCCAACCCGCCGGCGGCTACGGTGACTACGACCAGCACCAGGGTGGTCGGGGCCGGGACGGTCAGCCCCCGCAGCAGGACCGGGGCAACCGCCGCCTGGACTGGCTGGACGACTGACCCGTCCCGGGGCTCGTTCCCCGTTCGCGTGACGGACGTCGGCGGCGATGTGGATCTCCCACATCGCCGCCGACTCTTTGGCACCGGGACGGGTGCCGCACGGCAGTCCGGGTACGTGCGGCTCAGGCGGCGGAGAAGACGCCGTGGCGCAGCACCGGCACCACCGTCGAGACCCCGACCTGGACCGCGATGTCGACGTCACCGGCGAAGCCCCGCTCGACGAGTTCCCGCCCGGAGACACAGCCCCGCACGGCGGCCGGCACGTCGGGGGTGCTCGCCAACGCGGCGAGCGCCATCGCCGCCTCCACCGAGAGCCCACCCGGGACCCCGGAGAGCGCGTCGAGGACACACGCCGCGCCCAACTGGTCCTCCACCGAGGGACGCAGTGAGCCGTCCGGCCAGCGCTCGCCCGAGGCGACCACCCCGATCGGCGCGTCGACGGTGCCGTACCCCCGCTCGCGCAGCCAGTGCCCGACGGCGTCGGCGTTGCGCAGGCAGGCCGCCACCACCGGCAGGCCGGTCGCGCTGGCCGCCGCGCAGATCGCCGAGCCGTTCGGCGACGGCAGCACCAGGTCGGGCACGACCGGTGCGGTCCGCAGCGCCGCCGGCGAGAGCGACCACGGGTGGTCCCGGGTCACCTGACGCCGTCCGACCGCCGCCACCGCGCCCACCCGAAGCGCGTAGTCGGCGGCCTGCTCGCCCCAGGGGAACGGGTGGACCCGCACCCCTCGGGCGACCGCGACCTCCACGGAGGTGGTGAAGGAGAGCACGTCCACCACCACCAGGACGGCACAGACCCGGCCGAGTTCCGCCGCGCCGGCGAGCCCCCAGTCGAACCGGGCACCCGTACCGGGCTGGGTGTGGACCGCCGCGGACACGGCCTCAGTGCCGGTCGGTCGCGGTGTTCTCCCCGGCTGCGTCGACGTCGGCCGTCGGCGTGTCCCGGGTCTCGCCCGTGGACGGGTCGTCGACGTCCGCGACCGGCTGGTCGGCGGTCGCCACCGGGTCGACGTCGACCGGATCGGCTCCGGTCGCGGCGCGCTCCGTGGCCGGCGTGGTCCCACCGGCCGAGGCGGCCTCGACGGCCGTCGCGGAGCCGGCGACCGCTTCCGGACCGGACGTGTCGACCGCACCGGAGGTGACGGACCCGTCCCCGACCGGCGTCACCCCGGCCACCGGCACCGCCTCGACGGCTCCGGCCACCCCGGTCGCCGGAGCGGGCACGTCGACCACCTCGGCGGCACCGAAGAGCTGCGGCAGGGTCGCGGTGTACGCGTCCCGCAGCTCGTCCAGGCCGACCTGGAACTGGCCGCGCACCTCCAGCACACCGCCGGTCGGGTCGGTGACCCCGATCGCCTCCACCGGCACCCCGCGCTCGGCACAGAGGGCGGTGAACGCCTTCTCGTGTCCGCGCGGCACCGAGACCAGGGCCCGCGTCGCGGACTCGCTGAAGAGGTAGACGAACGGCAGCGAGCCGGTGGCGAAGCGCTCCGGCAGGGCGATCCGCGCGCCGATGCCCCGACGCAGGCAGGACTCGACCAGGCTCTGGGCGAGACCACCGTCGGAGAGGTCGTGCGCCGAGCTGAGGTGCCCGACCCGGGCGGCCTCGGCCAGCAGGTCGCCCAGCGCCTGCTCGCGGGCCAGGTCGACCCGGGGCGGCACGCCGCCGAGGTGACCGTGGGTCACCCAGGCCCACTCGGAGCCGGACAGCTCGTTGCGGGTCTCGCCGAGCAGGAAGATCAGGTCGTGCTCGCCCGCCGGCCGGGACGCGAAGCCCATCGGCACCCGGGTGGCGACGTCGTCCAGCACGCCGAGCACGCCGACCACCGGGGTCGGGTGGATGGCCGCCGCGCCGGTCTGGTTGTAGAAGCTGACGTTGCCGCCGGTGACCGGGATGCCCAGCTCCAGGCAGCCGTCCGCGAGGCCGCGTACCGCCTCGGCGAACTGCCACATCACGCCCGGGTCCTCGGGCGAGCCGAAGTTCAGGCAGTTGGTGACCGCGATCGGCTTGGCCCCGGTGACCGCGACGTTCCGGTACGCCTCGGCGAGCGCCAGTTTGGTGCCCTGGTACGGGTCGAGGCGGGCGTAGCGGCCGTTGCCGTCCACCGAGAGGGCGACGCCCAGCCCGGTGCGCTCGTCGATCCGGATCACGCCGGAGTCCTCGGGCTGGGCGAGCACGGTGTTGCCCAGCACGTACCGGTCGTACTGCTCGGTGACCCAGGTGCGGTCGCAGAGGTTCGGCGACGCGATCATGCGGAGCAGGGTGTCCCGCAGCGCGTCCGGCGTGGCCGGGCGGGGCAGCGTCTCGGCCCGGTCGGCCTGGAGCAGGATCAGGTCGGCCGGCTCCCGCATCGGGCGGGCGTAGACCGGCCCGTCGTCGACCAGCGAACCGGGCGGCACGTCCACCACGAGTTGGTCACGCCAGGTGACGTAGAGCCGGCCGGGCTGCCCGTCCGGCGTCGGCGCGGTGACCTCGCCGATGGCGGTGGCGAGCACGCCCCACTTGTCGGCGACCTTGAGCACCGCCTCCAGCTTCTCCGGCTCGACCACCAGGAGCATCCGCTCCTGGGACTCGCTGGCGAGGATCTCGTGCGGATCCATCGAGGGCTCGCGCAGCGGCACCCGCTCCAGCCAGACCCGCATGCCGGTGCCGGCCGCCGCGGCGGTCTCGGTGAGCGCGCAGGTGAGCCCGGCACCGCCGAGGTCCTGGATGCCGACGACCAGTTCGGCGTCGTACAGCTCCAGGCAGGCCTCGATCAGCAGCTTCTCGATGAACGGGTCACCGACCTGCACCGACGGGCGGCGCTGCTCGCTGCCCTCGTCGAAGGTGGCGCTGGCCAGCACCGACACGCCGCCGATGCCGTCCCGGCCGGTCTTGGCGCCCATCAGCACCACGACGTTGCCGGGGCCGGCGGCCTCCTTCTTCTGGAGCCGGTCGACCGGCAGCACGCCGAGGCAGAGCGCGTTGACCAGGGGGTTGCCCTGGTAGCAGGGGTCGAAGACCACCTCGCCGCCGATGTTGGGCAGGCCGAGGCAGTTGCCGTACCCGCCGACGCCGGCCACCACGCCGGGCAGCACCCGGGCGGTGTCGGGGTGGTCGGCCGCGCCGAAGCGCAGTGGGTCCATCACCGCGACCGGACGCGCGCCCATGGCGAGGATGTCCCGGACGATGCCGCCGACGCCGGTCGCCGCGCCCTGGTACGGCTCGACGAAGCTCGGGTGGTTGTGCGACTCGACCTTGAAGGTCACCGCCAGCTCGTCGGAGATCTGGACCACGCCCGCGTTCTCACCGATGCCGGCGAGCAGCCGGTCGCTCGGCGGGGCCTTCTCGCCGAACTGGCGCAGGTGCACCTTGCTCGACTTGTAGGAGCAGTGCTCGCTCCACATGATCGAGTACATCGCCAGCTCGGACTGGGTGGGGCGACGGTCGAGGATCTGCCGGATCCGCTCGTACTCGTCGTCACGCAGGCCCAGCTCGGCGTAGGGCTGCAACTCGTCCGGGGTGTCCGTGGCGCGGGGCACGGTGTCGAGGCGGCCGAACGGGCCGGCGGGGCCGGCCGGGGCGGCGGCCACCGGACGCGGCGCGGCCGGGGCGCCCGGGGTGGGGTGCGCCGCCGGGTCCGGGTGGGTGGTCATGACCTCTCCTCGTTGCGCTCGTGGCCACCGCGTCGGGGGTGGCTGAGCCGACCGTTGTTCCGGTGGGGCTGGCTCACGCCGGCGCTCCCACCAGGTGCTTGAGGACCGAGGTGAAGAAGCCGAGCCCGTCCAGGGACGGGCCGGTGAGCGCCTCCACCGCGTGCTCCGGGTGCGGCATGATGCCGACCACGTTGCCGGCGGAGTTGGTGATCGCGGCGATGTCCCGCTGCGACCCGTTCGGGTTGCCGCCGAGGTAGCGGGCGACGACCTGGCCCTCACCCTCCAGCCGGTCCAGGGTCGCGGTGTCGGCGACGTAGCAGCCCTCGCCGTTCTTGACCGGGATCAGGATCTCCTGGCCGGGCTGGTACGTGTTCGTCCAGGCGGTGCCGGTCGTCTCGACCCGCAGGAGCTGGTCCCGGTTACGGAAGTGCAGGTGCTGGTTGCGGGTGAGCGCACCCGGCAGCAGGTGCGCCTCGCAGAGGATCTGGAAGCCGTTGCAGATGCCCAGGACGGGGAGCCCGCCCCGGGCGGCGTCGACGATCGTCTCCATCACCGGGGCGAACCGGGCGATCGCCCCGCAGCGCAGGTAGTCGCCGTAGGAGAAGCCGCCGGGCAGCACCACGGCGTCGACGCCGTGCAGGTCGGCGTCGCCGTGCCAGAGACGGACCGGCTCACCTCCGGCGATCCGGACGGCCCGGGCGGCGTCCCCGTCGTCGAGCGAACCGGGGAAGGTGACCACGCCGATGCGGGCGGTCACGGCCGCGCTTCCACAGCGTCGTCGGCCTCGACGAGGCGGACGGTGAAGTCCTCGATGACCGGGTTCGCGAGCAGCTTGTCGGCGATCTCCCGAGCGCGGTCCAGGTCCGGTTCACCGGTAAAGTCGATCTCGATACGCCGGCCGATCCGGACGGAGGCGACGTCACTGACGCCGAGCCGCGGCAGCGCGTTTGCGACGGCCTGGCCCTGCGGATCGAGAATCTCGGGCTTGAGCATGACGTCGACGACGACGCGAGGCACTGGGCACTCCTGACTGTGTACGCAGTTGGGTGCCGACCCACAAAGGGGCGAGCGCAGCCAGCCTACCTGGCAGATAGCGGTCCGGACGCACCGGCCGGCGACAGCCGGCGCAGTGATCCACATTACCGAGCGCAACCGGCGGTGGCCAGCACCCGGCGGGCCGCGCCGGTCGTGTCGCGCCGGCCCTCCGGCGGGCACCGGGGCAACCTGATATGTAGCGAGCGGTATCGATGCAACTCTTGTCGGCGAGCGCGGCGAACCCCTACTGTACGTCGACAGATATCGATGGCAGTCCGGCCGTCCGGCGGATCCACCGGCCCCGTCGACGGCTCTCCCGACCCGGTTCCCGGTAAACCCCGTGAAGGAGTCCCCCCGCCATGCGAATCCGCTCCCTCGTCGCCGCCGTCAGCGCCGCCTTCGTCGGCATGATCGGCCTCAGCGCGCCCGCTGCGGCCTCCGAGCCGGCCCCGGTCGCCCCGTACATCATCGGAGGAAGCCTCGTCTCCTCCGCGCCGTGGGCCGCCGCGGTGTTCAGCAACGGCTCGTTCACCTGCTCCGGCAGCGTGATCTCCGCCGAGTGGGTGCTGACCGCCCGGCACTGCGTCAGCGGCACGATGTCGGTCCGGATCGGCAGCGTCTACCACGCCTCCGGCGGCACCACCCGCACCGTCAGCGCCACCTACAGCCGCTACGACCTCGCGCTGATGCGCCTGTCGAGCCCGGTGAGCACCTCGTACGTCTCGCTGGCCACCGCCAACCCGCCGACCGGCTCCACCAACACCATCTACGGCTGGGGCATGACCTGCTACAGCGGCTGCTCCGCCTCGCCGCAGTTGAAGACCGCCAGCGTGCAGGTGACCGGCCTGACCACCGACGCGTACGGCGGCCAGGCGATCCGGAGCAGCCGGATCAACGGCAACGCGTGGCGGGGCGACTCGGGCGGCCCGCAGTTCTACAACGGCCGCCAGGTCGGCGTCGCCTCGACCGCCGACGGCCGCACCATCCAGAACTACGGCAGCGTCGCGTACAACCGGGCCTGGATCACCTCGGTCTCCGGCGTCTGACCTGCCCCGGGTGCGGCGGGATGCGACCCCGCTGACCGCCTTTCCACCCGACGTGCCGACTCGGCGCGGACGGTCCGGCTCGTGCCGGCCGTCCGCGCCGCGCCGTTTCGCAGCATGCGGCGAGGTGAACACGGCTCGCGAACCGCCCGCCGGGGCGGATGCCAGCATCGATGACGTGCTGGTCGTGACGACGGATACGCTGCCCGGCTACGAGATCCGCCAGGTCCTCGGCGAAGTGGTGTCATCGATGGCCAGGACGCGGAACCCCTACCGCGAGGGCGTGAAGAACCTGCGCGGCGGCGCGTACGACCCGATGGCCTCGGACAACCTCACCCGCTGGCGTACCGACTCGGTGACCCGGCTCGGCGAGGAGGCCCGCCGCCTCGGCGCCAACGCCGTCCTGGGGATGCGGTTCGACAGCCGGGACTGCGGCGAGATGTGGATGGAGGTGTGCGCCTACGGGACGGCGGTGGTCGTCGTACCCCGGATGCCCGAGACCATGCCCCCGGACCAGCCGGTCGTCGCGGCGGACACCGCCCAGGAGGCGGGCATCGCCGAGGCTCCCGGCGGCATCGCCGAACCGGCGAGCGCCCCGAACCTCTCCACCGCCGCCGAGACCCCCACCCCGCGCTCCTGACCGTCCGAGGATCAGAGGATGGGGGGCGGCGAGTAGGCGGCGGCCTCGGGGTGCTGGGTGACGATCTTCGTGATCCGGGCGGTGACCGCGGCGACCTGGGCCTCGGCAGCCCCGACGAAGGCGCCCCGGTCGGCGACCAGGGTGTCGATCTCGGCCCGGGTGAGACCGAGCCGGGAATCGGCGGCGAGCCGGTCGAACAGGTCGTTGCCGGCGACGCCCCGCTCCCGCATGGCCAGGGCCACGGCGACCGCGTGCTCCTTGATCGCCTCGTGCGCCACCTCCCGGCCCACGCCCCGGCGCACCGCCGCCACCAGGATCTTCGTGGTCGCCAGGAACGGCAGGAAGCGCTCCAGCTCCCGCTCGACGACCGCCGGGTACGCCCCGAACTCGTCGAGCACGGTGAGGAAGGTCTGGAACAGCCCGTCGGCGGCGAAGAAGGCGTCCGGCAGGGCCACCCGGCGCACCACGGAGCAGGAGACGTCCCCCTCGTTCCACTGGTCGCCGGCCAGCTCGCCGACCATCGACAGGTAACCCCGGATGATCACCGCGAAGCCGTTGACCCGCTCGCTGGACCGGGTGTTCATCTTGTGCGGCATCGCGCTGGAGCCGACCTGACCCGGCTTGAAGCCCTCGGTGACCAGCTCCTGGCCGACCATCAGCCGGATCGTGGTGGCCAGCGAGGACGGGGCGGCGGCCACCTGGGAGAGCGCGGCGAGCACCGCCACGTCGATCGAGCGCGGGTAGACCTGCCCGACGCTGTCCAGCACCCGGCTGAACCCGAGGTGCTCGGCGACCCGCCGCTCCAGCTCGGCGACCTTCTCCGCGTCACCGTCGAAGAGGTCGAGCTGGTCGGCGGCGGTGCCGACCGGACCCTTGATCCCGCGCAGCGGGTACCAGTCGATCAGGTCCGCCAGCCGCTCGTACGCGATGATCAGTTCCTCGGCGGCCGACGCGAAGCGCTTGCCCAGCGTGGTGGCCTGCGCGGCGACGTTGTGCGACCGCCCGGTCATCACCAGGCCGGAGTGCTCGTGGGCGAGCCAGGCCAGCCGGGCCAGTGCGGCCACCACCCGGTCCCGGACCAGCTCCAGCGAGCGGCGGACCTGGAGCTGCTCGACGTTCTCGGTGAGGTCCCGCGAGGTCATCCCCTTGTGCACGTGCTCGTGCCCGGCGAGCGCGTTGAACTCCTCGATCCGGGCCTTCACGTCGTGCCGGGTGACCCGCTCGCGGGCCGCGATCGAGGTCAGGTCGACCTCGGGCAGCACCCGCTCGTACGCCTCGACGACCCCGTCCGGCACGGCCACGCCGAGATCGCGCTGCGCCCGGAGCACGGCGAGCCAGAGCCGCCGTTCCAGGCGGATCTTCTCCTCCGGGGACCAGAGGGCGACCAGCTCGGGTGAGGCGTAACGGTTGGCGAGCACGTTCGGGATCGTCGTCACCCGGCCATTCTCCGGTACGCGCACCGCGACGCCCCACCCAGGTCAGACCCCGTCCGGCCGCACCCCGGACGGGATCGGAACACGCCCGGGCGGGCCTGCCGGGTCAACGACGCTCACGGATCTCCCGTCACCCGTTGCACCGACCGGGGCACGTCGCTAAGGTGCGTGGCAGAGGCCGGCATCTCCCCCCGTGGATGCCGGCCTCTGCATTACCGGATCGACGCTTGTCCCCCCGGACGCGATACCGGAATGAGATGGCGACCAGGTCCCGCCCACGCGCCAACATCGATGAGCCTACGATGGATGCGTCGAGGACGTCAACTGACGTTAATGGCGTGTGAACATCAATTAATCCCAGCTTCCCCCGATGGCGGAGGTGACGCCGTGAGCAGCACAGCCGAGGGTGGCACGTCGTTCGCGGACCGGCTCAACCTGCTCTTCGAGACGATCCGGCCGGGCGGGCGGGACGCCCCGCACAGCAACAAGGACGTGGCGGGCGCAATTCGGGCGGCCGGCGGGTCCATTTCCGACGTATATATCTGGCAATTGCGCACAGGCCGCCGGACGAACCCCACCAAAGAGCACATAGAAGCGTTGGCGCAGTTCTTCGGAGTGAGTCCGGCCTACTTCTTCGACGACGAGCAGGCCCGGCACACCATCGCCGACCTCCGCACGCTGGACGCGCTGCGCAAACTCCAGGTGCAGCACGTTTCCCTGCGTACCGTCCTCCAGCACAAGGGGCTCTCCCCGGCGAGCCAGCAGGTCATCCAGCAGATGGTGGACCGCTGCCTGGAACTGGAGGGGCTGGCCGGGCGGGAGACCGGGTCGACGGAGGACGGACGGTCATGACCGGGTGGCGTGCCAAACGACGGTTGACGCGCCTCACCAGCGGTATCCGGGTCCCGGCGACGGCGGACAGCGCGGCGCTCTGCGGCGCGGTGGCCGAACACCTCGACCGGCCGATCCAGCTCCTCCCCCTGCCCCTGCCCACCGACGCGCCCTGCGGCATCGTGATCTCCACACCGCAGAGCCACTACGTGGCGTACGACAACCAGACCAGCCCCCTGCACCAGCGACACATCGTCGCCCACGAGCTGGGCCACCTGCTCGCCGGGCACGCCGCCCGACCGGTCGACGCCAGCGACCTGACCCGTCTGCTCATGCCCACCCTCGACCCCGACATGGTCACCTCGGTGCTCGGCCGGGTGCCCGGCTACGACGAACGGGCCGAGTGGGAGGCCGAGGTCATCGCCGGCCTGCTCCGCCGGCACACCGCCCGCCGGAAGGCCACGCCGACGGTCGACGCGGACCCGTCGACGGCGGCCGTCGTCGACCGGATCCGGCAGTCCCTCGGCGGGCCGTGAGGCGTGCACGCCCTCCTCTACCCCGGGCTGGCCGTCCTCGCCTGGACGGCGGCCGGCGTACGGCTGGCCACCACCCTGCGCGACGGCACCGGCAACCCGGCCCGGCACGCGGTGACCGGCACGTTCGCCCTGCTGGCACTGACCTTCACCGTCTCCACGCCGGCCGTCTGGGCGTTCGCCGACCGGGCTGTCGGCGTCGACAACATCGCCGCGCTCATCGCCCACCTCTGTGTGGTCGGTTTCTCCACCAGCATCCAGGTCCTGCTGCTCTGGTGGACCAACCCGCCCGAGCGGGCCGGCCGGCTCAGCCGCTATCGGCTGGTCGCCCTCGCCGTGGTCGTCCTGGTGCTCGTGGTGCTGTTCTGTGGCGTCGGCCCGACCGACACCCACAGCACCGACTTCGTGGCCACCTACGCCCACCGGCCCCAGCTCGCCGCCTACCTGCTGATGTATCTCGCCGCGTTCTCGGCGGGACTGGTCGACATCATCCGGATCTGCTGGCCGTACGCCCGGCTGGTCGGCCCCGGCTGGCTGCGCCGGGGGTTGCGCACCACGGCGGTCGGTGCCGCCGTCGGGCTGGTGTACACCCTGGCCCGCGTCCGCGACGTGGTCGCCGCCATCTGCTGGGACGACCTGCCCAGGTTGGAGCGGCTCGTCCCGATCACCGCCAGCACCGGGGCGCTGCTGGTCATCGGCGGACTCACCATGCCCGCCTGGGGTCCCCGGCTCGCCGCCCTGCCCGGCACCGCCCACCGGATCCGGCTGCTCCGGCAGCTGCGCCCGCTCTGGGCCGCGCTCTGCGCCGCCGTACCGGCCGTGCGCCTCGCCCACGACCGGCGCTGGTGGCGGCCGGCCGACCGGCTGCACCGCCGGGTCATCGAGATCTACGACGCCCGGCTGGTGCTGCGGCCGTACCTCAGCGAAGCCGTCGGGGACCGGGCCCGCCGGCACGCGGAGGCCGGCGGCCTTGGCGGCGACGACCTGGCCGCCGTGGTGGAGGCCGCGAAGCTGCGGGCCGCGCTGGCCGCGATGCGCGCCGACGTCCGCCCGCGCCGCCCGGAGCTGCCCGGCCCGCCCGATCCGGCCCTCGACGAGGTACGCGAGGTCGAGCAGCTCGCGCGGGTCGCCCGCGCGTTCGCCACCTCGCCCCTGGTCGGCGCCGCTGTCCGGGAGACCACCGAGGACGCGGCCAGGGGTGGGGGTGGGGGTGGGGGTGGGTGGTAGCAGGGGACCCCTGCTACCGCATTTTGATGAGCAGGGGTCCCCTGCAACCACCTCAGCTCGGACGCTACTGCCAGGTGGCGGTGTCGGGGTCGACGCCGTGGGCACGTGCGCTGGCTTCGACGCTCTGCCGGAACCAGGTGGCAAGGCCGGCGCGGATGCCGTCGTAGTGGGCGGCGAAGGCCGGGTCGGCCTCGTACATGCGGGCGAGACAGACCTGCATCTGCCGGCTGAGGGGGAAGTACGACGCGAAAACGGCACGGTGCCGCTCGACGAGTCGGTCCGCCTCCGGGCTGCCCGGGGTGACACCGGCGTCCACCGCGTCCGCCAGGGCACGGTCGAGGTCGGTGACGGCCTCGGCGACGGCCTGCCACTCCTGGGGACTGCGGGAGGCTGAGCGTTCGGCGTACTGCTGCCACTGCGTCGTGTCCCCGTAGCGCTGGCGGGCCTGGGCGGGCCAGTCCGGGTTCCACTCGGAGCCGAAGATCGCGGCCTGCTGCTCGACGGTGAGCAGCAGGCCGTGTTCGTGGGCGGCGATCATCCGGTCCAGGCCGGCGCTGAGCTGCTGGAGGCGGTCGATCCGTTGGGCGATCTGCGCGCGCTGCGCACGCAACGCGCCGGTCACGTCCGCGGTCGGGTCGTCCAGGACGGCCTGGATCCGGTCCAGGCCGAGACCGATCTCCCGGTAGACGACGATGCGGTGCAGGCGTTCCAGATCACCAGCGGTGTAGAGCCGGTATCCGCCGGTCGTACGCAGCGACGGTCGCGCCAGACCGATGTCGTCCCAGTGGTGCAACGCGCGGACCGTCACGCCCAGACGCGCCGAGACCTGCCCGACGGTCAGGCCGTCGGCGTCAGTGGCGTCCGGCATGCTCCTCGTTGTCGTCACGGCGGACGCCCGGTGGGGTGATCCCGATGGCTTCAAGGTTCTGCGCCTCCTGGCTCGCCGGGTCGAAGGGCTTCGCCGCGGTGAAGACGATCCGCGCGTTCTCGGGCGTGATCACCTCCACGTCGCGGGTGTTCCAGGGAGTGTCCCGTGGGCCGTCGACCGAGTTCGGGCGCAACGCCCGACAGGCTTCGACGAGGGAGTCGACCTGGTTGAGCACGCACGCGAAGCTGACGCTCATCGCCGGTGCCTGCGCCGGAGCGCTGGCCGCCGAGACGAGGAGTACGTCCTGGAACGCCCACCGGCGCAGGTGCACGAGCGTGCCGGGAATGCGGAACAGCTCGATGAACCCGAGTCCACGGATCCAGAAGTCCACCGACGCCGCCAGATCGTTCGTGGGGATCGTCGCAAAGGCCGGCATGCCGTAGATGCCCCGGAACGGTTCCGGCGCGACCGCGTCCGGGCCGGGATCGGGCACGGGACTCATCTCGAAAGCGTCGTAGTAGTCGCTCATGCACCCACCCTCCGGCCTCACGCACCGTGAGGGTCAAGCCGATTCCCTGAACTACGGGCGCGGCGATGCGTCCGGGTCCGGGACCGTGACCGGGTACTGCCGGGGATGCTTTGGAGCTGCCCCGTCCGTGCTACCGCCAGCAGCCGACCGCCCTCGTGTGGATCGCCGGCCGGGGTGACGACCGTGGTCAGGCTGCCGGCTCGTGGCAGAGCCAGACGTACGCCTCCGGCTGGTCCCGGTTCCACTCCTCGGCCTGCTCCTGCGGCACCGCCCGGAACCCGACGGCGGCATAGCAGCGCAGCGCGCGGGTGTTGGCGGGGTGCACCCGCAGGCACACCGCCGGTTTCCGGCGCAGCGCCTTCCGGGTCAGCAGCGAAACGAACCGACGCCCCAGGCCCCGACCCCGGTGCCCCGGCGCGACGATCAGCCGGGCCAGTTCCGCCTCGGCCTCGTCCTCCTCCACCCACAGCTCGCCGAACGCGACCAGCTCACCGGCCTCCACCAGCCCGTACGCCTCGGTGTCCGGCTGCGCCGCCCAGCCGGCCACCGTCTCCGGGGTGACCTCGTCCCGGGAACACCACCACCGGGTCTCCTCGACCGACGCGGCCCACCCGGCCACCGTCCCGGCGTACGCCCCGTCGAACCGCACCAGCTCCATCCGCCACCCCTTCCGTCTACGTCGATGGTCGAGCAGACCACGCCCGGCGCGGACGGACCAGCGGTTATCACCCCGTCGACGACCTCCCGCCGGCCCGTCACGTCACACCTCTGCCGCGTAGGCGTGCGCCAGTTCGACGGCGAACTCCTCGAACCCGGTCGGGGTGGTGTTGCTCGCGTTCCGACCCTCCAGCGAGTGCAGCCGGCCGTCGCTCAGCGCCTGGTTGAACTCGACGAAGAGCGCGACGAAGTCCGGCGAGAACCCGGCCGTCCCGGTGAGGATCGCCACCAGTTCCTCGTCGGGCAGCTGGACGTACGCAAGGTCCGGCCGGCCGATCGCCGCCCCGATGGCCGCCGTCACCTCGGCGTACGTGAGGTCTCGCGGGCCGAGCAGCTCGCGGACGACGACGCCGTTCCAGTTCCGCTCGCGCAGTGCCCCGGCGGCGGCTCTGGCGATGTCGGCGGTGGCGACCATCGGCACCTTCGTGTCCGGCACGACCGAGTCGGCTACCACGCCCTCGTGACGGATCGTCTCCAGCGTCGCGTGGAAACCCTCGAAGAAGGCCCCGGGACGCAGGAGCATGACGTCGACGCCGTCGAGCGCCGACAGCCGCTGCTCCTGCCGGTGCAGGCTGGCGACGAAGCCGTTCCCGCCCGACAGCTCCGCGCCGATCGAGCTGAGCGCGACCACGTGGCGTACCCCGCTCTCCCGGAGCGCCTCGACGATCGCCTCGCCGCGCCGGTCCTGGTCGGCGTGGTAGTCGGGCAGGGTCGGGTCGAACGCGGTGAGCGTGTAGACCGCGTCGGCCCCGACGAAGGTGCTCGCCAGGTAACGGGCGTCGCGGACGTCGCCCGCGACCGTCCTGGCCCCCAGCGCGGCCAGTTCGGCGAGCTTCTCCGGCGAGCGGCCGAGCGCGAGCACCTCCTCGCCGGCGTCGAGCAGCAGCTTGGTGATCTTGCGACCGGTGTTCCCGGTGGCTCCCATCACGGTGATCATGGCATCTCCCTGACTCTGAATGTCCTTGCAGCTCATCCAGCATCAGGTTCGTTTCCGGGACTTACCATGACTTCCTGTCCGGCTTTCATGCTCGTTCGTCCAGCAAGCCGGGACGCTGGATCTGGCTCCCTGCCATACTGGCCGGCATGGTCACCGACCCCTGGCCGTCGGCGGCCGACCCGCTCGGCGAGGCGCTGCACCTCCTCGACGTGCGCGGTGCCTTCTACTGCCGGTCGGAGTTCACGGCCCCGTTCGGGCTCGAACTGCCGCCGTACGAGGGCTACCTGTGGTTCCACGTCATCACGCGGGGAAGCTGCTGGCTCGAAGCGCCCGGGGCAGCACCGCAGCGCCTCGCCGCGAGCGAGCTGGCGCTCGTCCCGCACGGCCAGGGTCACCGGCTGCGCAGTGAGCCCGACGCGGCCACGCCGAGCATCTTCGCCCTGGAGCGGGAACAGCTCGGCGAGCGGTACGAGATCCTCCGCCACGGAGGCGGCGGCGAGCGTGTCGACATGGTCTGCGGCGCCGTACGCTTCGACCACCCAGCCGCCGGCAAGGTGCTCGCCCTGTTGCCGCAGATCCTCACCGTCGACCCGGCGGCCAGCCCAACCCGGCTCGAGTGGCTGCGCTCCACGCTACGGCTGATGGAACTGGAAGCCGACGGTCTCCGCCCCGGCGGCGAAACCGTGATCACCCGGCTCTCCGACGTGCTCGTCGTACAGGCGCTGCGGGCCTGGCTGGAGAGCGATCCGGCGGCGCGGTCGGGCTGGCTCGGCGCGCTCCAGGATCCGCTGATCGGACGCGCGATCTCCCTCGTCCACCGCGAGCCCGGCCGGGAGTGGACGGTCGCCTCGCTCGCCGACCAGGTCCCGATGTCGCGCTCAGCCTTCGCCGCCCGCTTCACCGAACTGGTCGGCGAGCCGGCGATGAGCTACGTGACCCGCTGGCGGATGCACCTCGCCGCTACGGCGCTCCGCGACGAGGATGCCACCGTGGCCGAACTGGCGAACCGCTTCGGCTACCGGTCCGAGGCCGCGTTCGCGCGGGCGTTCAAGCGCGTCGTGGGCTCACCACCCGGAGCGGTACGGCGGACGCCTCCGGTTCAGCCGGTCACTCGCTGACGGTGATGCAGCTCGTGCCGGCCCTCGACCGAGCGTGCGTCGACGCACGACGTCGCCCGGACGGTCAGCGGATGATCGGATCGGACCGCAACGATCGGGCACCGGGCAGACGGTGAGGCCCAGAGTTGACACCGGAAGGGAGGTCCTCTTGATCTCGGCACTCAACCGGTTGGTCGACCACGTGGAGCAGCACCTCACCGAGGAGCTCGACCTCGACGGGTTGGCCAGGAAGCTCGGCACGACCGAGTACCACCTGCGCCGGATGTTCTCGTCGCTGGCCGGCATGCCGCTCTCCGAGTACGTGCGCCGACGCCGCATGACGGTCGCCGCGGCCGACGTGGTCAGCGGCGGCGACGACCTGCTGTCCATCGCGGTCCGGCACGGGTACGGCTCGACCGAGGCGTTCGGGCGGGCGTTCCGGGCGGTACACGGCGCCGGTCCCAGCGAGGTACGCCGCGACGGAGGCCCTCTCCGCACACAACCACAGCTCAGGTTCCGCCTGACCGTCGAAGGGAGCACTCCCATGGACACCCGTATCGTCGACCGCCCCGCGTTCCGGCTCGTCGGACACGCCGCCCGGGTCCCGCTGATCCACGAGGGCGTCAACCCGCACATCCAGCGCCATGTCACCTCGATCCCGCAGGAGGAGCACCTGCGGCTGAAGGCGATGAGCAACACCGAGCCGGCCGGGATCCTCCAGGTCAGCGACGACCTCGACGCCGACGCCGCCGAAGGAACCGAGTTGACCTACCTGCACGGGGTCGCGGTCACCGGCGACACTCCGGCACCGGACGGGCTGGACGCCATCGGGGTCCCGGCCGGTACGTGGGCGGTCTTCCGTAGCTCCGGGCCGCACCCCAGCACGCTCCAGCAGACCTGGGCCGCGACCGCCACCGAGTGGTTCCCCTCGAACCGTTGGCGGCTGCGGCCGGGGCCGTCGATCGTGGCGGTGCTCGAACGGGCCGAGGACCTCAGCACCGCGACCTGCGAGCTGTGGCTCCCCGTAGAGCCCACCTGACCGCCCGCCCCCCTTCCCCCGTCGATCATGGAGTTAGGGCACCTGCCAAACACCCGTAGATGCCGCTGATCGGGCGCCACAACTTCATGATCGACGGAGTGGAAAACCCGGTGCCCGCCGCCACCGGAGTTCGTCGCTACCGGGGTGCGAGGGTGAGGGTCGAGGAGAGTGCGATGGCCAGTTGCTGCTGTTCGGTCAGCGCGAAGGTCGGCCCGGTACCGCCGCTGGCGTGGTTGACGTTGAGCCAGGAGCCGTCCTTACGGCGCACGTCGATCGACCGCTCGCCGGTACGGGTGTCGCCCTTTCCACTGAGGGTGGTGGCGATCCGGTACTGCTCGCCATTCGGCCCCTCGCCTTTCCGGCAACTGTAGGACCCGGACGGCCTGCCGCAGGTGAGGCTGCCGAAGCTCGGGGACTTGCGCCAGATCTGGACAGAGAAGAGCGCCGGGCGGGTCTTCCCGTTCGTGATCGGGGCCTGTCCCCAGTAGTTGTCGCGGTCGTTGTCGCCGCCGGAGCCCGTCCACGCCTCCTCCAGGGCGGCGCTCGACGTCACGCCGGGGAGCTGGGCGCGCAGCGCGGCGATGACCGCCTTGTCGAGCCGTTCCTGCTGTGCCGGGTCGGCCGGGGCGCTCGGCGGCAACGTCTGCACCGGCACCTCGACGCCGGGCGGCAGCGGGCCGAGGTTCAGTGTCGGATCGGTGGCGATGGTGATCAGTTGTTCGACGGTGAGCGGGAGTGGTCCCGGCGACGTGTGGCCACTCAACGTCAGGGTCACCGCGGAGTTGTCGGCCCGCAGCATCTGCACAGTGAGTGGCGGGGTGGACCGGCTTCCCATGTCCATGGTGCTGGTCCTGATCCGCGAGCCGTCCGGGCCGGCCGCCTCCACGCAGTCGATCGTCATCTTCGACTGCCGCTCGCAGCGGGACGAGTGGAAGCCCACCAGTCCCTGCCGCCTGACCACGAGAAGCAGGTAACCGCGCTTGCCGTCGGCGGCAATCTCGCCCTTGACCGAGAACTGGTCCTTGGTGGTCCAGCCACTCCGGCCGTCCGACTGCCAACCCGGCCGGTCCAGACCGGGGGCGGTCGAGTTCGGCCATTTTATGCTCGGCGCGGTCCGCTTGAGGGACGCCTCGACGGCGGCCTCCAGGCGCTGCCAGTCCGCCTCGCTGCCGGCCACGGTGGTGATCCTCGGAGCCGGGGGGTGTGACGGAATCGGCGGGACCGACGGGGACGGCGGAATGGCCGGTGGGGCGGGCGACGGCTGTGGCCCCCACAGCAGGCCCGCCGTGAGGGTCACCGCCAGGACAGCCGCCGCTCCGGCTCCGCCGGCTCCCCACATCCGCAGCCTCCTGGCCCGCCGCTGCCTGAAGATGACCCGGTCGACGTCGACCGTCGAGACCGGCGAGTGTCCGATCGCCTCGTCCAGTGCCTGCCGGTAGCTCATGCCCACTCCTCACTGGATCGTCCCGACGGATTGGTGGCGAGGGCACGCAGCGCGTCGAGGCCACGTGCGGCCTGGCTCTTGACCGTGCCGTTGCTGATGCCGAGGATCCCGGCGGTCTCCTCCACCGACATGTCGCAGTAGAAGCGCAGGACCACCACCGCCCTACGCCGGGCGGGGAGCTGACCGAGCAGGTCGAGCAGCATCTCCCGGTCGGCCAGCACGGGTTCGACCCGGTGCAGGTCCACCTCTTCGGGAAGTTCGTCGACGCTGCGTTCGCGTCGCCACGGCCGTCGGCGCTCGTCCAGCCAGGCGTTGGTCAGCATGCCGCGCACGTACGCGTCGAGGTTCTCCGCCTCGCGTACCCGTCGCCAGTGCCGGTAGAGCTTGCCGATGGTGATCGAGACCAGGTCGTCGGCGGTGTGCCAGTCCCGGCAGAGCAGGTACGCCGTCCGGCGCAGCGGCTCCAGCCGGGCGGCCACGAACTGCCGGTACTCCTCCTCGTCCGCGCGCCTCACCGCGCGGAACCCGTAACTACCGTCATACCCAGGTGACGGAGTCCCGCCCGAGGTGGGTTGCCTGGATCGTGGTGGCAACCGGACCCCAGGTGGGGCCCTTCGCCACCACGATCCAGTGAACCGCAGGTCAGGACGGGGCAGGTCGTCCGGTCAGGGCCTGGTGGAGGGCCCGGCAGGCGGCGTCCTCGGTGTCGTGGGTCTCCCGTACGTCGTGGACGCCGCGCTCGTAGAGGCCGATCTCCCACCGGCCGTCGGACGCCCGGCGCAGGAACCAGAAGTCCGGCGGGAGCGGCACGTGTTCGTGGACGCCCTCCAGTTCGAAGGCCTCCGGGGAGAGCCCGGTGTGCAGCAGGACGTTACGCAACTCGTGCCGGTCCACCCGCCGACTCCTGTCCTCGATCCACCACCGCTCAACAGATGGTGACACCGGCCGTGGTCCCGCACTGTCCCCGTGGCGTGGCGGTGAGATCCTCCTCGACCAGGTACCCGTTCTCGATCAACCAGGTGATGCTGAGCTGCCCGCCGGCCTCGGGCAGGTACCGCTGCTCCAGTTTGAACTGGGTGCCCATGCCGGGCTGGGCGAACCAGGGCGCGACCGGCCCGGAGTCGACGGTGAACGGCTTGAGCACGCAGTAGACGTGGTAGTTGGCCAGGGGCGCGGTCGCCGGGGTGCTCAGGTTGGCGGGCGGCAGCGACCGGGAGCCGAACGGCGTGCCGAGCGGTGCGAGGTAGGCGCCGCCGGGGAAGCCGAACCGGTCGAGCCGGTAGCCGGGGAGCAGGGTCTGCGCCGTCTTGACCGGGCTGCCGTCCGAACCGACGACGAACCCGCCTGCCGGCGGGTACACGTACGCCTTCTGCGCCGCGTTCGTGTACTGGTCGAGGAACTCCTGCTGGGTGAGCGCGCCGAAACGCTTGTAGTCGCCGAGCAGCGGCCCGACCGGGTCGGCGGTCAGCGCCTGGGCCGGGCCGAGGAGCTGGTTGTTGTCGTACGCGGTGGTCGGCGGCGCGTTCGGGGGCGTACCCGGACGGCACGGTGAGGCGGCTGCCCGGTCGTCCTGCTGCTGGCCGCCGCGTGAGTCGGGCTGCTGTCCGCCGGCCTGGGTGCCCGAGGGCGAGGGCGAGGGCGTTGGACTCTGCCCGACGCTGGGTGTGGGTGTGGGTGTGGGTGTGACGGGTGCGGTGAGCGGTTGCCCGGTGACCGCGCCCACCGGCTGTGCGGGCAGCGGAAGCAGGACGAAGGCGACGCCGGCCAGTAGCGCCAGTAGTCGACGACGGTCGATCGCCATGGAAACCTCCTGAAGACGATGGGTCAGAGACCCTCATCATCAAGAGGTTTGTACGTGAATGTGAGCAACTGTACCTTTCACACCTGAAAGGAGGAAGATGCTCGCATAATGACTTTTGTCCGAGTCTGCTCGGTCCGGATCAGCGCTCCAGGATCGCCGTGACGCCCTGGCCGCCGGCCGCACAGATCGAGATCAGCCCCCGGCCACCGCCCCGCTCGGCGAGCAGTTTCGCCAGGGTGGCGACGATCCGGCCGCCGGTCGCGGCGAACGGGTGCCCGGCCGCCAGCGACGAGCCGTTGACGTTGAGCCTCTCCCGGTCGACCGTGCCGAGCGGCGCGTCCAGGCCGAGGCGCTCCTTGCAGAACTCCGGCGACTCCCAGGCGGCGAGCGTGGCCAGCACCTGCGAGGCGAACGCCTCGTGGATCTCGTAGTAGTCGAAGTCCTGCAAGGTCAGCCCGGCGCGGGCGAGCATCCGGGGCACCGCGTACGCAGGGGCCATCAGCAACCCCTCGTCACCGTGCACGAAGTCCACCGCCGCCGTCTCGGACCAGGTGAACCAGGCGAGCACCGGCAGGCTCCGCTCGCGCGCCCACTCCTCGCTGGCCAGCAGCACGGTGGACGCGCCGTCGGTGAGCGGGGAGGAGTTCCCGGCGGTCATGGTGGCCAGCCCGGCGTCCGGGCCCCTGGTGCCGAAGACCGGCTTCAGGCCACCGAGCTTCTCCAGGGTGGTGTCCGGGCGGAGGTTCTGGTCGCGGGTCAGCCCCAGGTACGGCGTGACCAGGTCGTCGAAGAACCCCCGGTCGTACGCGGCGGCGAGCCGCTGGTGCGAGCGGAGCGCCAACTCGTCCTGGGCCTGCCGGCCCACGCTCCAGCTCAACGCCGTGCGGGCGGCGTGCTCTCCCATCGACAGCCCGGTACGCGGCTCCGCGTTACGCGGGATCTCCGGCTTGAAGGGCTGGTGCGGGCGGAGCTTCGCGGCGATCCTCAGTCGCTGGCCGAGGGTGCGGGCGGAGTTGAGCTGGAGCAGGGTGCGCCGCATGTCCTCGTTGACGGCGAGCGGGGCGTCCGAGGTGGTGTCCACACCCCCGGCCACACCGGCGTCGATCTGCCCGAGGGCGATCTTGTTGGCGACCAGGATCGCGGCCTCCAACCCGGTGCCGCAGGCCTGCTGGATGTCGTAAGCGGGGGTGTGCGGGTCGAGCTTCGAGCCGAGGACCACCTCGCGGGTCAGGTTGAAGTCCCGGGAGTGCTTGAGCACCGCCCCGGCGACCACCTCGCCGAGCCGCTGCCCGGCCAGGCCGAACCGGGCGACCAGCCCGTCGAGCGCCGCGCCGAGCATGTCGGCGTTGGACGCGTTCGCGTACCGCGAGTTGGACCGGGCGAAGGGGATCCGGTTCCCGCCGATCACCGCGACCCGTCGGATGCTCTGCACGATCCCGCCTCCTCGAAACTCTTGCCCCCACCCTACTCGCCAGTAGGCTACGCCTATGACCGACAGGTACGCGAGCTTCGTCCAATCGGGGGCCGGTCGCGCGCTGGTCAAGCGCCTCGGGCTGCCCGACCCGCCACGCCTGCGCCGGCACCGCCCCGGTGACCCGCTGCTGCCCGGCCCCGCCCTGGTGGGCGCCGCGACCGGGGGCCGACTCGCCGAGCCGGCCCGCCGGATCCTCCGCGCCGCCGGGGTCGAGCTGACCACCGACGGCCCGGCCGCCGGGGGCGACGTGGCCGCCGCGTCCGCCGACACCCGCTTCGGGGCCCTGCTGTACGACGCCACCGGGATCACCGACTCGACCGGCCTGCGGCAGCTCTACGACTTCTTCCACCCGTACGCCCGGTCGCTGCACGCCAGCGGGCGGGTGGTGGTGCTCGGCACCCCGCCCGAGCAGTGCGCCACCCCACGTGAGGCGACCGCCCAGCGGGCCCTGGAAGGGCTGACCCGCAGCATCGGCAAGGAGTTCGGCCGGGGCGTCACCGCCCAGCTCGTGTACGTCACCGCCGAGGGGGACGCCGGCACGGGAACCAGTCTGGAGTCCACCCTGCGGTTCCTGCTCTCCGGGCGGTCCGCGTACGTCTCGGGGCAGGTGATCCGGGTCGGCACCGGCCCGGCCGCCGCGCCGGCCGACTGGGACCGCCCGCTGGACGGACAGGTCGTCCTGGTCACCGGGGCGGCCCGGGGCATCGGCGCGGCCCTGGCCCGGGTGCTGGCCCGCGACGGCGCGCAGGTGGTCGTGCTGGACATCCCCGAGGCCGGGGACGAACTGGCCGCCGTGGCCAACGGGATCGGCGGTAGTGCCGTGCAGCTCGACCTGACCGCGCCGAACGCCGCCACCCGCCTCGCCGACCACCTGGTCGCCCGGCACGGCCGGGTGGACGTGGTCGTGCACAACGCCGGCATCACCCGGGACAGGACCATCGCCCGGATGAACGCCGACCGGTGGGACCAGGTGATCGACGTGAACCTCTCCAGCCAGGAGCGGATCAACGACGTGCTGCTGGAACGGGAGCTGATCCCGCGCGGCGGGCGGATCGTCTCGGTGTCGTCGATCGCCGGGATCGCCGGCAACCGGGGCCAGACCAACTACGCCACCAGCAAGGCCGGCGTGATCGGGCTGGTCGACTCGCTCGCCCCGGCGCTGGCC
Source organism: Micromonospora sp. NBRC 101691 (assembly GCF_030269285.1). Taxonomy (NCBI): domain Bacteria; kingdom Bacillati; phylum Actinomycetota; class Actinomycetes; order Micromonosporales; family Micromonosporaceae; genus Micromonospora; species Micromonospora sp. NBRC 101691. The sequence goes on from NZ_BSTB01000005.1 coordinate 161,079, forward strand.
GACCAGGGGATCAGCGTCAACGCGGTGGCTCCCGGGTTCATCGAGACCCGGCTGACCGCCCGGATCCCGCTGGCGCTGCGTGAGGCGGGCCGCCGGATGAACAGCATGTCCCAGGGCGGCCTGCCGGTGGACGTCGCGGAGACCATCGGCTGGCTGGCCTGGCCCGCCTCCGGCGCGGTCAGCGGCAACGTGGTCCGGGTCTGCGGCCAGAGCCTGCTGGGGGCGTGATGGGCCGGCAGGAGATCGAGCTGCCCCGGATGCCGGCCTCCGGGCCGCTCTACCGGCGGGCGGTGCTCGGCTCGCTGCCCGGGGTGGGCGGCGGCCGGCGCTCCGGGCAACTGCCGGACACCGCCCTGACCGTCCGGGGCGTCACCGTGGACCGGACGCACCTGGCGGACTACGACCGGGTCTGCGGGTTCCGACTGACCGACGCGCTGCCCGGGACCTACCCGCACGTCCTGGGGTTCCCGCTGGCATTGCGGCTGATCAGCGCCCCGGACTTCCCGATCCCGCTGGCCGGCGTCGTGCACGTGGGCAACCGGATCACCGTGCACCGGCCGGTCGACGCGGGCGAGTCCCTGGACTTCACCACGTACGCGGAGAACCTGCGTCCACATGCACGTGGCCGGCAACTCGACGTGGTGCTGGTCGCCTCGGTCGACGGCGAGGAGGTCTGGCGGGGCGTGTCGACGTACCTCGGACGGGAGCGGTCGGCAGCCGGCGGCCAGCGGAAGCAGGGCGAGTGGTCGCCCGCGCCGACCGGGCCGACGCGGTGGCGGGTTGGCCCGCGGGTGGGCCGGGACTACGCCCGGGTCTCCGGTGACCACAATCCGATCCACACCTCGCGGCTGGGGGCGCGACTGCTCGGCTACCCGCGTCCGATCGCCCACGGCATGTGGAGCAAGGCCCGCTGCCTGGCCGCCCTGGCACCCCGCCTGCCGGCGGCGTACACGGTGGAGGTGGCGTTCAAGCTGCCGGTTCCGCTGCCCTCGACGGTCGTCTTCAGCACCACACCCGACGGGGGCCTCGCCCTGAACGACGCCCGTTCCGGCCGCCCCCACCTGGTGGGCCACGTCACCTGAGGTTCTGCCACATCGGGGGTGGACGGACGTCACCGCCTGCGCTAAGTTGTTCTCAGATTGAGTTGTTCTCAAGGTGAGAGAGATGAACGTGCTGGACGAGCAGGAATTCCTGGCGGGGTACGACCCCTCGGCGTACCCGGCGGTCGCGGTCACCACCGACGTGGTCGCGTTGACCATCCGCGAGGGTGCGTTGCACCTGCTGCTGGTCCGGCGCGGCCAACCGCCGTACGCGGGGCACTGGGCGCTGCCCGGCGGGTTCGTCCAACCCGACGAGGACCTCGCCACCGGCGCACGCCGGGAGCTGGCCGAGGAGACCGGCCTCGGCGACGAGCGCATGCGCCGCGTCCACCTCGAACAACTCGGCAGCTACGGCGACCCGGGCCGCGACCCGCGGATGCGGATCGTCTCCATCGCCCACCTGGCCTTCGCCCCCGACCTGCCCGACCCGGTCGCCGCCAGCGACGCCGCCGAGGCGGCCTGGCTGCCGGTGGACGCGCTCGGCAACCGGCAACTCGCCTTCGACCACGCCCGGATCGTCGACGAGGGGCTGGAGCGGGCCCGCGCCAAGCTGGAGTACACCCCGCTGGCCACCCGCTTCCTCGACGCCGAGTTCACCATCAGCGAGCTGCGCGGCGTCTACGAGACGGTCTGGGGGCACCCGCTGCACGCGGGCAACTTCCACCGCAAGGTGCTCTCCGTACCGGGCTTCGTGGAGAGCACCGGCGCGACCACCGAACGCGGCGGGGCCCGGGGCGGCCCGCGCGCGAAGCTCTACCGGGCCGGCGACGCCCGGCTGCTCCACCCGGCGCTGCTGCGCCCCGCCCGGGAGGAGGAGATCCGGTGAGGACGGAGGAGGCGATCCGCCTGGTCGCGGCGGCCCGCACCGACGACGACCTGTTCGGCGTCGACGCGCCGGCCCAGCGGTACCGGCAACTGGTCGCGGCCCTGCACCCGGACCGGCTCGGCCGGGCCGACGACCGGGTCCGCGCCGCCGCCACCGAGGCGTTCGTCGAGGTCACCACCCGCTGGCGGGCGAAGACCCACGGCCCGGGAATCCTGCTCGGCGACTACCGGCTCGGCCGGCTGTCGTACGCAGGCGACCTGGCCGACCTGTACGACGTCGGGGCGGACCGGCTGCTCAAGCTGCCCCGTCAGCCCGGCGACAACGACCTGATGGCCCGCGAGGCGCACGCCCTGCGCACCATCGAGGAGCGGGGCGACCCGCGTCACCTGCCGTACGTGCCCCGGCTGGTCGACTCGTTCCGGCACCGGGACGCGGCCACCGGCGCGGAGCGGCGGGTCAACGTGCTGGCCGCCGTACCGAACCTGCACAGCCTGGACGAGGTGCGCCGGGCGTACCCGGACGGATTGGACGCCCGGGACGCGGCCTGGATGTGGCGGCGGCTGCTGGTCGCCCTCGGCCTGGCCCACCGGGCCGGTGTGGTGCACGGCGCGGTGCTGCCCCGGCACGTGCTGATCGAGCCGGACGCGCACGGCGTGGTGCTGGTCGACTGGTGCTTCGCGGTGGTCGGCGACGGCACCGTCCCGGCGACGGTGCCCGGCCACGAGGACTGGTATCCGGCCGAGGTCACCGCGAAGCGGCCCTGCGGGCCGGGCACGGATCTCGCGATGGCCGCCCGCTGCATGACCTGGCTGATGGGCGACCGTGCCCCGCGTGAGCTGCGGGCCTTCGCCGACGGGTGCCGTCTGCCGACGCTGCACGCCCGACCCGACGACGCCTGGCGACTGCTCGGCGAACTCGACGAGGTGCTGGAGCGGCTCTACGGGCCGCGCACCTTCCGACCCTTCACCCTCAACCCCTAGGGAGGCTGCCATGGGCAGTGGAATCTGGTCCACCAACGTGTACGACGCCGCCGACCGCTACCGCAAGGCCACCGGGAAGAGCGCCTTCTCGTACAGCGACAGCGGGGCCCGCACCGTGCACCCCGACCTCGACCCGCGCGGAGCCACCCGGGAGAGCCGCGACTCCGCCGAGCACCCGCAGTCGACCCCGATCGCGGTGCTGTTCGACGTGACCGGCTCGATGGGGCACGTGCCGCGCACCCTCCAGGCCAAACTGCCGCAGCTGCTCGGGCTGCTGCTGCGCCAGGGCTACGCCCGCGACCCGCAGGTCATGTTCGGTGCGATCGGCGACGCCACCTGCGACCGGGTGCCGTTGCAGGTCGGCCAGTTCGAGTCGGACAACCGGATGGACGACGACCTCGGCAAGATCGTGCTGGAGGGCGGCGGTGGCGGCCAGATGATGGAGTCGTACGAGCTGGCGATGTACTTCATGGCCCGGCACACGGTCACCGACTCCTGGGAGAAGCGCGGCCGGCGCGGCTACCTCTTCATCATCGGCGACGAGCTGGCCTACGGGAAGGTCAAGCAGCGTGAGGTGGCCCGCCTGATCGGCGACGGCCTGGGCGAGGACGTGCCGGTGCGGCAGGTCGTCGACGAGGTGACCCGCCGCTGGGACACGTACTACCTCCTCCCGGCCGGCAGCCACTACTCGGGCAACCGGAAGGTGCTCGACTTCTGGCGCGACCTGCTCGGGCAGAACGCCATCGAGCTGGACGACCTGGACGCGGTCTGCGAGACCATCGCGCTCACGGTCGGACTCGGCGAGGAGGCCATCGACCTCGACGAGGGCCTGCGGGACCTGAACCGGCACGGGTCGACGGCCACCGGCACGGTGTCGAAGGCGCTGGCCCGGATCGGCGGCGGCCGGCGCACGGTGGTGTCGTCGCTGCCCCCGGCCACCTCGACGCTGCCCGCCCCGCGCGGCGGCTCGACCCTGCCCGCCCAGCGTGGTGGCTCGACCCTGCCGGCCCCGGGCAGCGGCGCGACCGGAGGGGTCACCCGACTGTGAACCACGTGATGGTGGTCGACCTCGGCTACGGCGACGCCGGCAAGGGCACCGTGGTGGACTGGCTCTGCGCGACCCGCCCGGTGCACACGGTGGTCCGGTTCAACGGGGGTGCGCAGGCGGCGCACAACGTCGTGCTCGCCGACGGCCGGCAGCACACGTTCGCGCAGTTCGGGGCGGGTACGTTCCGCCCCGGCGTGCGGACCCACCTGTCCCGGCACGTGGTGGTGGACCCGTTGGCCCTGGCCGCCGAGGCCGACCACCTCACCTCGGTCGGGGTGCCCGACGCCCTCGACCGGCTCACCGTCGACGGCGGGGCGCTGCTCGCCACGCCGTACCACCGGGCCGCCAACCGGGCCCGGGAACTGGCCCGGGGAGCCGACCGGCACGGCTCCTGCGGGCTGGGGGTGGGTGAGACCGTCGCGTACGGTCTCGCCCACCCCGACGAGGCGCCCCGGGTGGCTGACTGCCGCCACCCGGGGTTGCTGCGGGACCGGCTGACCCGGCTGCGGGACCGGCTGACCACCGAACTGGGTCCGCTGGACGCGCCGCCGGTCGAGGACTGCCTGCCCGCGTTCACCGGGTTCGCCGCCCGGGTGGCGATCGTGGACGGGTCGTACCTGGCCGGGGTGCTGCGGGCGGGCACCTGCGTCTTCGAGGGCGCGCAGGGGGTGCTGCTGGACGAGTGGCACGGCTTCCACCCGTACACGACGTGGAGCACCACCACCTTCGCCAACGCGGAGGAGCTGCTCGCCGAGGCGGGGCTGGCCGGCACCGCCCGGCGGCTGGGCGTGCTGCGCACCGTGACCACCCGGCACGGGCCGGGTCCGCTGGTCACCGAGGACCGGGCGCTGCCGCTGACCGACCCGCGCAACCCGACCAACCCGTGGCAGGGCCGCTTCCGGTTCGGCCACTTCGACGCGGTCGCCCACCGGTACGCCCTGGAGGTGGCCGGTGGGGTGGACGGGCTGGCGCTCACCCACCTGGACCTCACCGACCGGCCGCTGCGGATCTGCCGCCGCTACGACACCGTGGACCGGCTGCCGGTCGGTCCCCCCGGCGATCTGGACCGGCAGGCCGCGCTCACCGAACGCCTGCTGGCCGCCCGCCCGGTCTACGACGCCCCGCCGGCCGACTGGGTGACGGCGGTCGAGGAGGCGTTGGCCGCTCCGGTGGTGCTCACCTCGCACGGCCCCACCGCCGAGGACAAGCGGCCGGCCTCGCCGGCCCCGGCCTTCGGGGCGGGGTGGCGGCGGTCAGCGGAGGTAGGCGACCATCTCGTCGTGGCTGCGGGGTAGCCCGTACTCGTCCAGCAGCAGCGAGAAGTTCGCGAACCGGTGGCCGTCGACCGACCACGGCAACGGCGAGGTGGCCAGCACCTCGACCAGCCGTCGCTGCCGGCCGGTCAGCGCCTCCGGCGACGTCCCCGCCGCCAGCGGGCCGTCGGGGAAGGCCAGGCGGAGCGCTTCGGTCGCCACCGGCAGCGCCTCGACGCCCTCGACGGCGGGCAGCCGGTCGAGCAGCGCGTCGAACGCCCGGTCGGCGTGTCGGGGCCCGACCTGCCGGAGCGCCAGTGCGGCGTACCCGGCCAGGTCGCCGTTCAGGAACGGCACCGGGACGTCGTCGGCCGACCGCCGTCGACCGCGCGGGGCGGCGGTCGTCCAGCCCAGCAGTTCCTCGACGGTCGCGTCGTCGGCGTCCGGCCCGAGCACCCGGGCCCGTGCCACGGCGGCGGCCCAACGGACCACCGGACGCGGGTCGGTCAGCAGCGCCCGGTCCGGCGCGGACCCGAGCAACCCGGCGGCCACCAGCGCGGTCGCCGCCACCTCCGCCTCCCGGACACCCGTCGGCTGGCCGGCGGTCGCCCCGCCCGCCGATCCGTCCGTTGCCGGGCCGTCCACCGCCGGGCCGTCCGTCATCGGGCCGCCCGTCATCGGCCCGCCCGCCGCCGGGCCGTCCGTTGTCGGGCCGCCCGTCGCCTGCGCGGGGGTCCTGTCGTCGGCCGCCAGCGCCGTGGAGACGGCCGCACCCAACGCCGGCAGGCTGCCGGCCGCCTCCTCCGGGAACCAGGCGAGGGCGTACGCCGCCCCGGCACGCAGCCCCGGGTCGGGATGGGCGAGCAGGGTACGCAACATCGGCACCCCGGCCCGCACCGCGTCGTACGTGGCCAGCTCGTAGTAGGCGTACAGCCGGTTCTGGTCGTCGCTGTCCAGCGCCCGCAGGTACAGCGCCTCGGGGTCGTCGTTCTCCGCCGAGCTGGGCGGCTTGGCCGCGAGCAGCTCCCGGCCCCCCTCGGACACCCGGCGGTACTCCGCCACCGGGAAGCCGTCCGGCAGCCAGCTCTCGTCGTAGCCCATCGCCAGGCAGGTCAGCAGGTAGAGCACCAGCTCCCGGTCCGGCGTGGCCGGGTCGGCGACCATGTCGAGCAGGAACGGCACCGCGTACGCGCTCGCCTCGTACCGGCTGCCCTGGTGGAAGATGTTGCTGTAGAGGTCACCGAAGGCGCCTTCGCGCTCCGTCTGGTCCGGTGAGCACAGCGCGCGAAGCTGGTCGGGGACGTCCCCGGCCGACCCGTAGGCATGGCCGAGCTTCCGCCAGTCGATGTCGTCGATCCGGTCGAGCATCCGCCCATCCTCGCGTACCCCACCGACAGCCCCGGGCCGCCTACTTCCGGGCGGCCCGGAGGGCGTCGTCACTCCGCGGGAGCGTCGTCACTCCGCGGCCGGGTGCCAGGTCTCGCCGCGCAGCAGTTGGTCCGCGCCGAGCCAGGCGATGTTCATCATCCGGGTGGCGGTCTTCGCCGGGTCGGCCTCGGGGTGGTCGGCGAGCCAGTCGGCGAGCGACTCGGTCGCGCCGACCAGGGCGTACGCGATCACCTCCAGGTCGGTCTCGCGGACCTCGCGGCCCTGCGCGCGCAGGGCGTGGTCGAGCATGCCGGCGACCACCTCGACCATCCGGCTGCGCATCACCGCCAGTTCCCCGGCGAACGGCTGTTCGCCCCGCGCCTGCCGGTAGAGCACGACCCAGCCGTCCCGGTGCGCGCCGACGAATCCGAAGAACGCCCGCAGCCCCCGCCAGAGCCGCTCGTCGGCCGGCAGGTCCGGGGCGGCGGCCCCGGCGATGGCCTCCACCATGCGGGTGCCCTCCCGGTGCAGGCAGGCGACGAAGAGTTCCTCCTTGGTCCCGAGATACGCGTAGACCATCGGCTTCGAGATGCCGGCATCCTCGGCGATCTCGTCCATGCTCGCGGCGTGGAAACCCCGGCGGGAGAAGGCGCGGACGGCCGCGTCGAGCATCTGCTGCTCGCGGACGGCCCGCGGGAGACGACGGAACGCGGGAGGGCTGGACACCTTGCGAGCATACCTACTCGTGCGTAAGGTTACGCCAGAGTAGGCAAATCTACCCGTGCGCCCGAACCGACGCGGAACCCGCGCGGCACGACGGCGTCACGACGTCCGGAAGGTTTCCCATGACTGACTTCGATCCGGCCACCTTCTCCTCGTACGGCCCCAAGGAGTTCGCCAAGCTCGTCAAGTCCACGCCGGACAAGAAGATCGCCGAGGTGATGTCGGGCGATCTGCGGGGCAAGGTCCTCGACGAGGTGTTCAGCCGGATGCCGTCGCTGTTCCGCGCCGAGAAGGCCGGCTCCACCAACGCGGTGCTGCACTGGAACATCACCGGGCGGCCGGACGGCGGCTCCGACACCTACGAGGTCGTCATCGAGAACGGCACCTGCACGGTCAACTCCACCCCGGAGCGGGAGCCGAAGCTGACCCTGACCCTCGGCCCGGTCGAGTTCCTCAAGATCGTCGCGGGCGCGGCCAACCCCGCCATGATGTTCATGACCGGCAAGCTGAAGGCCAAGGGCGACCTGGGCCTGGCCGCCAACATCCCGAACCTGTTCGACATCCCCAAGGGCTGACATGTCCGAGTTCTCGCTCGACCTGAACGAGGAACAGCGGGATCTCCGCGACTGGGTGCACGGCTTCGCCGCCGAGGTCGTGCGCCCGGCCGCAGCCGAGTGGGACGAGCGGGAGGAAACCCCGTGGCCGGTCATCCAGGAGGCGGCGAAGGTCGGCCTCTACGGCTTCGAGTTCCTCGTCACCTGCTTCGGCGACCCCACCGGCCTCTCCCTCCCGATCGCCAGCGAGGAACTCTTCTGGGGTGACGCCGGCATCGGGCTGAGCATCTTCGGCACCTCCCTCGCCGTCGCCGCCATCTACGGCTCCGGCACCCCCGACCAGCTCGTCGAGTGGGTGCCCCAGTGCTTCGGTGACCCGGAGTCCCCGGCCGTCGCCGCGTTCTGCTCCAGCGAACCCGAGGCCGGCTCCGACGTCGGCGCGATGCGCACCCGGGCGACCTACGACGAGGCCCGCGACGAGTGGGTGCTGCGCGGGCAGAAGGCGTACGCCACCAACGGCGGGATCGCCGGGGTGCACGTGGTCACCGCGTCGGTCGCCCCCGAGCTGGGCTCGCGCGGGCAGGCCGCGTTCGTCGTACCGCCGGACACGCCGGGACTGCACGCCACCCGGAAGCTGCGCAAGCTTGGCCTGCGCGCGTCGCACACCGCCGACGTCTTCCTCGACGAGGTACGCGTGCCCGGCCGCTGCCTGCTCGGCGGGCGGGAGGCCCTGCGGGAACGCCTCGACCGGGCCCGCTCCGGCCAGCGTGCCTCCGGACAGGCCGCGATGCGCACCTTCGAGCTCTCCCGTCCCACCGTCGGCGCGCAGGCGATCGGGGTGGCCCGGGCCGCCTACGAGTACGCCCTGGAGTACGCGAAGACCCGGGTCCAGTTCGGCCGACCGATCATCGAGAACCAGGCGGTGGCCTTCGCGCTGGCCGACATGAAGATGGAGATCGACGCGGCCCGTCTGCTGGTGTGGCGGGCCTCCTGGATGGGTCGCAACGACAAGCCGTTCGCCGCCGGTGAGGGCTCGATGTCCAAGCTCAAGGCGGGCGAGGTGGCCGTCGCGGTCACCGAGAAGGCGGTGCAGTTGCTCGGCGGCGCGGGGTTCCTCCGCGACCATCCGGTCGAGCGCTGGTACCGGGACGCCAAGATCTACACCATCTTCGAGGGGACGTCGGAGATCCAGCGGCTGGTGATCGCCCGCGCCATCTCCGGCATCCAGGTGCGCTGACCACCTCGGCGTTTTCCGGAGGCGGTCTGTCCGGTGGTAGCAGGGGACCCCTCCTCATCAAAATCCGGTAACAGGGGTCCCCTGCTACCAACCCAGCCGAAGTGCGGCGGAACAGCGAGGGGCGGAGCGGAAACAGCGGGGGCGGAGCAACGCGGGAAGGGAGCCGGGGATGGGTCTGCCGTTCGTCATCGCCACGCTGGCCCGGCGGGGGCTGCTCGCCCCCGGGGGGCCGGTCCGGGTCGCCGCCCAGCTCAACGCGCTGCGCCGGTGGGGTTTCAGCCTCGCCGGCGAGCTACGCCAGGCCGCTGCCCGGGACCCGCACCGGATCGCGGTCGTCGACGAACACGGCACCGGCACCAGCTACGCGACCCTGCTCGACCGCTCCGAACGGCTGGCCCGGGGACTGCGGTCGGGATTCGGGGTGCGCGGCGGCGACCGGGTGGGCGTGCTCTGCCGCAACCATGCCGGACTGATCGAGACGATGGTGGCGACCACCCTGCTCGGCGCGGACGCCGTCCTGGTCAACACCGGGCTCTCCACCGGTCAACTGGTCACCGTCGCCGAGGAGCAGCGGTTACGCGTACTGGTGCACGACGACGAGTTCGCCGACCGGATCCTCGGTCTTCCCGCCGGGGTGCAGCGGATCGACGAGCGGACGCACGCGGACCTGGTCGCCGGGGCGATGCCGGGCACCCTCGTCCCGCCGGCCCGGGGCGGTCGGACCATCGTGCTGACCTCCGGCACCACCGGCACGCCGAAGGGTGCCCGGCGGCCCACCCCGAACGGCTTCGGGCCGCTGGTGTCGATCGTCGACCGGATCCCGCTGCGGGTCCACGACCGCGTCCTGATCGCCGCGCCGCTCTTCCACACCTGGGGGTACGCCGCCCTCCAGGTGTGCTTCGCGCTGCGCGCCACCATCGTGCTGCACCGCCGGTTCGATCCGGCCGCGACGGTGGACGCCCTCGCCGGCCAGCGCTGCGACGCGCTGTTCGCCGTACCGGTGATGCTCCAACGGCTGCTGGAGGTCCCGCCGCCCCGGCCCCGCCCGCCGCTGCGGGTGGTGGCGGTGAGCGGGTCGGCGTTGCCCGGCGCGCTGTCCCACTCGTTCATGGACAGCTACGGCGACGTCCTCTACAACCTGTACGGCTCCACCGAGGTCTCCTGGGCCTCCATCGCCACCCCCGCCGACCTGCGTGCCCACCCGAACACGGCGGGCCGTCCGCCGCACGGCACCCGGGTGGCGATCGTCGACGGGGCCGGGCGGCCGGTGCCGCCGGGCCGGGTCGGGCGGATCCTCGTCGGTAACGAGATGCTCTTCGACGGGTACACCTCCGGTGCCGGACGCGAGCGCCACGACGGCCTGCTCGACACCGGTGACCTGGGACGGCTCGACACCGACGGGCGGCTCTTCGTCGACGGCCGCGCCGACGACATGATCGTCTCGGGTGGGGAGAACGTCTTTCCGTCCGAGGTGGAGGACCTGCTCGCCCGTCTTCCCCAGGTCCGCGAGGTCGCGGTGATCGGTGTCCCCGACGACGAATACGGCCAGCGTCTCGCCGCCTTCGTCAGCCTGCACCCCGGCGAGACCCTCGACCCGGAGGCGGTACGCGGGTACGTCCGCCACCACCTCGCCCGGTTCTCCGTCCCCCGGGACGTGACGTTCGTCGCGGCCCTGCCCCGGAACGCCACCGGCAAGGTCGTGACCAGGGAGCTTCGTCGTCTTCTCGACTGACCGTCGGCACGCTCCGTCCACAGTGGTATTTTCGGTCGCCTTCTCCCCCGTCCGGGAACGTCCAGGAGCTGCCATGGCCGGAGTTCGTCGCCGTCGTGCCCTCGGCCTGCTCGCCCTCGGTGCGTCCGCGGCGACCGCCGGCGCCCTCTGGCCCACGGCGTCCGACGACCGTCGGGTCGTCGCGGGACGACTCGGCCAGCCCGGCCGGAACTCCACCGGCTCCACCCGGTCCGCCGCGCCCGCCGGCCCCGTCCCGGTCGTCCGGGAGAACCAGGCGCCCGGCATCACCTGGCCGCCCACCGACGGCCGGCGTCCGGGCGCCGACGACCGCCGTCGGCAGATCCAGGGGTACGCCTCGGCGACCAGCGTCGCCCACGGCGAGACCATCGACTTCCATGTCGCGGTCGACCCGGCCGGGCCGTACCGGATCACGGTCGTCCGACTCGGCTGGTACGCCGGGGCGGGTGCCCGGGAACTGTTGACCAGCCCCGAGTTGCCCGGCGGGCCGCAGCCGCTGCCCGTGCCCCACCCGGAGACCGGGGCGCTGGTCTGCCGCTGGCCGGTCTCCTGGACGCTGCGCATCCCCGACGACTGGACCTCCGGGCTCTACCAGGCGATCTTCACCTCGGCCGAGGGCTGGCGGGCATACACCCCTTTCGTGGTGCGTGACGACCGCCGGGCCGCCGCGCTCTGCGTGGTGCTGCCGTTCACCACGTACCAGGCGTACAACCAGTGGCCGATGGACGGCACCGTCGGGCGGAGCCTCTACTACGGCTACCGGCACGGGGTGCTCGACTACGAACGGCGCTCCTTCGACGTCTCGTACGACCGCCCGTACGCGGGCGAGGGCTGGCCCAAGCACCTGGACCGCGACCACGACTTCGTCCGCTGGGCGGAGAAGCGGGGCTATGACCTGACGTACGCCACCACCGAGGACCTGCACAACGGTCGGCTCGCCCCGGCCCGGCACCGGGGTCTGGTGTTCTGCGGCCACGACGAGTACTGGTCCAGGGCGATGCGGATCGCGGCGGAACGCGCGGTGGCGGCCGGAACCAGTCTGGCCTTCCTCGCCGCGAACAGCGTCTACTGGCACGTCCGGCTGAGCCCCTCCGCCGACGGGCGACCCGAGCGGCTGGTCACCTGTTACAAGACGTCACCGGATCCGGGCACGGACGCGGCCGGCGCGACGACGCAGTGGCGGGCGGTCGCCCCGGACGGCAGCGACGCCGAACAGCGCCTGCTCGGAATCCAGTACAACGGCATCGTGGCGACCCCGCAGCCGCTGGTGGTCGCCGCCGCGGAGCACTGGTTCTGGGCCGGCTGCGGCGTGGCCGACGGGGACCGCATCCCCGGTCTGGTCGGTGGTGAGGCCGACGGCACCGTCGCGCGGAACCCGCGTCCCGCCGGGGTCACCGGGGTCACTCTCGGCACCGCCTCCTACCAGAACCGGTACCGGCAGCAGCGGACGCAGAGGACCCATCTGTACGAGACGCCCCAGGGTGGCGTGGTCTTCGCCGCCGGGACGCTCTTCTGGACGATGGCCCTGCACCGGAACGGACACCGCGACGAGCGGGTGGAGCGGGCCACCGCCAACCTGCTGGACCGCATGATCCGCAGCTGACCCGGCCGGAGGGCGGTCCGCCCCCGCCCCGGTCAGCCGTCCCAGCCCCGGTCAGCCCTCTCCGGTCGCGTCGTCCCGACCTCAGCCCGGTAGGCGCACCTCGCCGCGTACCGCCGCGTCGGCGATGTCGCTCCGGTGGTGCGAGCCGGGCAACTCCACCCCGGCGACCAGCGCGTACGCCGCGTCCCGGGCGGCGGCGAGGTCCGGGCCGGTGGCCGTACCGCAGAGGACCCGGCCCCCGGCCGAGAGCAACGCGCCGTCGTCGGCCCGGCGCGTGCCGGCGTGGATGACGCCCGGTCGCTCCGCACCGGTGATCACGTCGCCGGTGCGGGGCGTGCCGGGGTAGTTGGCGGCGGCCAGCACCACGGTCACCGCCGCACCGTCCCGCCAGCGCAGCGGCGGGTGCGCGGCGAGCGTGCCGGTGGCCGCCGCGTGCAGCAGCCCGCCGAGTGGCGACTCCAGCAGGGCGAGCACGACCTGGGTCTCCGGGTCGCCGAACCGGGCGTTGAACTCGATCACGCGGGGGCCGGCGGCGGTGATCGCCAGGCCGACGTAGAGCAGCCCGGCGAACGGGGTGCCCCGGCGGCGCATCTCCGCCAGGGTCGGGTGCACCACCTCCCGCATCACCTGCTCGACCAGGCCGGGCGGAGCCCACGGCAGCGGCGCGTACGCCCCCATACCGCCGGTGTTCGGGCCGGTGTCGCCGTCGCCGACCCGCTTGAAGTCCTGCGCCGGCAGCAGCGGCACCGCCGCCTCGCCGTCGGTCACCACGAAGAGGGACACCTCGGGCCCGGCGAGGTACTCCTCGACCACCACCCGCCCGCACTCGGCGGCGTGGGCCAGCGCGGCGGCCCGGTCGTCGGTGACCACCACGCCCTTGCCGGCGGCCAGCCCGTCGTTCTTGACCACGTACGGCGCGCCGAACTCGTCCAGCGCGCGGGCGGTGCCCGCCTCGTCGGCGCAGGTGTACGCGCGGGCGGTCGGCACCCCGGCGGCGATCATCACGTCCTTGGCGAACGCCTTCGACCCCTCCAGCCGGGCGGCCTCGGCGGACGGCCCGAAGCAGGCGACGCCCTTGGCGCGGACCGCGTCGGCGACCCCGGCGACCAGGGGCGCCTCCGGCCCGATCACCACCAGGTCGACGCCCTCCTCGACGGCCAACCCGGCCACGGCCGCCGGATCCGCGGTGTCGACCTGCCGAAGCTCCGCCACACCAGCGATCCCCGGATTACCCGGTGCCGCGATCAGTCGTTCGACGGACGGATCAGCCGCCAGCCCGAGCGCCAGCGCGTGTTCCCGCCCACCTGATCCCACAAGAAGTACCCGCACGGGCCCCGATCCTACCCATCCCACCTGCCGCCCTAGTTGATCAAGAGCAGCGGTCCGGATCTGCTGGTCCGGTGCCGCCACCTCCTGATCGACGGAGAGGTCCGGCGGGGCCGGGATTCAGGGCAGCAGCGGGTGGCGGTGGACGTTCTCCTCACGACCGGGACCGACGCCGACCACGCTGACCCGGGTGCCGCAGATCTCCTCGATGCGGGCGATGTAGCGGCGGGCGTTCTCCGGCAGCTCGTCCTCGGTCCGGGCCTTGGTGATGTCCTCCCACCAGCCGTCGAGCTCCTCGTAGATCGGAGTCGCGTGGTGGAAGTCGGTCTGCGTCATCGGCATGTCGTCGAACCGCTTGCCGTTGATCTCGTACCCGACGCAGATCGGCACCTTCGGCAGGCCGGTGAGCACGTCCAGCTTGGTGACGACCAGGTCGGTGACGCCGTTGAGACGGCAGGCGTACCGGGCGACCACCGCGTCGAACCAGCCGCACCGGCGCTCCCGGCCGGTCGTGGTGCCGTACTCGTGACCGACCTTGCGCAGGTGCTGGCCGTTGTCGTCGAAGAGCTCGGTGGGGAACGGACCGGAGCCGACCCGGGTGGTGTACGCCTTGCTCACCGCGATCACCTTGTTGATGGCGGTGGGCGGGATGCCGGCCCCGACACACGCCCCGCCGGCCGTCGGGTTCGACGAGGTCACGAAGGGGTACGTGCCGTGGTCCATGTCCAGCATGGTGGCCTGGGCACCCTCCAGCAGCACCGTCTCGCCCCGGTCCAGGGCGTCCCAGAGCATCACCCGGGTCTCGGCGATGTACGGCCGCAGCCGCTCGGCGTACGCGAGGTACTCCTCGACGGTGGCCTCGACGTCGATCGCCTTGCGGTTGTAGACCTTGAACAGGATCTGGTTCTTCTCGCGCAGCGCCAGTTCGAGCTTCTTGCGCAGGATGCCCGGGTCGAGCAGGTCCTGGAGACGGATGCCCATCCGGGCGACCTTGTCGCCGTACGCCGGGCCGATGCCCCGGCCGGTGGTGCCGATCCGGGACGAGCCGAGGTACCGCTCGACCACCCGGTCCAGCGCCCGGTGGTGCGGCATGATCAGGTGTGCGTCGCCGGAGATCCGCAGGCGGGAGACGTCGACACCCCGCTCGGCCAGGCCGTCGATCTCACCGAGCAGCACCTTCGGGTCGACCACCACGCCGTTGCCGATCACGATCATCGCACTGGGCGACAGCGCGCCGGAGGGCATCAGGTGCAGGGCGTACTTCTGGCCGTCGGGCGTGATCACCGTGTGGCCGGCGTTGTTGCCGCCCGAGTAGCGCACGACGTAGTCGACCCGCTCACCCAGCAGGTCGGTAACCTTGCCCTTGCCCTCGTCGCCCCACTGAGCACCGAGGAGCACGATCGCTGGCATCTTCACCGCCTCCAGGGGGCTCGGGTGCCAGGTGGCGACCGCGTGGCGAGCCCGAGGTGTCAGGCTAACAAGTGGTGGAGGCGCAGCCGGCAGGGGCTGCGTGACGAGGCAGGAGGCCCTCTTCCGTGTACGACGTGGTGCTGCTCACCCTCGGCTCGGAGCGTGACGCCGCCGGGGCGTGCGGTAGCGGTGGCGGCTGCTGCGGTACCGGCGAGACCGGTGCCGGCGGGAAGACCGGTGCCGAACCGGCCGACCACTGCGCGCCGGAGGCCGCCGGGCGCTGTGACACACCGCGCGTACCGGTGCTGGCCTGCGCGGACGCGCTTACCGAACGGGGTGCCCGGACGGAGGCGGTCACCGCCCGGTCGGACGCCGAGATCGACGAGGTGCTGGCCCGGCTCGACGCCCCGGCCCGTCCCGACGGCCTCACCTGGCCCGACCCGGACTCCAAGACCCGGCTGATCGTCGCCACGGCCAGTGACGCACAGTTGCGCGCCGTCGTGCGCCGACTCGTCCGCCGGTACGCTCCGCCGCCCAGCCGTCGCCCCGCCGACCTGGCCGGAAACCGTACGGTGCCGGACCTGCCCCCGGTCGGTGTCCTGCCGCTCGACCCGGCGCGGGCCACGACACAGCGTGACCTCGCGGCGCGACTCGGGCTGCCCCGGGACCCGGCTGCGGTGGCCGCCGCGGTGCTGGACGGTCCGGTGCGCCGCCTCGACCTGCTGCGCAACGACGGCGGCTCGGTGACCCTGGACGGGGCGCTGCTGGGCGCCTCGGACGAGTCCGGTCGGCCGCTCTACTGGCGGGGACGGGTGGAGGTCGACGACGCCATCCTGACCTCCGGGGACGATCCCCTGTTGGCCTGCGCGATCGGCAACGCCGGTGGGTACGCGCGACTCGACGGTCTCCCCCTGCTCACCGACCCGGACCCGACCGACGGCGTGGTCGAGGTGGCGGTGGCCGTTCCCGTGGTGGCCCGTACCCGGTTGGGCAGGAAGCGGGTCCGGTTCGAGGTACGCCGGGCCCGGGGCCGGGCGGTTGCCGTCGTGCCCCGGGACGAACGGGTGCCGTACCTCGACGACGGCGTCGAGGGCGAGCTGAACCGGAAGCGGTCCTGGTGGATCGAACCGGGAGCGTGGGCGGTCTACACGGCCTGATCGCCCTGTTCCGCACTGGATGGGCGACTTCCAGGGCCTATCCTCGGCACGAGGGGACAGGGGGAGGAACCGTGGTGCACGAGAACGCCAACCGGGTCCGTCTGCCGGGCCAGCAGGGGGGACCGGTCCCCGAACGGGACATCGAGCCGCTCTGGCCACCGGATCCGGCCCGGCCCGACACCGACCCGGAGAGCCGGACTCCCGCCCGGCGCTGGACGCCGACCGAAACTCCGGCTGGCCCGATCCCGGCGGCCGGTGGAGCAGTTGCCCGACCGACGTCCCGGGCGACACCTCCGACGACCGGCGAGGCCGCGACAGCGGACGACCCGACGGTGTGGGCACCGGACGGACATCCCGGCTGGCATCCGGTACCACCGTCGACCGGAACCCCGCTCGGCGCGGCCCCGCCCGACGGCGGCCCGAACGGCGCAGCAGTGGAGGGCGCTCCGGTCGACCGCGTCCCGGTCGACGGCACGGACGACGCTCCGCCCCGCCCGGCGGACGCCACGCCCACCCGCGGCGCCGACGACGCTCCGCCCGGCCGCGCGGGCGGCGCCCCCACCCGCGGCACCGACGGCACTCCGCCCGGCCGCGCGTCGAGCGGCCGCCCGGGCGGTGCGGCGGCAGCCGGCGATCCGGCGCGCGACGGCTCGGACGGTGGAGCGGTGCCCGGCGGCGGACGCCCCGACCCGACCCGCCCGGCGGCCGGGCCACGACCCCAGGCGGACTCGCCGTGGGCGTACCCGCCGCAGCGGTCGCACAACGCGCCGGTCGATGCCGACCAGCCGCCGGTGCCCCGTCAACAGCAGTCCGACGGCGGCGGCGTCCCCGGCTGGTACCCGTTGCCGGCGCCCCCGGTGAGCGGTGGTCCGCTGCCGCCCGGCAGCCACCCGGCCAGGCCAGCCGACGTGCCGCCGGCCGACGGTGGCAGCACGACAGCCGACCCGACGCCGACCGGCCTCGCGGATGCCGCTGGCGCTGCGCCGGCCGGCCTCGCGGACACGGCTGGCACTAAACCGACCGTTGGCACCGCGCCGGGCACCACCGCTCCTCCGCCGCTCGGTCACACTCGGCCGCACGCCGGACTGCCGACTGACCACGCGGTGCCGACAGCGGAGGCAGCGCCGGCGGGCACCGGGGTTCCGGCCGACCGCCTCGCGCCGACGGACCAATCTGGACCAGCGGACGCAGGCGGGCCGACGGATGTGGGCGGACCAGCAGGCGCGGGCGGACCAGCAGGCGCGGGCGGACCAGCCAACAGATTCGGACCCGAGCCGCCGAACCTTCCGCCGCACGTGCACCAGTTCCACGGTGGGGCGTACCACGTCGACGAGCAGCCGGCCGAGCCGGGCGACGCGACCTGGACGAACGGGCAGGTCGGCCCGCCGGGCGGAGCGTACCCGGGCAACGGTGACCCCACCTTCGCGCCGGCCGACGGCCCGCCCCCGTCCGGCTGGGCGCCGCTACCGGCGGCTACGCCGCCCGGCTGGCCGGTGAGCGGCGGCTGGGCCACCGCCGCCGCCCCGGGTCCGGTCGCCTCGAACCCACCGGCCGGCCAGCACTATCCGGCTCCCGCCCAGCCGGACGGGTTGACGGCGGAGCCCGTCCCGTCCCGGGTACCGACGACACCCGCGAGCTACTCGGAACCGCTCTGGTCGGACGGAGCGACGCCGACCGCCGAGGACTTCGCCCGACGGCGGCAGGCCCGCCCGGCCGACCCGGTGGCGACCATGGGCGTACGGGCCGTGCTGAACCGTACGACCCTGGGTCTGGTCAAACTTCCACCCGGGCGGCACGAGCAGGAGGTCAAGCACGACATCGAGATGGTCCGCCGCAACTTCGGCGGCCTCCGTCAGGTGACGGTGGTCAACCCGAAGGGCGGCGCCGGCAAGACGGTGGCGATCCTGCTGCTCGCCATGACCTTCGGCCAGAAGCGCGGTGGCTACGTGCTGGCCTGGGACAACAACGAGACCCAGGGGACCCTGGGGATGCGGGCCCAGCAGGACTTCCACGCCCGGACGGTCCGGGACATGCTGCGTGACCTCGCCCAGTTCCAGGGCGCGCACGGGCGGGTCGGCGACCTGTCACAGTACGTACGGTCCCAGGGCGAGGGGATGTTCGACGTACTGGCCTCGGACGAGTCGGCGACCGGCGGCGAGATGCTGACCGCCTCGGCGTTCGCCGAGATCCGGGACGTGGTGAGCCGGTTCTACAAGCTGATCTTCGTGGACACCGGGAACAACGTCCGGGCACAGAACTGGCAGGCCGCGATGGACGCGACCGACCAACTGGTGGTCACGATGTCCGCCCGGAACGACTCGGCGGAGACCGCCGCGCGGATGCTCGACCACCTGGAGCAGAGCGGGCGGCAGCGACTGGTACGGCAGGCGGTGACGGTGGTGTCGATGCCACCGTCCCGGAAGGAGATCGACCTGCCGGCGATCCAGGAACACTTCGCGGCCCGGACCAGGGCGGTGCTGCTCGCGCCATACGAGCGGTTGATCGACACCGGTGAGCCGATCCGGTACGGGCAGCTCTCCTCGGCGACCCGGGACGCCTGGTTGAAGATCGCAGCCGCGGTCGCCGAAGGGCTCTGAGCGGGTGCCTGCAGGGGACCCCTGCTACTCGAAAAGCGGTAACAGGGGTCCCCTGCTACCACCTCAGTCGCTGGCGAGGGCGTCGCCGGCAGCCGGGTCGCAGTCGCGGAGGAACTGGGCGCAGCGAGCGGCCTCGTCCGCCTCGCCGATCTCGTCGGCCGCCCTGGAGAGCACGTACAGGCAACGGAGGAAGCCCCGGTTCGGCTCGTGCGACCACGGCACCGGACCGTGCCCGCGCCATCCGTTACGCCGGAGCTGGTCCAGGCCCCGGTGGTAGCCGGTCCGCGCGAACGCGTACGCCGGGACGACCTGGCCCTGCGCGAGTGCCCGGGTGGCCAGCACGGCCCAGCCCGCGCTGAAGGTCGGGAAGCGGGCCGCCACCTTGGCGTACGCCTCGTCGGTGTCCGCCTCGTGGGCGGCGGCCAGCGTTGCCTCGGCCTCGTCGTTGACGGGCAGGAGGGTGGCCGGTGGCTCAGGCAAGAGGTTCTGCATCGTCTCATTCAACCCGCTTCGTCGGCCGGGCCGCGAGCGGGTCCGGCCAGGTCGTCGGCTGAACGGCTGAGGTCCGGCCACGCCTGTGGCCCATGTCGACCACTGTTCACCTCGACTACAAATGATGTTCCGGAGCCTCCCCAGGAACCGGTTTCACGAGAGCCCGGTGACCCTGGTCGCCGGGCTCTCGCCGTGCGGGTGGCGACGGCGGTTGGTTTGACCGGTTGACCGGGCTGGGCACGATGATCTCGTGCCGACCCCACCGCCCGCGGACGTCATCGAGCCGCACACCGCCCCCGACGAGATCGAGACCCGCACCGCCTTCGACCGACGGCTCGTCACCGGCAGTCTGGCCGGGCTGACCGTGCAGGGACTCCGTCTCGACCTGGATCCCGTACCCGATCTGACCGGCACGGACGTCGCCGGAACACTCTTCGTCGGCTGCCGGTTCGCCTCCCGCGAGGTCGGCGCGGACCTGGTCCGACGGGGTGCCAACGTGGTGCCGCCCTTCTCCGGGCTGCCCTATCCGACCCAGCCGTCGCACCTCTACACCCCGGAGGAACTGGCTGCCGGCTTCGTCGAGGGCGGCTTCGCCACGATGTACGACACCCGGGTGTACGAGCACTTCCGGGCGCACGGCGGTGCGCTGCCGGACGTGAAGGAGGCACTCGGCCAGCGGCTGCAC
Source organism: Micromonospora sp. NBRC 101691 (assembly GCF_030269285.1). Taxonomy (NCBI): domain Bacteria; kingdom Bacillati; phylum Actinomycetota; class Actinomycetes; order Micromonosporales; family Micromonosporaceae; genus Micromonospora; species Micromonospora sp. NBRC 101691. Next base: position 181,188 of record NZ_BSTB01000005.1, read on the forward strand.
GACCACGGCGTGGACAACGCGCTCGCCGACGCCACCCGGGCCTGGCTCGCCACGCACGGGCCGCAGTCGGTGGTGGGCGTCATGGGCGGACACGCGGTGGCACGGGGCAGCGTGCCGTACCGGATGGCGGCGATGCTCGGCTGGGAACTGGCGCGGGCCGACCGGCTGGTCGTCACCGGTGGTGGCCCGGGGGTGATGGAGGCGGCGAACCTCGGCGCGTACCTCTCCTCCCACCCGGCGGAGGCGTTGGCGACGGCGATCGACCTGCTCGCCACCGCACCGGACTTCACCGACCACGACCGGTACACCGCGGTGGCTCTGGACGTGCGCCGGCGCTACGCCCCGACCGAGGGTCTGCCCTGCTCGCCGGGGGAACTGTCCAGCCTGGACTGGGCCCGCACCGGCGGGTTGGCCATCCCCACCTGGCTCTACGGGCACGAGCCGGCGAACCTCTTCGCCGGGAAGATCGCGAAGTACTTCTCGAACGCGATCCGGGAGGACACCATCCTGCGGCTCGCGCGGGGCGGAATCGTCTTCGCGCCGGGTCGGGCCGGCACCGTGCAGGAGGTCTTCCAGGCGGCGACGAAGACGTTCTACGGCACCGACGGCGCCAGCGGGGCGTACGTCTTCCTGGACCGGGAGTACTGGACCCGGGAGCTGCCGGTGGAATCGTTGCTGCGCCCGCTGCTGGCGGCGTCGCCGTTCGGGGACCTCTCCGGCACGATCCACCTCACCGACGACGTCGCCGAGGCGGCTCGCGCCCTGATCGGCGCTCCCGCCTGAGGTGCGAGCAGGGGTCCCCTGTTACTCGGAAACGAGTAACAGGGGACCCCTGCTACCACCAGACGCCGGGCGATCCCGGTGCGACTACTTGGCGAGCGTGGTGCCCGTCGAGCGGAGGTGCTCGCAGGCCTCGACGACCCGGGCGGCCATGCCGGCCTCGGCGGCCTTGCCCCAGACCCGCGGGTCGTACAGCTTCTTGTTGCCGACCTCGCCGTCGACCTTCAGCACGCCGTCGTAGTTGCGGAACATGTGGTCGGCGACCGGGCGGGTGAAGGTGTACTGCGTGTCGGTGTCGATGTTCATCTTGACCACGCCGTAGTCGAGCGCCTCACGGATCTCCGAGAGCAGCGAGCCGGAGCCACCGTGGAACACCAGGCTGAGCGGCTTCTCCTTGCCGTACTTCGCGCCGACCGCCTCCTGGATGTTCTTCAGCACCTCGGGACGGAGCTTGACGTTGCCCGGCTTGTAGACGCCGTGCACGTTGCCGAAGGTCAGCGCCGCCATGTAGCGGCCCTTCTCGCCGAGGCCGAGCGCCTCGACCATGGCCAGGCCGTCCTCGACGGTGGTGTAGAGCTTGTCGTTGATGGCGTTCTCGACGCCGTCCTCCTCGCCGCCGACCACGCCGACCTCGATCTCCAGGACGATCTTGCCCTGGGCGGCCTCGGTGAGCAGCTGCTCGGCGATCTCCAGGTTCTCCGCGACCGGCACGGCCGAGCCGTCCCACATGTGCGACTGGAACAGCGGCTCCTCGCCCCGGGCCACCCGCTCCTTGGAGATGGCCATGAGCGGCCGGACGAACTTGTCCAGCTTCTCCTTGGGGCAGTGGTCGGTGTGCAGGGCGATGTTGACCGGGTAGTTCTTGGCCACCTCGCGGGCGTACGCGGCGAACGCGGCGGCACCGGTGACCATGTCCTTGACGGTCGGGCCGGAGAGGTACTCGGCGCCACCGGTCGAGACCTGGATGATGCCGTCGCTCTCCGCGTCGGCGAAGCCCTTCAGCGCGGCGTTGAGGGTCTGTGAGGACGTCACGTTGATGGCGGGGTACGCGTACCGACCGGCCTTGGCACGGTCCAGCATCTCCGCGTAGACCTCAGGGGAAGCGATGGGCATGTCAAACGCTCCTTAACTACCGCTCTCGGCCGTGCCGGCCGACTGTCTTCCATGGCTGCGAGACCGCGCTGTCCTCCGCGGAAAGTATCCCGTAGCCGGCCGGTGCGGACACAACCGACCCGGAAGCCGCCCGGATCGTCGGACCTGTCCCGTCCTGTGGCCCGGTTCCCCGGCCGCCCCGGCACCAGCGGCAGCACAGTAGGACGGCACGCAGAACGGCGGCACCAGGCGACGGCCACCGGACGGCCGCCGGGCAGCGGCCGGGCAGCGGCCGGGCAGCGGCCGGGCAGCGGCCGGGCAGCACCGGATCACCGTTCCCGGACGACGACGCTGATCAGCCAGCTCACCACCGCCACCACGATCGCTCCCCAGAAGGCCGGCCAGAAGCCGTCCACCTGGAACGGCAGGTCGAGTCCGCTGGCGATCCAGTCCGTCAGCAGGAAGAGCAACGCGTTGACCACCAGCGCGAACAGGCCCAGGGTCAACAGGTAGAACACGCAGCCCACGACCTGGATCACCGGTTTGAGCACCGCGTTGACCACACCGAAGATCAGCGCCACCACGAGCAGGGTCAGCGCGGTGTTCACACCGGACCGGCCGCCCACCTCGACGCCGGGCACGATCAGGGTGGCGACCCAGAGCGCCACCGCGCTGGTGACGAGGCGGATCAGGAAGCCCACGGCCTCATCCTGGCACCGGCGAGGACGGCCGGTGGACCAATCCGCCGACTCGCCCCGACCGGCCGTCCGACCGGCCCCGGCCCGGACCGCCGCCGGAGCCGCCGCCGGCCGCCGCCGACCGGTTCGGCCCGGACCGCCGCTCCGCTCGACCGGCGCGGATCGGTGGGAGATCGGCACGGACCGTTTGAGGCCGCTCGCGGGTGGGCAGGAGTGTCAGCCCGTACGGTGTTCTCTAGAAGAGCCGGCGCGATGCGAAGGAGGGACGATGGGTCAGCCCGACGAGGAGTTCACCCCTGGTGATCACCTCACCCCCGACGAGCGGGATCCGGAGGCGTCGCCCGCCGACGCGGTGGAGCAGGCGACGACGGTCGTCCCGGACGACGGCGACACCGAACCGCACCGGGGTCTGGAGGTCGCCGACTGGGACGCGGTGGAACAGGCGCGGGTGGTCGCGGTCGACGAGGACGACTACCGCTGAGGCGCGGACGACTACCGCTGAGTCGTACCGGATGACCTCCGCCTGACCCGCCCCCGTCCGGGCCGGGACGTCTTCCCGCCTCGGACGGTACGGAACAGTGCCCCGCCCGCCGGACGTCGGCGGGACGCCGTCCGGTCGAGGTCCGGTCGCCGCGCCGGCACCACCGGTGGTGGTGCCGACAGTCGGCCGGCGGCGTCCAGCGTCGGGGCCGTTCGATGCCACCTAGACTTACCGGGTGCCGTCGCCGGTGGCGTTCCCGCCACCCCCAACTGGCAGATCCCGGAGGTCACCTCGTGCCGACGCCCACCACCACCCTGGCCCTGGGGCCGGAATGGCTCGACCCGGAGTGGTTGATTTCGACGTTCGGGTTGCTCGGCATCCTGGCCATCGTCTTCGCCGAGTCCGGCCTGCTGATCGGGTTCTTCCTGCCGGGTGACTCGCTGCTGTTCACCGCCGGCCTGCTCACCGCCGACGGCAAGTACATCACCTACCCACTGTGGCTGGTCTGCCTGTTGATCACCCTCTCGGCGATCGCCGGTGACCAGGTCGGCTACGCCTTCGGGCGCAAGGTCGGACCGGCGCTGTTCCGTCGGCCCAACTCCAGGCTGTTCAAGCAGGAGAACGTCCTCAAGGCACACGAGTTCTTCGAGAAGTACGGCGCCCGCTCGATCGTGCTGGCCCGGTTCGTGCCGATCGTGCGGACCTTCACCCCGATCGTGGCCGGGGTCAGCCGGATGGACTACCGCACCTTCGTGATCTACAACGTGGTCGGCGGCATCCTCTGGGGCACCGGGGTCACCGTGCTCGGCTACTTCCTCGGGCAGATCCCGTTCGTCAAGGCGAACATCGAGATGATCCTGATCGGCATCGTGGTGCTCTCGGTGGTCCCGATCGTCATCGAGCTGCTCCGGGCGCGGATGGCGGCGAAGCGTGGCACCACCCCGGAGGAGAAGGCCGCCGCCGAGGAGGCCGTCCGGGAGACCCGCGAGCACTACGCCGACCAGCAGTCGCCGTACGGCGGGCAGTCGTACCCGGCCGAGGGCGGGCAGCCGTACGGTGACCGGTCCCAGCCCGGCGGCGGTCAGGTCTACGGAGGCACCCAGCAGCACCGGGGCGGCCAGGTCTACGGAGGCGGCCAGCAGTACGGCGGACAGCCGTACCGGGAGGACCCGCAGCCCTACGGGGGCCAGCCGCACCAGGGTGGCGAGCCGTACCGGGGCGGGCAGTACCAGAGCGAGCAGCCGTACCAGGGTGGCGGTCAGCAGCAGTCCTACGGCGACACGTCGTACGGTGGGCAGGGGCAGTACCACGGCGGCCCGCAGTCCGGATACGACAACGCCCCATCGGGATATGACAGCGCCCCGTCCGGATACGGCGCACAGCAGCCGTACGGGGGCGGGCAGCCGGGATACGGCGGGAGTCCGCAGGCGTACGACGCCTCCCGGTCCTACGGCGACGCGCAGACCCGCCAGCCCTACGGCGACGAGCAGACCCGGTGGACCGGTCAGCCCTACGGCGGCGAGCAGTCCTACCGCGACGAGCAGCACCAGGGCCACGGGCAGCCGTACGAGGAGCGGCCGGCACCGCCGCCCTACGGCGGCCAGCCTCACCAGGGCGGTCAGCAGTACGGCCGCCACTGAGCGCCGTACCGGCCGTTCCCGGAGTCGGGCCCTACCGGCCGGCACCGGGAACGGCCACCGGTGAGGCCCGGTTTGCCGGGTCCTCTCCGGCGGCTGCCGTCAACCCTGGGGCGCACGGCGAGGCGCCGTGGTCGACGTGAGTCGACGCCACCCGCCTGGACGACGCCCCGAACTCCGGACCCGTTGCGCCGGTATGTGTGCACCGCACGGGAACATCACGCGCGCCGCACGGGGCCGGTCAGGGGCTCACCCGCGACGGCGCACAGGAGCAGACCGCGAGCCGGTCGGGACATCGGCCCGTCGGGCACACCCGTTCGTCACAGGTGGCCGGGGACCGTCCCGACCGGCGGCGGGCATTCCGACGACGGCCGCCGGGTTCCGACGGCCGGTCGGTACCGCACCGGTCGAACCCTCCCAGTTGCCTGGTGCCTCCCCCTCAGGAGCGACACCAGACGACCGGGACGGTCAGCGAGCCTTCTTGGTGGCGCGCTTACGGGGCGGGGTCAGCAGGTCGGCGATCGTGGCGATCGCGGTCGGCACCAGCCGGTAGTACGCCCACACGCCGCGCTTCTCCCGCTCCAGCAAGCCGGCCTCGGTGAGGATACGCAGGTGGTGGCTGACCGTCGGCTGCGAGAGGCCGAGGGGCGCGGTCAGGTCGCAGACGCACGCCTCGCCCTCGGGAGCCGACTGGATCAGGCTGAGCAGCCGCAGCCGCGCGGGGTCGGCGAGGGCCTTGAGGACCCCCGCGAGCCGCTCGGCATCGGCACGTTCGATCGGCTCGCCGGCAAGCGGCGAGATCTGAGGCATAGTCATTTCAGCCAACGCAGTTCCCACGTTTTCCATCCTTCCACCAGCAGCATCGAAACGCCTGCATATCCGCAATCCGAATCGGCAAACTTTTAGGCCACAAGGCCGAGGTCAGCCAACGTATAGGCCGCCCGGTAGGCCAGTCCGGCTGCTTGCACGGCGTCACCGGCGCCTCGATCAACAATAACCGCTACTCCGACGACCTCAGCCCCCGCCTCACGTAACGCTTCAACTGCGGTGAGTACACTCCCACCGGTCGTTGAGGTATCTTCCACCGCCAATACCCGACGCCCGGATACTTCAGGCCCTTCGATGCGGCGTTGCAGCCCGTGCGCCTTACCTTCCTTGCGCACCACGAAGGCGTCGAGCGGTCGTTCCCTCGCCGCTGCGGCGTGCAGCATCGACAGAGCGACCGGGTCGGCGCCCAGGGTCAGGCCACCGACCGCGTCGAACTCCCAGTCGGCGGTGAGATCCAGCAGGACGCGCCCCACCAGCGGAGCGGCCTGGTGATGGAGCGTGACGCGACGCAGATCGACGTACCAATCCGCCTCGCGTCCCGAGGAGAGCACCACCCGCCCATGGACCACGGCCAGGTCGGAGATGAATTTACGCAGGTCGTCGCGGTCCCCCATGGCGCACAAGGGTACTGCTCAAGTCTGGGAGCCGTGGGTCGGGTCCACCCCCGGTCAGCCCTGCGGGCGACGACGAGTGGCGATGTTCACTTACTCTGCGCGACGGCCTCGCGGTTCCGGGTGACCGTCGGGGGATCGCGCCTGGTCCGTCCGGGTCGCCTGCGGTCAGCGACCGCCGCGTCCGACGAGGACCTTGGTGCTCCGGGTGAGTCGGTGCAGCAGTCGCTGCGGGGTGTGTCGCAACGCCACCACCGCAAGCTTGTACTTCCAGTCGGGCACGCTCACCAGTCGACCTTTTCGCAGGTCGCGTAGGCCATCGTCGATGACCGCGTCGGCGTCGAGCCAGATCCAGCCCGGCATCGACGAGGTGTTGATGCCGGCCCGCTGGTGGAACTCGGTGCGCGTGAAACCCGGGCAGAGGGCCATCACCCGTACGCCGTAGGGCCGCGCGGCCTGCCCCACCGACTCGCTGAAGTTGGTCACCCAGGCCTTCGTGGCGGAGTAGGTCGAGCCGGCTTCGAGCGCACCGAACCCCGCGACGGAAGAGACATTAATCACTGCGCCAGCGCGTCGCTCCGTCATCGTCGGGAGCACCGCGTGGGTCAGCCGCATCACCGCAGAGACGTTCAGCCGCAGCAGGCGGGCCTCGTCCTCGACCATGGTCCGTAGGAAGGACCGGGTGAGCGCGATCCCGGCGTTGTTGACCAGCAGGTCGACCGGGCGGCCCTCGGTCAGTCGCCGCTCCACGGCGACGCAACCGTCCTCAGTGGAGAGGTCGGCCGGCAGGGTCTCCACCGACCGGCCGTGCCGCTCGGTCAGCTCGGTGGCGAACCCGTCGAGTCGGGTCGCGTCCCGGGCGACCAGGACGAGGTCGTACCCGTCCCGGGCCAGCCGCCGGGCGAACGCCGCACCGATGCCGGCTGTCGCCCCGGTGACCACCGCGAGCGGGTCGGTACGGCCGGAGGCAACCGGGTCGGGCGTCGCGGGCACGGGCGGATCCTCACCTGGGCGGAACGGGGGCGGCGAACTGTCGTGGCGCGGGCCGGGAAGCCGGCCGTTGCCGGTGGTGGGCGTTCACCGACGGCAGGGCCAGCAGCACGGCTACCACAAGGTAACCGAGCACCTGACCGATCGAAAGCCCCGCGTTGAGCGGGACCCAGCCGTTCGGATAGGCCTCGGTGAGAGCGTTCAGCAGCACGGCGGCGGTGCGTTCGTCGGCACCCAACCGGAACGGGGTGAACCGCTGCGCGATCACGAGGGCCAGCGCACCGCAGCCGGCGAGCAGGCCGAGCCCGCAGACGACCCAGGTCGCCACCCGCGTCCCGGCACGCCCGGCGAGCAGGCCGAGGGCGAGCGCGACGAGCAGCGCCCCGACCGCCACCGCGAGCACCGCGGTCAGCACCGTGGTCGTCCGCACCAGCGTCACCACGCCGTCGACCGCGCCCCGGTCGGGGGCGTCCATGGTGGCGGAGCGGAACCGCGCGACGGTGCCGTCCACGGTCAACAGACCGGCGACCGCGTACGCGACCCCGACGGTCGCCATGGTGACGAGCAGCCCGGCGGCGAACCCGACCACGGGCGGTCGCCGGGGTGGCTGTTCCGACACGAGACGATCCCTCCGGGTAGGCGTCGCGTTGCAACCTACTCGGAGGGATCGTCGTACGTCCCGCTTATCGGCGGTCAGCTAGCCGACGGCGGCCGGTCACCCGGCGGGTTGTGGTCGCCGGAGGGGCCGCCGGGCTCGCCGGCCGGCGGCTGCTCCGGCTGGCCGGTGCCGGAGGGCGGAGAGTAGCCCGGTGCGGGCGGGTAACCCGGCTCGCCGGACGGGGTCTGACCCGGGTGGCCCGGGGTCGACGGGTAGCCCGGCTGCCCCGAGGGGGTCTGACCCGGGTAGCCCGGGGCGGGCGGGTAGCCCGGCTGGCCCTGGGGCGGGTAGCCCGGCGTCCCCGACGACGGGTAGCCGGGGTAGGCGCCGGGAACCGGGGGCTCCCAGGCCGGCTGCTGCTTGCGGAAGAACTGGTTCGACGCGGGCAGGGCCAGCAGCACCAGGGCGGCGATCAGCGCGAGCACCGCGACCACGTTGGCCAGCGTGCTGACCGGGTAGTACCAGGACGGCAGGGCCTCCTCCAGCCGGCGGGCGATCTCCTCCTGGCTGGGCATGTCGGCGCTGGAGCCGCCGACCGGGCCGCTGATCGACCCGGCCGCACCGCTGATCAGAGTGCCGCCGCTGCAGCAGAGCAGGATCCCGCCGACCACCCAGGTGGTGATCCGGGCGCCGTTCTTCCCCCGGTTGTTGAGCACGGCCAGCACCACCAGCCCCACCGCCAGGAGCAGGGTGACGATGCCCGCGCCGACGGTGACGACGGTGGTGAAGTCGGCGATCGCGTCCATCCCGTTGACCGAGCTGTCGCGGTACGCGTCCTCCAGCACCCGACGGGTGTCGCCGAGGGTGGCGAGGGTGAGGATCAGGTTGATCACCTGGATGACGGCCACCAGGATCAGCAGGTAGCTGGATATCGTCACGCTGCCCGGGCGCACCCGGGCCGGGGTGCTGTGGGTTTCGGCCACGACTCTCCTTCCCTTGGATCGCCACCACACCGTAACGGCATTCCGCCAGCCGTACGGGACGGACGGGACGGACCCGCCGGGCGACGCTCGACGTGCCGTACCCAGTCGCGCTCGACGCCAACCCGGTCAGTAGCCGCGCCACTCCACGCGGGCGTACTCCAGCACCTTCGGATCGAGCAGGGTCGAGGCGGGCACGTCGACCCGGCGGCGGTCGGCGGGGAAGTTCCCGGCGGCGGCGAGCGTGCCGGCGTCCAGGAAGCGCAGCGACGGGACGTCGTCGGGCAACTCCAGCGGGGGCGGGTTCGGGCCGGGGGCGGCCAGCACGAAACCCCAGTCACCGAAGGACGGCACGTCCACGTGGTACGGCCGGGTGGTGAAGCCGGCCGCCCGTACGGACGCCTCGATCGACCAGTACGACCGGGGCGCGAAGTACGGCGAGCCGGACTGCACCACCAGCCGACCCGTGTCGACGAGCACCGAACGCACCAGCGAGTAGAACTCGACGGTGTAGAGCTTCGCGGTGGCCGTCTCGTCCGGGTCGGGCAGGTCCGCCACCACCACGTCGAAGCGGTCCCCGGCGGTCCGCAGCCAGCCGAACGCGTCGGCGTGCACCACGCGTACCCGGGGGTCGGTGAAGGCGTCGTCGTTGAGCCGGCGCAGCTGCGGCTCGGTACGGGCCAGCGCCACCACGGCCGGGTCCAGGTCGACCACGGTCACCCGGCGTACGTCCGGGTAGCGCAGCAGTTCCCGGACGGCCAGCCCGTCCCCGGCGCCGAGCACCAGCACCTCGCCGCGTGGACCGTCCAGCGCGGGATGCACCAGCGCCTCGTGGTAGCGGTGCTCGTCCACCGAGCTGAACTGGAGGTCGCCGTTGAGGTACAGACGCAGGTCGGAGTTCTCGCGGCCGACCTCGGTCACCGACCGGGTCAGCACGATCTCCTGGTAGCGGCTGCGCTCGGCGTGCACCACCGGGTCCCGGTAGAGCTGCTGCCGGGCGGTCAGTTCGAAGTCCCGGGCGGTGATCCAGGCGTAGGAGAGGCAGAGCGCGACCACGACCGACCCGGCGGCGACCGCGACGTACGCCCGGCGGCTCAGCTCCCGCCGGAAGACGGTGACCACCAGGGCCACACCGGCGACGGCGTTCACCGCGCCCACCACGAGCGCCCCCTTGAGCTGCCCGAAGACCGGGATCAGCAGGAACGGGAAGGCGAGGCCGCCGAGCAGCGCGCCGACGTAGTCGGCGGCGAACAGGTCGGCCACCGCGCTGCCGGCGGACTGCTCCCGGATGCGTTGCAGCAGCACCATCAGCAGCGGGATCTCCGCGCCGATCAGCAGCCCGAGCACGAACGCGGTGCCGACCAGGGCCGGACCGTACAGGTCCAGCCAGGCGAAGGCCGCGTAGAGGCCGAGCACCGAGAGCCCACCGAGCAGCGCCAGGACCAGTTCGACCAGGGCGAACGCGGCGGCGGCCCGGGACTGGAGCGGCTTCGCGGCCAGCGCGCCCACGCCCATCGCGAACACCATCACGCCGAGCACGATGGACGCCTGACCGACGGTGTCGCCGATCAGGTAGCTGCCCAGCGCGACCAGGGCCAGCTCGTACACCAGCCCGCAGGCCGCGCAGACGAAGACCGCGACCAGGACGGCCGTGCGGGCCAGTCGCCAGCGCGGCCGTTCCGGTGCCTCGGTACTCACGGCCTCTTCCGGTTGTGCCGGACGCCCGGGGCCGCCATGGCCTCCGCAGCTGCCCGCCGCTCCTTGCGGCGCTGCACGAAGCCGACGGTGAACAGGAGCGCGGTGATCAGCAGCAGGCCGGCGACCCCGACGAAGTAGCCCCACCGGTCCCGCCACAGGTCGAAGCTGGTGTCCGGCAACGGCGACGGGGCCGCCTCCGGGGCCGCGGTGGTGACCGGGGCTGGATCGGTCAGGCCCCGCTCGGCCAGCAGCAGCGGCAGGGCGACCGCGGCCCGGGTGGTGGCCCAGCCGGGGTCGTCGATGAACGTCTCGTCGTTCAGACCGAACCGGTCCAGGCCGCCCTCGATGAGGAAGAGGTCGGTGCGGTCGAAGTCGCTGGACCCCTCGACGTCGATGGAGGCGAAGTCGTTGGACTCGCTGCTCTCCGGCGTCCAGTTCACGTTCGCCACGACCTGGACCCAGCGGGGGCACCGGGGGTCGTCGACCGGGGTGCCCTCGCCGAGGTTCGACCCCACGCTGATCGTGCGGCTGCCCTCCTCCAGCACCCAGCCGTAGCAGACGTCCTGCGCCTCGGCGGAACGCTGGAGCACCGCCACGGTCTCGGTGCGCTCGGTGGCGGTGGGCGGTGGGACGACGCTACTGGAGTTCCCGTTGAGGACGGCCGGCAGCACGCAGGCACCGACCGCCACCACGGTGATCACCACGATCCAGACGACCGCCGCGGTGGAGGTCTCCTTCTTCGCAGGCGTCGGGGCGGCCATCAGCTGATCGCGGCGGCGATGATCGCGCCGGTGGCGAGGTGGATGACGGAGCTGACCCAGACGGCGGGGTGCGGCTGCGGGTCGACCAGGATCTCGCCGAGCTTGCCGGGCGTCGCCACGTCCAGCAGGACGAACGCGGCGGCCATGATGACCAGGCCGAGAATCCCGTACGAGGCGGCGCCGACGATACCGAGGACGAAGTCGTCCTCGCTGGCGACGATGGCGGCGACCACGGTGATGCCGACGCCGGCCAGGTTGGAGGCGAGCAGCAGCGCGGCGTTCCGGTTGCGCTGGGTCCAGATCAGTTCGTTGAGCCGGCCGGGGGTGGCCACGTCGACGAGGACGTAGCCGATGCCCATGAGGACGACGCCGACCACCCCGTAGGCGAGGGTGACCAGCAGATCGGTGACGAGGGTCTGCACGGTGGGACTCCGAGGATGAGGGGTTTGTCGTCGGTCACCGCCGCTGCCGGGGCGACGACGGTGGGATCGTGGACCGCCGGCACACCGGCGGCGATGGTCACCCGGGCGGGTGGCCCGGGAGCGGGGTCACTTGCCGCTGCCGGGGCCGCCGCCACGGACCGTGCTGCCGCGCCCCCAGCCCCAGCTGTTGCCCACCGTCGAGTGGTAGCGGGGGTAGGCGGTGGAGAGGCGTTCCAGCAGGATCACCGACCCGGTCGCCACCGGCAGGATGACCACCGAGTCGTCGTCGTAGCGCAGGTAGACGCCGCTGCCGTCGACGTACTGGTCGGCCGGCTTCCAGGCGTCGGTCACCTCGTCCGCCACCTGGCTCGGACGCTTGGTGGAGGTGTACGCGATCGCGTCCCGGCCGATGTCCTGGCCGGTGGCCCGGGTGTACCGGTCCTCCACGTAGCCCCGGGGGGAGAAGTTGCCGTAGAAGATCGCGAAGGCGGCGACCAGCGCGCCGATCACGGCGAACGCCGCGCCGACCACGAACCACCGTCGATACGTCACAGTGTCACCACCGTATTGGTCAGGACCAGCTCATTGGTCTGCGGATACGCGTGCCAGGTGCGCCAGCGCACCGTGTTCGAAGCCGGATCGGGGACGACCGCCAGGGCGGTCACCGCGTCCGGGTCACCGGGGAAGACACCGACCAGGGCGTGTGGGTCGTCGGCCAGGTCGGCACGGAGAGCGGCGACCCGGCTGCTCAACCCGCCCGGCTCCGGCCGGAGCACGGTCGCGGTGAACGAGTAGCCGTCCGCCGGTTGGTGCACCGCGCTCGGCAGGTCCGGTCGCCGCCCCGGCAGACAGGCGACCGTCTCGGCCAGCACCACCGGACCGGACGAGCCGTCCGGCGCGGACCCGCCCAGGAGCACCTGGTGGGACGCGCCGAGCAGGCGTAGCCGGATCCGCCGCCCGCCGGACAGGTCGAGGTCGAGCACGTACAGGGCGGGCAGTTCCGGGCCGCCGAGTGCCAGGCTGAGGTCGGCGGCGCTGGTGTCGACGTACGGCGCGTCCAGGCTGACCAGCATGTTCAGCCCATCTTCTCCGGGCCGGCCTGCGGGTAGACCATCACCTCGGGCCGGCGCAGCAGCTCGCCCCGGGCGACCTCCCAGTCGGCGTCGCCGTACTTCTCGAAGGAGAGCCGGGCCTCGGCGGAGGCCGTGTAGTCGTGGTACCGGACGCTGCCGGTGGGGGCGAGGCCGGTGGTGCCGGTGGCGGTCCAGCGGGCCTGGCCCGACTCGTCGCTGCGGTACCAGCGACCGTCGAACTGGACGGTGGCCGGGCCGGGGGTGACCGTTGCGGTCGGCTCGGCGGTCCAGAGCACCAGCTCCAGGTCCGGGTCCTCCTCGACCGAGAGCCAGCGCTTGGTGCCGTCCGCAGTGTCCAGCAGGTGCTCGGCCCAGCTCCAGCCACCCTCGGTGAGGTGCAGCGAGCCGCGCACCGCGTAGGTCACCTGCCGGATCTCGACGAGGTCGCCGGGACGCAGCCGGCGCGGGTCGCCGCGCAGGGCGTCGGCGTCGTGGTCACGGAACGGATCGGCGACCGGCGGCGGCGCGGACGGGCGCTGCTTCGACCGGCGCAGCGCGACGAGGGCGACGACCAGGCCGGCCACCCCGAACAGACAGCCGACCGCCGTCACCAGGTACGCCAGTGTCCCGTTCACCATCGCCCGCCTTTCGTCCGCGTCGGCGCCTGACGGTAACAACCACACGCACCTGCGCAAACAGCAGCGCGATTGAGCGATCGGTCAGCTACCGGGCGTGTCCGGCGAGGGGCTCTGCGGCTGCTCGGGACGGGGTTGCGGGGGCAGGTGGACGGACGGGTCCGGACAGATCAGGTACCCCGGTGGCAGGGCGTACACCGGAGGCGTCGGGTACCCCGACGGCAGGACGGGCAGATGCGGGCCGGCGTACGGCCCCGACGCACCCGGCCAGGGCCATCCGGGCGGGGTCGGGGGCCGGTCCCCGTCGTCGGTGCGGAAGTAGCGGCTGCCGGGCGGCAGGGCCAGCAGCAGTACCACCGCCAGGGTGAGCAGCAGGGCGATTCCCACGCCGAGGCCACCGGCGGCGGTGAGCAGGTCACCGCCGACACCGGCGTCGCCGTAGAGCGTGTCGAGGAACTCGGACTCCTCCCACAGCGGCTCCCCGTCCGGACCGGTGGTCGGCTCCGTCCACTCCTCGCCGACCAGGAAGAACGGCAGGAAGGCGAAGCCGAGACAGCCCTGCCCGAAGCAGCAGAGCAGTTGCGCCCCACCGGCCACGAAGACCAGGACCCGGGCCGTGCCGCCACCCTGGAACACCGGCCGGGCGGTGGCGGCGAGCCATCCCGCCAGCACCAGGGCCGGCAGGCAGAACAGCACCGTCATGAAGAGGTTGCCGAAGCGTTCGCCGCTCACCTCGTCCGGGTCGGCGTCGGGCACCTTCGCCGCCGCCCGGTCGATCTGGCCGTCGAACTGCACGGCTGCGGCCACGGTCAGGCCCACCGCCACGAGCAGGACGACCACGGTGGCCAGTTGGAGCCAGAAGGCGACGGTGACGGCGGTCGGCCGAGCTGCTCGGACCGGCTCGGCCGGAGAGGGGATCATGCCCGGGGAGGGTACGGGTTCCCTCCCTCCCCGGGCACCACCGTTCAGCCGGCGGAGGTGACGGTGAGTGCCTCCTTGCTGTCGGCGAGGTCGACCCGGACCGTGTCGCCGTCCCGGATCTGGCCGGCCAGCAGGGCCCGCGCGAGCTGGTCGCCGATGGCGGACTGGACCAGGCGGCGCAGTGGACGGGCACCGTAGATCGGGTCGTACCCGTGCTCGGCGAGCCAGACGCGGGCCGGTTCGGTGATCTCCAGGCCGAGGCGGCGGTCGGCGAGCCGTCGGCGCATCCGCGCCAGCTGGATGTCCACGATGGCCCGCAGGTCGTCGCCGTGCAGGGCGGCGAAGACCACGATGTCGTCCAGCCGGTTGAGGAACTCCGGCTTGAAGTGCGACCGGACCACCGCGAGCACGCCCTCCCGGCGCTGCTCCTCGGCGAGCGTCAGGTCGCTGATCACCGACGAGCCGAGGTTGGAGGTGAGGATCAGGATGGCGTTGCGGAAGTCGACGGTGCGGCCCTGGCCGTCGGTGAGCCGGCCGTCGTCGAGCACCTGGAGCAGGATGTCGAAGACGTCCGGGTGGGCCTTCTCCACCTCGTCCAGCAGGATCACCGAGTACGGCCGGCGGCGCACCGCCTCGGTCAGCTGCCCGCCCTCCTCGTACCCGACGTAGCCGGGCGGGGCACCGACGAGCCGGGCGACGGAGTGCTTCTCGCCGTACTCGCTCATGTCGATGCGGACCATGGCCCGCTCGTCGTCGAAGAGGAACTCGGCGAGCGCCTTGGCCAGCTCGGTCTTGCCGACGCCGGTCGGGCCGAGGAAGAGGAAGCTGCCGGTCGGACGGTCCGGGTCGGCGACCCCGGCGCGGGCCCGCCGGACCGCGTCGGAGACGGCGGCGACCGCCTCGGGCTGGCCGACCACCCGCTCACGCAGCGACTCCTCCATCCGGAGCAGCTTGGCGGTCTCGCCTTCGAGGAGGCGGCCGGCGGGGATGCCGGTCCAGGAGGCGACCACGGCGGCGATGTCGTCCGCGCCGACCTCCTCCTTGAGCATCGCGCCGTCGGCCTGGAGCCGGGCCAGTTCCTCCTCCGCCGTCGCCAGGTCGGCCTTGAGCGCGGGGATGCGGCCGTACCGCAGCTCGGCGGCACGTTCCAGTTCGCCGTCCCGCTCGGCCCGCTCGGCCTCGCCGCCGAGCCGTTCCAGCTCCTCCTTGGCGGTGGAGAGCTTGGTGATGTGGCTCTTCTCCAGTTGCCAGCGGTCGGAGAGCGCGGTGAGCTGCTCGCGCTTGTCGGCCAACTCCTTGCGCAGCCGTTCGAGGCGCTCGGCGGAGGCGGCGTCCGGCTCCTTGGCCAGCGCCATCTCCTCGATCTCCAGCCGGCGGACCGCCCGCTCGATCTCGTCCACCTCGACCGGCCGGGAGTCGATCTCCATGCGCAGCCGGGACGCGGACTCGTCGACCAGGTCGATGGCCTTGTCGGGCAGGAAGCGGTCGGTGATGTAGCGGTCCGACAGGGCGGCGGCGGCGACCAGGGCGGCGTCGGTGATCCGCACGCCGTGGTGCACCTCGTAGCGCTCCTTCAGACCGCGCAGGATGCCGATGGTGTCCTCGATGGTCGGCTCGCCGACCACCACCGGCTGGAAGCGGCGCTCCAGGGCCGGGTCCTTCTCGATGTGCTCGCGGTACTCGTCCAGGGTGGTCGCGCCGACCATGCGCAGCTCGCCCCGGGCCAGCATCGGCTTGAGCATGTTGCCGGCGTCCATCGAGCCCTCGCCCTTGCCCGCGCCGACCACGGTGTGCAACTCGTCGAGGAACGTGATGACCTGGCCGTTGGAGTTCTTGATCTCCTCAAGGACGGACTTGAGCCGCTCCTCGAACTGGCCGCGGTACTGGGCTCCGGCGACCATCGCACCGAGGTCGAGCGAGACGAGCTTCTTGTCCCGCAGCGACTCGGGCACGTCCCCGGCGACGATCCGCTGGGCCAGCCCCTCGACGATGGCGGTCTTGCCGACACCCGGCTCGCCGATCAGCACCGGGTTGTTCTTGGTCCGCCGCGACAGCACCTGGATGACCCGGCGGATCTCCGAGTCCCGGCCGATGACTGGATCGATCTTGCCGTCGCGGGCGCTGGCGGTCAGGTCGACGCCGTACTTCTCCAGGGCCTGGTAGCTCTGCTCGGGGTCGGCGGTGGTGACCCGCCGGTCCCCGCCCCGGATACTCGGGAAGGCGGCGACCAGGTTCTCCTCGGTGGCTCCGGCGCTCCGGAGCGCGCCGGCGACCGCGCCCCCGACCCGGGCCAGGCCGGCGAGGAGGTGCTCGGTGGAGGTGTACTCGTCACCGAGCGGGCGGGCGATCTGCTCGGCCGCGCCGATGGCGTTCACGAACTCCCGGGACAGGGTGGGTTCGGCGATGCTGGAGCCACGCGCGGCGGGCAGCGTGTCGGTCGCGCGTACGGCGACCCGGCGCAGCTCGACCGGGTCGGAGCCGGCGGCGCGCAGCAGGCCGGCAGCGGTGGACCCAGCGGTGTCGAGCAGGGCCAGCAGCAGGTGCCAGGGTTCCACGGTGGCGTGCCCGCGCTGGTTGGCGACGGCGACGGCACCGGTGATGACCTCGCGGCTCTTGGTGGTGAGGCGTTCCGTGTTCATGGGCTCCCCCGGAATCGGCGTGTCCACTGAGAGAGACACAACCAGAGTTGAGCCTATTCCACTCAACTTCAGCGGTGTGAGCCGAGTCACACGGCGGTGTCAGCGGTGGTCGAGAACCACCCGCACCCAGTGCTGCCCGACGGAGAAGCCGCCGCCGGCCAGGACGACGTCGCCCGGCCCACGGGCGCAGAGCGTGCCGTCGGCGAGCACCGTGAGGTGGTGCTCCGGGGTGAGCGGCCAGGCCATCCGGTGGTACCGGTCGTTGGTCACCATCCCGGCCCCGCCCGGCCCGGTCACCACCACCATGCCGCCACCGACCGGAACCATCGACCGGATCCGCTCCGGGCGGTCCTCGGGGTCCACCAGTTCCCAACCCGGGCCGCCCTGCCGCCACAGCGCCGGGAAGGACGTCCGGTCCGGGCGCTCCCCGACCAGCCACGCCGTGTCCGTCGCGTCGATCACCGCGCGGAGCACGGACACCTCGCCGTCCGGCGGGGACACCGCCAGCCGCAGCCAGCGCCGGCCGCCGTCGGGCGACATCGCGGCGGACGGCCGGCCGTCGTGCACCCCGGCCACGACGATCCGGTCGTCCCGCGAGGCGACCGTGTTGATCCCGGGTACGTCCGGCTGGGTGTCCAGCGGACGCAACCGGCGGCCGTCCCACTCGGCGAGCTTCCCGGTGGCCTCGACGACCTGGAACCGCCCCTGCGCCCCGACCCAGACCGGAGGGACGGACCGGGAGTACGTGAACGTGGCGCCGCCGTCGGTCGAGGTGTACCAGCCGTGCGGTTCGCTGAGCAGCACGAGCAGATTGGAGGCCGTGTAGAGCTGCTGGTTGTCGGCGATCGGGCGGGGATGCCGCAGCTCCCGCCAGGACCGACCACCGTCGGCGGTGCCGTAGAGCAGGGCCGGACAGGCGGGACCCGGCGGCGTCCCGTCGCACGTGGCGAAGAGGGCGTAACCGTTCCGCGCGTCGCTGAACTCGACGTACGGCCGGTCGTACCGTTCGGGCACGGCGACCCGCACCTGGCGTACCTCGTCGAAGGAGGCCGGCGGCAGCGTCGTCGCCGGTGTCGACGGAACCGGTGGGGTCGGAGGAGCCGGCGGTCGGCGCCGGACGTCCCCGATCGCGCAGCCCGCCAGAGCTGGTACGAGCAGCAGTGTGACCAGCCACCGACAACGCCGCTCGGTCATGGCCCTCCTTCGCGCCGGTACCGTACCGTGACCGCCGTGCGAGTACGTGTCGAACAGACTGCCCTACCGGGAATCGGTGTACGTCACGACCTGTTGACGGAGTCCGGACGCCGGCTCGGCGTGGTGTCCCACCGCAACGGCCGACGTGATCTTGTCCTCTACGACCCTGATGATCCCGATTCCTGCCAGCACGACATACCCCTGACCGACGACGAGGCGGAGGCGCTGGCCGACATCCTCGGCGCGTCGCTGATGCTCGGTCAGCTCACCGGGCTGCGGGAGCAGGCCGCCGGGCTGCTCACCGAGCAGATCGCCATCCCGGCCGGCTCGAAGTACGTCAACCGCCGGCTCGGCGACACCAAGGCCCGGACCCGCACCAGCGCCTCCATCGTGGCGGTGCTGCGCGGCGGCGAGGTGATCGTCTCGCCCGGCCCCACCTTCCGCTTCGAGGCCGGTGACGTGGTGGTCGTGGTCGGCAACCGCAAGGGGCTCGACGGGGTCACAGCCATCCTCGCCGACAGCGACCCGGACGGCTGAGGCGCGGATGCACGACTTCACGACGCTGCTCATCGAGGTCGGGGCGCTGCTCTTCCTCCTCGGTCTCCTCGGCCGGCTCAGCCGCCGGATCGGTCTCTCCCCCATCCCGCTCTACCTCCTCGCCGGGCTCGCCGTCGGGCACGGCGGCATCCTGGAGATGCACGCCAGCGAGGAGTTCTTCGCCGTCGGCGCGGAGATCGGCGTCATCCTCCTGCTGGTCATGCTCGGCCTGGAGTACTCGGCGAACGAGCTGGTCGGCAACCTGCGCTCGGCGGCCCCGGCAGGCCTGATCGACGCCGTCCTCAACGCTCTGCCCGGCGCGGCGTTCGCGCTGCTGCTCGGCTGGGACTGGATCGCCGCCGTGGTGCTCGCCGGCATCACCTGGGTCTCCTCGTCCGGGGTGATCGCCAAGGTCCTCGCCGACCTGGGTCGGGTCGGTAACCGGGAGACACCGGTGGTCCTCTCGGTGCTGGTGATCGAGGACCTGGCCATGGCGCTCTACCTGCCGTTGGTCACCGCGCTGCTGGCCGGCGTCGGGCTGCTCGGCGGCGGGATCGCCCTGGCCATCGCGGTCGGGACGGTGCTGCTGGTGCTGGTCGTGGCGATCCGGTACGGCGACCTCATCTCCACCGCGATGTCCGCGAAGGACCCGGAGGCGCTGCTGCTCGGGGTGCTCGGGATGACCCTGCTGGTCGCCGGCATCGCGGCGAAGCTCCAGGTGTCGGCCGCAGTCGGCGCGTTCCTGGTCGGCATCGCGCTCTCCGGTCCGGTGGCACACCACGCGACCGAGTTGCTCACCCCGCTGCGGGACCTCTTCGCCGCAGTCTTCTTCGTCTTCTTCGGCCTGGTCACCGACCCCCGGGACATCCCGCCCGTGCTGCTGCCGGCGCTCGCCCTGGCCCTGGTGACCATGGGCACGAAGACGATCACCGGATACCTGGCCGCCCGCCGGGCCGGCATCGCCGAACCCGGGCGATGGCGAGCCGGGCTCGCCCTGGTGCCCCGGGGCGAGTTCTCCATCGTCATCGCCGGACTGGCGGTGGCCAGCGGCGAGGTCCCCGCCGGGCTGGCCGCGCTCGCCACCGCGTACGTGCTGATCACCGTGGTGACCGGCCCGATGCTCGCCCGCCTGCCGGATTTCGCCTGGTTCAAGCAGTGGCTGCGGCGTCGGGCGGCGGCCCGACCGGTGGAACCGGTCCCGACCCCGGACTGACGCGACGTCGGCCGGCCGGGTCGCCCGGAAGGGGGAACCGGCCCGGCCGACGGTCGCTGAATCCGTCCCGCCGAGGTCTTCCGCCGCCGCGCCGGGCCGCGCTACCGTTTCGCCCCAGCACACCAGGTTCCCGCGGACACCCGGTACGCCCCGCGGGCACGAGCGGAAGGCTGCCGGTACGTGCCCGAGTCGACGTTCCCCGGCTTCGCCAATCCCGTCGACCCGTCTCCGGCGGAGCTGCGGACGTGGGCGTACCAGCCGGACTCGGTGCCGCTGGCATCGATGCCGCCGGACTGGGACCTGCTCGTCGCCGGTGACCACCTGGTCCCGACCCTCTTCGAGCTCGCCATGGACCCCGCCTGCCCGGCCCGGCGGTTCGCGCTGCACTGCCTCTACATCTACGCCGCCGACGGCATCCGCACCCAGTTCCGCGCCCACCCGAAGCGTCGTCTGCGCAAGCTGGTCGAGCAGGCCGAACTGACCGGCGACCACCTGGTCCGCACCTGGGCCTACAACGCCCGGGTGCTCATGGAACGGCCCGACCTCTTCGACTACCACGACTGGTGCGAGGGCGGCCTGGTCCGGGAGAACCGCCGGCTCGGCTGAGCGGGGAACGGGCGTCACCCCGGCGGCAACGACAGCCGGGGCGCGACTCCCCGCCAGGGCCCGTCCGCCCGGCAAACCGGCCGGGCTGCTGAGGCACAGGCCGGGATGCACGGGAAACGGGCCGGGACCCCCCGTGGATCCCGGCCCGTGCCTCAGGTGCCTGCGCCGTGCTTCCGGCCCTTCCCGCCCGGCCCCGGTCGCGGTGCCGTCCGGTCCGGCCCGGCCCGGTCGCCCTCGGCGGTGCTCCGACGCTCGACGGCCCGGCCGGGCTTGCCGGCGAACCGACTCCCGGTGATGGCGTCGAACTTCTCCCGCACCGTCTCGGCGACCCGGTCCAGGCGCTCCTCGGCCTGCTGTGCCACCTTCTTCGCCGGCTCCGTCATGCGCCTCCCCCTTGCCGTCACCCGCCCCTGGCTCCGCTCGGCCACGACGGTGGGCCCGGCTGGTGCGGACTCGACCTGGTTCCGAGGCTAGTCGGGCGGAGCCGGCCGGGCCGGCGGTTCCCGGAACAGGGCACCACCCTGCACCAGGAGGACGGTGCAGGGTGGTCAGCGGTGGTGAGGGTGGTAGCAGGGGACCCCTGCTCATCAAAAAGCGGTAACAGGGGACCCCTGCTACCACCACCACCGCAGCAGAGGCGGGAGTCAGCGGTCGTTGGGGCGGCGGGGCCGCCACACCACCAGTGCGGTGGAGGTGCGGGTGGTGGGGACGATCTCCCGGCCGGGGAAGCGGGCCATCGCCTCCAGCTCGGCGATCCGCCGGTACGCGGCGTTCAGCTCCGTCTCCATCTCGGCGAGCCGGGCCTGGGCCTGCTCCAGGAGCTGCTCCAGGCCGATGATCCGCTTGATGCCGGCCAGGTTGACCCCGTCGTCCTGGCTGAGCCGCTGCACCTCACGCAGCAGCACCACGTCCCGGACGCTGTAGCGGCGACCACCACCGGCCGCCCGCCCCGCCTGCACCAACCCGAGCCGGTCGTACTGCCGCAGCGTCTGCGGGTGCATGCCCGCCATCCGTGCCGCGACCGAGATCATGAGTACCTTGGCGTCGTAGGCAGGGTCACCCGAGCCGACGAACCCGTCCGCCATCCCGCTCACCTCCGCGTGTGCTCCACCGTGCCGACCGAACCGACGCGCTGCCCACCGAACCGACGCGTTGCCTGAAGCAACGTGTTGCTAACTGATGCGACGCACCCGCGCGTCGAGATGTTCCCGGGCCGCCGCCGGGGTGTGCGCGGCGAACTCCTCCAACGCGGCGCGCGCCTCGTCGGAGAGGCGGGCCGGGACCACCACGTCCAGGGTGACCAGCAGGTCACCGGCCTGTCCGTCACGGCGGACCACGCCCTTGCCCCGGGCCCGCAGGACCCGGCCGCCGGGCGTGCCCGGCGGCACCCGCAGGGTCACCGCCCCGTCCAGCGTGGGCACCCGCAGGTCGGTGCCGAGCGTCGCCTCCGCGAAGGTGATCGGCACGGTCAGGGTCAGATCGTCCCCGCTCCGCCCGAACAGGTCGTCGGGACGAACCTTCACGTGCACGAAGAGGTCGCCCGCCGGGCCGCCGCGCTCGCCCGGCTCGCCCCGGCCGGCCAGCCGGATCTTCTGCCCGTCGGCCACCCCGGCGGGGAACCGGACGTTGAGGGTGCGGGTCTTGGTGACCCCGCCGGTGCCCCGGCACTCGGGGCACTTCTCCTCGACGATCGTGCCGACACCCTGGCAGTTGCGGCAGGGCTCGGCGAAGCTGAACGACCCCTGGTTGCGGTTCACCATCCCGGAGCCGTGGCACTGGGCACAGGTCACCGGTCGGGTGCCGGGCTTGGCCCCGTCCCCGTGGCAGGTGTCGCAGACCCCCGGCGCGCGCAGCGTCAACGGGAGGGTCACGCCGCGTACCGCGTCGGGGAAGTCCAACGCGACCTCGGCCTCGACGTCCCGGCCCCGGGCCGGACCACGCGGCCGGGCCGGGCCGCCCCCACCTCCGCCGGAGAACATCGACCCGAACAGGTCGGAGGGGTTGAACCCACCGAACCGGCGGTCACCGCCACCCGCGCCGCCGCCGCCGAACAGGTCGGAGACGTCGAACGGTACGCCACCGCCCGCGCCCCGGGCGTTGCGCCGGAACGCGCCCGAGCCGAAGAGCGTACGCATCTCGTCGTACTCCCGACGCCGCTTGTCGTCGGAGAGCACGTTGTACGCCTCGGAGGCGGCCTTGAACCGCTCCTCGGCCTGCGGGTCGTCCGGGTTGTGGTCCGGGTGGGACTCCCGGGCCAGTTTCCGGTACGCCTTCTTGATGTCGTCCGAGGAGGCGGACTTGTCCACGCCGAGCACGGCGTAGAAGTCCTTCTCCAGCCAGTCCTTGGAACTCACCGGTCCACCCCCTTCCACCCGACGTGCACCGGGCCTCCCGTCCACCCGGTGCCGGTGGACGGGAGGACCCGGTCACGGTCTCGTACTACTCCGGATCGGCGACCGCGACCATCGCGGGCCGCAGCAGGCGCTCGCCGAGCTGGTAGCCCCGGCGCATCACCTGGACGCAGGTCGGCTCGCTGACCTCGGCCGAGGTCTGGTGCGCGACCGCCTCGTGCCGGGTCGGGTCGAAGGGGTCGCCCTGCTCACCGAAGACGGTGAGGCCGAACTTGCCCAGTGCCGTGGTGAGCTGCTCGGCCACCGTGCCGAACGGGCCCACCAGGTCGCCGTGCTCACGGGCCCGGTCGAGGTCGTCGAGGATCGGCAGCAGCGCGGTGAGCACCGCGCCGGTCGCCTGTTCGCCGACCAGAGCCCGGTCCCGATCGACCCGCTTGCGGTAGTTGGCGTACTCGGCCGAGACCCGTTGCAGGTCCCGGGTGCGTTCCTCCAGCTCCGCCCGGAGCGCCTCCAGCTCGGCCCCGAGCGGGGCGGCCGGGGCTCCGTCGGCCGGCCGTGCCGGGGCGTCGACCACCGGCGCGCCGTCCGAGGCCGTCTCGTCGACGGTCGAGGAGACCTCGTCGACCACCACCTCGGCCTCCTCGACCAGTCCCGCCGCGGATTCGGCTTCGTCCCCGCCGGCCGGCGTCGCGGAGTCACCCGGCACCGAACCGGGGGTCTCCTCCGGGTCGGTGGCGCGTGGCTTGTCCGTCATGCGGCTACCTCAATCCCTCTGCCGTGGGTTCGTGACGGGGTGGGACGTCACTTCTTCCCGTCCTCGTCGACGATCTCGGCGTCGACCACGTCGTCGGCACCGCCCTTGGCGCCGCCCGGCGCGCCACCGGCGGCCCCGGCCGCGCCCGGCTGCTCGCCCTGCTCACCCTGCTGCTGGGCGTAGAGCAGCGAGCCGGCCTGCTGGGAGACCTGCGCGAGCCGCTCGTGGGCCGACTTGATCTTCTCGATGTCCTGGCCACCGAGCGCACCGCGCAGCTCGCCGAGCGCCTCGTTGATCTGGTCGCGGTTCTCGCCCGGCAGCTTGTCGCCGCTCTCGGCGAGGAACTTCTCGGTCTGCCACTGGAGCGCCTCGGCCACGTTGCGGGTCTCGGCGTCCTCGCGGCGGCGCTTGTCCTCCTCCGCGTGGTCCTCGGCGTCCCGGCGCATCCGCTCGATGTCGTCCTTCGGCAGCGAGGAGCCGCCGGTGATCGTCATCTTCTGTTCCTTGCCGGTGCCCAGGTCCTTGGCGTGCACGTTGACGATGCCGTTGGCGTCGATGTCGAAGGTGACCTCGATCTGCGGCACGCCACGCGGCGCGGGCGGGAGGCCGGTCAGCTCGAAGGTGCCGAGCTTCTTGTTGTAGGCGGCGATCTCCCGCTCGCCCTGGAAGACCTGGATCAGCACGGACGGCTGGTTGTCGTCGGCGGTGGTGAACACCTCGGACCGCTTGGTCGGGATGGTGGTGTTCCGCTCGATCAGCTTGGTGAAGATGCCGCCCTTGGTCTCGATGCCCAGGCTCAGCGGGGTCACGTCGAGCAGCAGGACGTCCTTGACCTCGCCCTTGAGCACGCCGGCCTGGAGCGCCGCGCCGACCGCGACGACCTCGTCCGGGTTGACGCCCTTGTTGGGGTCGCGGCCGGTGAGCTGCTTGACCAGGTCGGTCACGGCCGGCATCCGGGTCGAGCCACCGACCAGGATGACGTGGTCGACGTCGGCGACCTTGATCCCGGCGTCCTTGACGGCCTGCTCGAACGGACCCTTGCAGCGGTCCAGCAGGTCCTGCGTCATCCGCTGGAACTCGGCGCGGCTGAGCGTCACGTCCAGGTGCAGCGGGCCGGCCGAACCGGCGGTGATGTACGGCAGGTTGATGTTGGTGTTGGTGGCGGCGGACAGCTCGATCTTGGCCTTCTCGGCGGCCTCGCGGAGCCGCTGGAGGGCCATCTTGTCCTGGGAGAGGTCGATGCCGTGCTCGCCCCGGAAGGTCTTCACCAGGTGGTCGATGATCCGCTGGTCCCAGTCGTCGCCACCGAGCTGGTTGTCACCGCTGGTGGACTTGACCTCGACGACGCCCTCGGCCAGCTCCAGCAGGGAGACGTCGAAGGTGCCACCACCGAGGTCGAAGACCAGGACGGTCTGCTCCTTGGAGCCCTTGTCCAGCCCGTACGCCAGGGCGGCGGCGGTCGGCTCGTTCACGATCCGCAGCACGTTGAAGCCGGCGATCTCGCCGGCCTCCTTGGTGGCCTGACGCTGGCCGTCGTTGAAGTACGCCGGGACGGTGATCACCGCGTCGGTGATCTGCTCGCCCAGGTACGCCTCGGCGTCCCGCTTGAGCTTCATCAGCGTCCGGGCCGAGATCTCCTGCGGGGTGTACTTCTTGCCGTCGATGTCGACGGTCCAGTTGGTGCCGATCTCCCGCTTGACCGACCGGATGGTCCGGTCCGGGTTGGTCACCGCCTGACGCTTGGCGACCTCACCGACGAGCACCTCGCCGTTACGGGCGAACGCGACGATCGACGGGGTCGTACGCGAGCCCTCAGCGTTGGCGATGACGGTGGGCTCACCGCCCTCGAGAACGCTGACGCAGGAGTTCGTCGTGCCGAGGTCGATACCGACCGCACGTGCCATCTTCGCTTCCTCGCTTCGTTACGTTGAGCAGGTGACGGGCACCGCCCGAAGAACACCCACCGCAAGTTGAGTGGACTTGACTCAATAGTGCCACGCCTGCCGCGATCGTCAAGTCGGGGTTGAGCCGACCCGACGCAACCCTTAACACCGGACCCCGCTGTTGTCTTCCCTTGCACCGGTCGGGCACGCTTTAGCGGTGACGACGCACGGGGAATCCGCCACCCACTCCGGCGCGCCCGCCGTCGCCGCCACCCACAGCGGAGCAGCCACCGCCGCAGAGGACCCGACCGGGACACCCGGGGACGACCTGTCCACCGCCCTCGCCGGCCTACGCGCCGCGGCCACGGCCGCCCGCTTCCCGCTCGACCTGCCCTCCGCCGAACCGGCCCGGCGCAACGCCGCCGCCCTCACCGACCAGCTCGACGACTACCTCCTGCCCCGGCTCGCCCGACTCGACGCCCCGCTGCTGGTGGTGGTCGGCGGCTCCACCGGCGCGGGCAAGTCGACCCTGGTCAACAGCCTGGTCCAGGCCCGGGTAAGCGCCGCCGGGGTGCTCCGGCCCACCACCCGGTCACCGGTGCTGGTCTGCAACCCGGCCGACTCGGGCTGGTTCCGGCAGGGCGAACTGCTGCCCGGGCTGACCCGGACCAGCGAGCCCAGCGAGGACCCGCGCACCCTGCAACTGGTCACCGCGCCCGCGCTCCCACCCGGGCTGGCCTTCCTCGACGCGCCGGACATCGACTCGGTGGTCGACGCCAACCGGGCGCTGGCCGGGCAACTCCTCGCCGCCGCCGACCTCTGGCTCTTCGTCACCACCGCCGCCCGGTACGCCGACGCGGTCCCCTGGGAACTGCTGCACAACGCGCGGGCCCGGGGAGCGGCCATCGCCCTCGTCCTGGACCGGGTTCCGCCGGAGGCCACCGAGGAGGTCTCCGCCCACCTCGCCGAGATGCTCGCCACCCACGACCTGGGCGCGGCACCCCTCTTCGTCCTGCCGGAGACCCAGGTCGACGGGCAGGGGCTGCTGCCGGAACGGGTGACGGCGCCACTGGGTGAGTGGTTCGCCCGACTCGCCGCCGACGCCGAGGCCCGCGCCGCCGTGGTCCGACAGACCCTCGACGGCGCGCTCGCCGCGCTCGGCCCGATCACCGAAACCCTCGCCGAGGCCGCCGACGAGCAGACCACCGCCGCCGACGCGCTCGACGACCGGGTACGCGGCGCGTACCGCGGTGCCCAGCGCACCGTCGAGCAGGGCCTCTCCGACGGTCGGCTGCTCCGGGGCGAGGTGCTGGCCCGCTGGCAGGAGTTCGTCGGCACCGGCGAGTTCTTCCGCACCCTGGAGGCGCGGATCGGTCGGCTCCGCGACCGCGTCGTCGCCGCCGTCACCGGGCGACCGGCCCCCGCCAACGAGCTGCGCGACGCCATCGAGTCCCAGCTGGTCACCCTGCTGCGCGGGGTGGCCGCCGAGGCGGCCGAGAACGCGTACACCGGGTGGCGGGCCCACCCGGCCGGCGCGGCGCTGCTCGAACCGGACCTGGCGCATCCCTCCGCCGACCTGCCGGAACGCGCCGAGCGGCTGGTCCGCGACTGGCAGCGGGGCGTGCTGGACCTGGTCCGCACCGAGGGCGGCGACAAACGCTTCGTCGCCCGCACGGCGGCGTACGCGGTCAACGCCACCGGCCTCGCCGTGATGATCGCGGTGTTCGCCTCGACCGCCTTCGTGCCGACCGGTCTGGAGGTGGCCACCGGAGCGGGCACCACGGTCGCCGCGCAGGCCGTCCTCCAGGCGATCTTCGGCGACCAGGCGGTCCGCAACCTCGCCCGCCAGGCCCGGGGCGACCTGCTGGAACGGATCGACACGCTGCTCGACGAGGAGGCCGCCCGGTTCCTGGCCCGTACCGCGAGCGCCCGGCCGGAGGCGGACACCGCCGCCGACCTGCGGGCCGCCGCCGAGCGGGTGGCCGAGGCCCGGGAGCGCGCCGACCTGGACGTGACCCGGTGACCGGATTCGTCGGCCGGATGCGGGAGGCGCTCCGGGGCGGAACCCGGGTCGACCCGGACGACCTGATCACCCGCCTCGACGCGGTCCGCCGGTTCCTCACCGCCGTCGACGGCCACCTGCCCGACGAACGGCTCGTCCCGGCGCACACCCTGGTCGAACGGGCCGGCACCCGACTCGCCCTCTCCCGCGACCACACCGTGGTCGCCCTGGCCGGGGCGACCGGCAGCGGCAAGTCCAGCCTGTTCAACGCGCTCGCCCGGCTGGACCTCTCCCCGGTCGGGGTACGCCGACCCACCACCGGTGTGGCGCACGCCTGCGTGTGGGGACCGCTCGACGGCGCGACCCGGCTGCTCGACTGGATCGGCGTGCTGCCCCGGCACCGGTTCATCCGGGAGAGCGCCCTGGACGGCGACGACGAGTCCGCCCTGCACGGGCTGGTCCTGCTCGACCTGCCCGACTTCGACTCGGTGCAGCACGCCCACCGGCTGGAGGTCGACCGGCTGCTCGGCCTGGTCGACCTGGTCATCTGGGTGGTCGACCCGCAGAAGTACGCCGACCGGCTGGTGCACACCGCCTACCTGCGCGAGTTCCACCGGCACCGGGACGTCACCCTGGTCGTGCTCAACCAGGCCGACCGGCTGCCCCCGGCCGAGGTGCCCCGGGTCCTCGACGACCTGCGCCGGCTGCTCGACGCCGACGGCCTGACCGGGGTGCCGCTGCTCGCCACCACCGCCGTCGACCCCTCCGGCACCACCGAACTGCGGGCCAGCCTGGAGTCGACGGTCGCCGAGCGGCAGGCGTCCCTGCGACGGCTGGCCGGCGACATCGACACCGTCGTGGAGCGCTTCGCCGACCTGGTCGGCCCGGAACCCGCCGGCACCGGGCCGGACGCCGCCGGCACCCGTGCCCTGACCGGCGCGCTGGCCGGAGCGGCCGGGGTGCCGGCGGTGACCACGGCGGTCGAACAGGCGTACCGGCACCGGGCGACGGGTGCCACCGGCTGGCCGCTGGTCCGTGGCTGGCGTCGCCTGCGGCCGGACCCGCTGCGGCGGTTGCACCTGCCCGGCTCGGGCTCGGCCGACGGGTCGGCCGACGAGCCCGCGAAGCCGGTCGCCGCGACCTCCGTACCCGACCCGACCGCCGCCCAACGCTCGGCGTTGGGGCTGGCCGTCCGGACGGTGGCCGAGCGGGCCGGCGGCGACCTGCCGGGGCCGTGGCCGGCGGCGGTCACCGGCGCGGCCCGGTCCCGCCTCGGCGACGTGCCGGACGCGCTGGACCGGGCGGTCGCCGGCACCGACCTCGACGTGCCCGAGCGGCCCCTGTGGTGGCGACTGGTCGGCGCGCTCCAGTGGTTGGTGACACTCACCGCCGTCGCCGGGCTGGCCTGGCTGGTGCTCGGGTACGCGTTGAACGCCCTCGGCCTGCCCGATCCGGACGAGCCGATGGTCGGCGAGGTGCCGCTGCCGACGCTGCTGCTGCTCGGTGGGCTGCTCGCCGGACTACTGGTCGCGGCGGTGACCCGGCCGGTCGTCCGCTGGGCGGCCCGGCGCACCCGGCTCCGCGCGGAGCGACGACTCACCGCCGCCGTGGCCGGGGTCGGCGAGGAGCACGTGCTGACCCCGGTCCGCGCGGTCCTCACCTCGTACACCGAAGCCCGGGACGCGCTGCGGGTGGCGGCCGGAAAGAAGTGATCCCGGCCTTCCTCCCGCCGGGGTTCCGGCGGCGTAGGGTCGATCCATGGCCACGCCTCACACCCCCTACGACGCGGTACTGCACGCAGCCCGCGACGTGAGCCGGCTCGACTGCGCCCTCGACGCCGAGATGCTCGGCACCGCGCTGCTCGGCAGCGTCTACGCGGTCGCGGAGTCCGACCGCAGCACGGCCGTACGGGAGTTCGTGGGCGGCTTCCTCGCCGCCACGTCCCGTCGGCGGACCGCCTCGGCCACCACCATCCGGCGGGTGTTCGCCCGACTCGTGCCGGACGCCGAGGGCGCCGACCGGGTCAAGCCCGGCGCCCAGGCCCCGTCCTGGTCCGACCAGCTCGGCCGGGTACACCTCACCGGCTGCTGGGCCTACGGCGACGTGTACGGCGACCAGACCTCCTACCTCGCCACCTTCGCCTACGACGAGGCGGCCGGCGGGCCGGAGCACGCCATGGTCGCCCTGGTCGACCACAACATCGGCATCACCAAGGACATCTTCGTCGGCGGACCGGCCGAACGGATCCTGGAGCAGGTCCGGCAGATGTGCGCCACCGACGAGCTGACCTGGTTCCGGACGGAGGACCCGGCCCGGCTGCACAGCGAGGTGTCCCGCCACCTGGCGATCACCGACGACCTCGGCGACCTGCCCGGCGAGGGCTCCCTCGCCACCGACCGGACGATCGCCGGGGCCCGGCTGGCCCTGCTGCCCCGCCCCGTCCGGACCCCGGTGGACCCGGAACCGCTCACCCCGGCCGAGCGCACCGCGCTGGTACGCCAGTTCCTCGCCGCGCCGGAGGCCGCCCGGTTCGGCCTCGACACCATGGACGGCCCGGAGCTGGCGTCCCTGCACTTCTGCCTGAGCCTGCTGCTGGACCACGCGGCGAGCTTCCCGGACGCCGACCCGCTGCGGTGGAGCCCGACGGTGGCCGAGCTGTTCCTGCTCGACTGGGTGCACCGGCGGGCCGTACTGGACATGGACGACGCCGCCCTGCTTCCCCGGGTGCTGCGTGGCTGGGCCGGGTACGCCGCACGGCGGCGCGGCCTGCCCGAGTCCGCGGCCAGCCAGACGGACAGCGCGATCGAGGAGATGGTGCCGGAGTTCGCCCGCCTCTACAGCACCGGCGAGCGGCGCAGTCCCGCCACGGCGGCGGTGGCCCAGCTGATGGCCGACGGCGTCGACCCCGACGACCCGGCGGCCCTGCACGCCTGGATCGAGGCCAACCGCCACCACCTCACCGACGACTGACCCGCTCTGCCCCTTCCCGCCGGGGCCTCAGGTGCCTGCAGGGGCCCCTTCCTACCGTTTTTTGCCGAGGAAGGGTCCCCTGCAACCAACCAACCAACCAACCAAGCCAGCCAGCAAGCCGGCAACCAGAACAGTCGGCTAGTGGGCTCCGGTCACCAGTGCCAGGTGACGGGCGGCGACGGAGAGGGTGATCCGCTGGCCCCAGGCCAGGGTGAGCCGGTCCGACTCCAGACCGTCGGCGAAGGCGACCAGGCCGTCGGACTCGGCGGTCAGCTCCAGGGTGCCGTCGGTGCCCAGCCGACCGGCGGTGAGGCTGGCCCCGGTCACCGGAGACGGCCAGGCCTCCCGGACGAACCAGCAGAGCGCCGGCTCGTCCGGGGTGGGCAGCCGGGGCGGGTCCGGACGGTCCCGGGCGATCGACGCGCACCAGCCGGTCGCCCCGGTTCCGCTGCTCACCACCAGGCCGGAGGAGGACTGGCGCTCCCGTCGGGTCCGCCCGTCGGCGTTCTCGGCGAGCAGGTACCGGGCGGACTGGTGGGACACGTGACCGACGTACACCTCGTTGAGGCCGACCAGCTCCTGTCCGTCGTCGAGGACGGCGCGTGCCATGGTCCGCCGTTCGATGGCGGCCCGGCCGGCGACGACCGCCCGGAGCAGGTCGGCCACCTGGCCGGGTGTGGAGCGGACCAGGATGCCGGCGTTGCGACCCGGGTCGGGGTCGACCCCGACGACCGGCTGCCGGTCGAGGTACTTGGCGACGTTGGCGACCAGTCCGTCCGGGCCGACCGCGACCACGACGTCCTCCGGGGCGAAGAGGAAGCGGGGCAGGTCGTCCCGGTCGACCGAGCCGCGTCGCCAGTCGGCCGGTACGGCCGCGCCGACCGTGGTCAGCGCCGCCTGGAGCAGCTCGTGCCGGTGGACCACCTCGGCCAGGTCACCGCCACGGGCCTTCAGGTACCACGCCGCCGCAGCGCGGGTGCCGTGCCGCGCGAGCAGTTCGTCCAGCTCGCTGCGCCGGCTGACGACCACGACCCGGGGGGCCAGGGTGGCGCTCACCGGTCGCTCCCGCCGAGCCGGGTCAGGTCGCTTCCGCCGAGTCGGGTCAGCAGGCCGGAGAGCAGGTCCGGGGTGACGGTGAGCTGACCGATCTGCGGCAGCTGACCGGCCAGCTCGCGCAGCGCGAGGGCGTGCAGCACCTCGACCGGAAGCTGGGCGTACGCCGCCAGCCGGGCCGCCTCGGCCTCCGCCTCGGCGTGGCCGAGCGCGCGTACCCCGTCGGCCTTCGCGGCGGCGAGGACACGCTCCTTCTCGGCCTCGGCGGTGGAGAGCACCCGGGCACGTTCGGCGGCGGCCGCGTCGGCGACCTTCTCGCGTTCCGCCTTGCCCTGGGCGGCGGCGAGTTCGGCGGCGGCGTCCAGTTCGGCCCGACGGCGGGTGTTCGCGCCGTGCTGCTCCACGAGCTGCTGTTCCCGGCGGGCCAGCTCGATCTTGTTCTGGAGTTCGTTCTCCGCGATCGAGCGCTCCTGCTCGACGGCCTGGGCCCGGCGGGCGTAGGTGGCCCGGTCGGCCTCGACCTGCACCGCCTCGCGGGTGGGGGTCTGAAGTGCCCGTTCCAGTTCCGGTTCGGGGCGGATGGCGACCACCCGGGCGCTGACCACGGCGACCCCGACGTCGGCGAGCCTGGGTTCGGTGCCGAGGGCGGCCGAGACCGCCTCCCGCACCGGCGCGATGGTGGTGAGCGCCTCGGCCAGCGGGACCCGGGCGAGCAGGTCGAGGGCGGGTTGCTGGGCCAGTTCGGCGAGGAGCGTGGCGACCTGGTCCAGCGGTCGGGCCCGCGCCACGCCGGTGCGCGGGTCGACGGAGAAGTCGAGCCGGGTGGCGGCGAGCGCCGGGTCGGCCACCCGGTAGGTCACGGTGGCCTGCACGGTGACGTCCGCGAAGTCCCCGGTACGGGCGTGGAAGAGCAGGGGCAGTTCCCGGTCGTCGACCGGCACCTCGCTGAGCACGGCGTGCAGCGGCCGGTACCAGAAGGACAGCCCGGTGCCCTCCCGACGGACCCGGCCACCGGTGGAGTGCCGGACCCAACTCGTCGGGGTGCCGCGCAGGTGCCGCAGGAAGAGCCGCCGCGAGACGTCAGCCATGATCGTCCTCCCCTTTTTCGTCCCCACGACGATAAAGCCTCTGGTAGATTATCGTCAAGGTGGTGATAAACACGTGACCGATTACCCGCCGTTCGCGGTGACCGCCGACCTGGTGGTCCTGACCGTCCGCACCGACGAGCTGCACGTGCTGTTGGTCCGGCGGGGAGTGCCGCCGTTCGAGGGCTGCTGGGCGCTGCCCGGTGGTTTCGTCGGCATCGACGAGGACCTGCCCGACGCGGCCGTCCGCGAGCTGACCGAGGAGACCGGCCTACTCGAACCGGCCGGGCACCTGGAGCAGCTCGGCACGTACGGCCACCCGACCCGGGACCCGCGCCGCCGGGTGGTGACCGTCGCCTGGCTCGCCCTCCTGCCGGACCTGCCGTCCCCGGTCGCCGGGTCGGACGCGGCCGCCGCCGACTGGGTGCCGGTCAACCGGCTCGACCGGGCACAGCTCGCCTTCGACCACGGACGGATCCTGACCGACGGGCTGGAACGGGCCCGGGCCAAGCTGGAGTACACCCCGCTGGCGGCGGCGTTCTGCCCGCCCGAGTTCACCGTCGCCCAACTGCGCGCGGTGTACGAGACGGTCTGGGACACCACGCTCGACCCGCGCAACTTCCATCGCAAGGTCACCGGCACCCCGGGGTTCGTCGAATCGACGGGTCGGAGCACCGAGGGTGAGCGGGGCCGTCCGGCCCAACTCTTCCGGCGTGGCCCGGCCACCCTGTTGCACCCGCCGATGCTCCGCCCGTCCGCCCAGGATCTCGCCCGACCCCTCAATGCAGGGGCGTGTAGACGGTGACCGCGACGAGGGCGCCGAGGGCGGCACCGGCCAGCACCTGACCGACGGTGTGATCACCCAGGCGCACCCGCGACCAGCCCACCAGGACGAGCAGGGGCGACCCGGCCAGCAGCCCCGCTCCCAAGGTCGACGCCAGGACGACCAGCGCTCCTGCCGCCACCGCCGTGTGGATCGACATCTTCCACCAGTGGCTCACCGACACCGCCACCACCAGTCCCACCACCCCGGCGGTGACCAGGGCGAGCACCGGCCGGGGTGCGCCGAGGGCGGCGAGCAGGGCGAGTCCGCCGGCCGCCGACGCGATCCCGACCAGCAGCGGGATCCGGCGCTGTTCGCGGATCCGCACATGGTGGTCGGTGAGCCGGCCCCGGCGTACCCCGCCGAGGATGTAGGCGATCGGGATGCCGCTGGCGAAGACGGTGGCGAGCAGACCCCAACCCAGACCACCCACACCACCGCGGGCGCTGTGCCAACCGACCGCGACGAGCAGGACGGTGACCAGCACCGCCGGGGCGGTGGCCTCGGTGACGACCCGCGCCAGCCGCCCGCCCGCGCCGGGTCGGGGCGTACCGTCCGGTGTCGCGGTCCGGTCGTCTGACGTGCTCAGGGTCTGGTCACCGGATCGCGCCCGGGGCGGGCGACGGCGGTGGCACAGGGGACGGCGAGGGTACGGCCGGCGAGGGAGCGCAGGTCACCCCGGTCGGCTCGGCGCACGTGCCGCTCGGTGTCGGAGTGGGCTCCGGGGCCGGCGTGGGCTCCTGACCCGGATCCGGGGAGCCGGTCGGGGCCGGGGTCGTCGGCGTGGGGGCCGCCGTGGGGCGGGGCGTCCGGGTCGGTACGGGCTTCGACGGAGCCGGCGGCCGGGCCGGCGGCTCCGTTCGCGGGTGCGCTGTCGGTGACGGGCCCCCGACCGGGACGGCGGACGGGGCGCCACCGACCGGCGAGTGGATCGGGGCGGCGAGGCCCGGGGACGCCGGGCGGGGCGGCCCGACCACCACCGGCCCCCGCGAGGGCGTCGGGATGAACGGAGTGTCGGCTTTCGGCAGCGCGGTGCCCCCCACGGTGGCCGAGCCGGCGCTGATCGCGGCGAGGATCGGCATGGAGGCGGTGCCGGCGAGCAGGGCGACGGTGAACAGGTAGCCGCGTGTCGGGCCGGCAGAACCCGGGGCCCGGTGCGCACCGACGACACGCCGGTAGCCGGCCGACCCGGCGGCGCGGTGCCGACCGAGCAGCGGAGGACCGGGACCGTCGTTGTCGAACACCGGGCCCTCCTCCTGGTCGGGGCGCAGGGAAACGGGACGAGCCGCTCTCCGGCGGTCATCTCCCCCTCGGACCAGCCTGGACCAGTCACCCTCCGTCCGCCACCCTGCACAGCGTGTCGACACACCCTTTCGTCCGACGCCGTGCCGGCCCCCGCGTCGGAGCCTCGCGGACCGGGCGATCGGACAGCCCGTCGTCGATCAAGGCAGGCGTAGTGTGGGCCCGCTCACCTCATTCTGCGAATATGGACCCACACGACGGCGACGCAGCCGTGGCCCTCGCACACCCGCGAAGGCTCGGCCGGCTGCCGTCGCTCCCGAACCGGGTTCGGCCAGAATCCGGCTCACGCCGCACGGCAACCCCCACAAAGGGGCCAGGGGCGGCTGCCAGGAGACCCCCCGGCACCTGCCGGGCGGACGCACGAGTTGCGCGGTCGGGCAATCCCCGGTGCCGGCGCAGACACGACAGGGAGAGACGGATGGCAAAGGGCGACCCCGGGGTCACCACCCGCAGCAGACGGGCGGCACCCAGATCCAAGCGGGCCGCGGCGAAGGGCGCCGACCCCGAGCTGGTGCAGTTGCTCACCCCCGAGGGTGAGCGGATCGAGAGCGTCACCGGCCCGGACGGTGTCGAGTACCGCGTCGACTTCACCGACGAGGAGTACCGCAGCCTCTACCGGGACCTGGTGCTGGTGCGGAAGCTGGACGCCGAGGCGACCGCCCTGCAACGGCAGGGCGAGCTGGGCCTCTGGGCCAGCCTGCTCGGCCAGGAGGCGGCCCAGGTCGGCTCCGGGCGGGCGCTGCGCTCGCAGGACATGGCCTTCCCCACCTACCGGGAACACGGCGTCCTCTACTGCCGGGGCATCGACCCGATCATGCCGCTCGGTCTCTTCCGTGGTGTCGACCAGGGCGGCTGGGACCCGAACGAGTTCAAGTTCAACATGTACACGATCGTGATCGGGGCGCAGACCCTGCACGCGACCGGGTACGCCATGGGCGTCGCCATGGACGGCAGGACCGGCGGCGACGACGGCGAGGCGGTGATCGCCTACTTCGGCGACGGGGCGACCAGCCAGGGCGACGTCAACGAGGCGTTCGTCTGGGCCAGCGTGTTCAACGCGCCGCTGGTCTTCTTCTGCCAGAACAACCAGTACGCGATCTCCGAGCCGCTGGAGCGGCAGACCCGCGTGCCGCTCTACCGCCGCGCCGCCGGCTTCGGCTTCCCCGGCGTACGGGTGGACGGCAACGACGTGCTCGCCTCGTACGCGGTGACCCGGCACGCGCTGGACAACGCCCGGAACGG
Organism: Micromonospora sp. NBRC 101691; assembly: GCF_030269285.1. NCBI lineage: Bacteria > Bacillati > Actinomycetota > Actinomycetes > Micromonosporales > Micromonosporaceae > Micromonospora > Micromonospora sp. NBRC 101691. The sequence continues at coordinate 217,047 of NZ_BSTB01000005.1, forward strand.
ACAGGGCCCCAGCCTGATCGAGGCGTACACCTACCGGATGGGCGCGCACACCACCTCCGACGACCCGACCCGGTACCGGATCGCCAGCGAGGTCGAGGCCTGGCAGGCCAAGGACCCGATCGCCCGGATGAAGGCGTTCCTGGAGAAGCAGAAGATCGTCGACGCCGCCTTCTTCGCCGAGGTCGACGAGCAGGCCCGCCAGGAGTCGGTGCACCTGCGGGAGCGGGTGCTCGCCATGCCGGACCCGGAACCGGTGACGATGTTCGACCACGTCTACCCGAACGGGTCCCCCGAGCTCGACGAGCAGCGGGCGCAGTTCACGAAGTACCAGGCGTCGTTCGAGGGGGGTGCCCACTGATGGCCACGGAGACGCTCTCCATCGGCAAGGCCCTCAACATCGGCCTGCGCCGGGCCCTGGAGCAGGACTCCAAGGTCGTCGTCATGGGCGAGGACGTCGGCAAGCTCGGCGGCGTCTTCCGGGTCACCGACGGGCTCCAGAAGGACTTCGGCGACCAGCGGGTGATCGACACCCCGCTGGCCGAGTCCGGGATCATCGGCACGGCGGTCGGCCTGGCCATCCGGGGGTACCGCCCGGTCTGCGAGATCCAGTTCGACGGCTTCGTCTACCCCGCATACGACCAGATCGTGTCGCAGGTGGCGAAGATGCACTACCGCTCGCGCGGCAAGCTGAACATCCCCATGGTGATCCGCATCCCGTTCGGCGGCGGCATCGGCGCGGTGGAGCACCACTCCGAGTCGCCGGAGGCGTACTTCTCGCACACCGCCGGCCTCAAGGTCGTCTCCTGCGCCAGCCCGCAGGACGCGTACGTGATGATCCAGCAGGCCATCGCCTCGGACGACCCGGTCGTCTTCCTGGAACCGAAGCGGCGCTACTGGGAGAAGGGTCCGGTGGAGCTGGACGCCCCGCTGTCGGAGGCGTACCCGCTGCACGCGGCCCGGGTGGTGCGACCCGGCACGGACGTCACCGTGCTGGCGTACGGCCCGATGGTGCGGACCTGCCTGGACGCGGCGACGGCCGCCGCCGAGGACGGCCGGGAGCTGGAGGTCGTCGACCTGCGCACGCTCTCCCCGCTGGACCTGGCACCGGTGTACGAGTCGGTGCGCCGCACCGGCCGCTGCGTGGTCGTGCACGAGGCCCCGGGCAACCTGGGTCTGGGCGCGGAGATCGCGGCCCGGGTCACCGAGGAGTGCTTCTACTCCCTGGAGTCCCCGGTGCTGCGGGTGACCGGCTACGACACCCCCTACCCGGCGGCCCGGGTCGAGGAGGAGTACCTGCCCGACCTCGACCGGGTGCTCGACGGCGTCGACCGCACCTTCGGCTGGTGAGCGGCATGTCGCGGATCAAGGAGTTCAACCTGCCCGACCTGGGCGAGGGGCTGACCGAGGGCGAAATCCTGGCCTGGCTGGTCAAGGTCGGGGACGTCATCGAGCTGAACCAGCCGATCGTCGAGGTCGAGACGGCCAAGGCGGCGGTGGAGATCCCGGCCAAGTGGGCCGGGCAGGTGAAGTCGATCTTCCACCCGGAGGGCTCCACGGTCGAGGTCGGTACGCCGATCATCGCGATCGACACCGACCCGGGCGCCGGGCCGCTGGAGGAGGAGGTCACCCCCACCCCGTCGGCGGCGGCGCTGGCGGCGGTGGACGTGGCCCCGAGCGAGGGCGCGGTCGAGCCCGGCCTGATCGGCGGCCCCGCCCCGGGTGGCCGGACGGCGGTGCTGGTCGGTTACGGGCCGCGCAGCACGGCCGCCAAGCGCCGCCCGCGCAAGGCGACCGGCCCGGTCCCGGCACAGGCCACGCCGGCACCGGCGGCGCAGCCCGTGGCCGCCGCGCCGGCGGTGCCGGTCGCCCGTACCGCCCCGGTCGCGCCCCGCACCGCTCCGGCGGCCAACGGGCACGGCGCCGGTGCGCTGGTGCTGGCCAAGCCGCCGGTACGCAAGCTCGCCCGGGACCTCGGGGTCGACCTCACCACGCTGACCGGGTCGGGTCCGCTCGGCTCGATCACCCGGGAGGACGTCCACCAGGCGGCGGACGGGGCCTCGACGGCGACCGTGGCGGCGACTCCGGCGACCACGTCGGCGGCCTTCGGCGCGGACCGCGAACGGCGGATCCCGGTCAAGGGCGTGCGCAAGCTCACCGCCGAGAACATGTCCGCCTCGGCGTTCACCGCCCCGCACGTCACGGAGTTCCTGACCGTGGACGTGACCCGGGCGATGAAGGCGCTGGACCGGCTCCGGGCCCGGCGGGAGTGGCGGGACGTCCGGGTCTCGCCGCTGCTGCTGGTCGCCAAGGCGGTGCTGCTGGCGGTGCAGCGGCACCCGATGGTCAACTCGACCTGGGCCGGCGACGAGATCGTGGTCAAGGAGTACGTCAACCTGGGCATCGCGGCGGCCACCGAGCGCGGCCTGATCGTGCCGAACATCAAGGACGCCGGGCGGCTCTCGCTGCGGGAGCTGGCCGACGCGATGACCGCTCTGGTGCAGACGGCGAAGACCGGGAAGACCTCCCCGGCGGACATGTCCGGTGGCACGCTGACCATCACCAACGTCGGTGTGTTCGGGGTGGACACCGGTACGCCGATCCTGCCCCCGGGCGAGTCGGCCATCCTGGCGTTCGGCGCGGTGCGGGAGATGCCCTGGGTGCACAAGGGCAAGGTCAAGCCGCGTCAGGTGACGACGCTGGGGCTCTCCTTCGACCACCGGATCATCGACGGCGAGCTCGGGTCGAAGTTCCTGCGGGACATCGGTGACTTCCTGACCGATCCGGAGGCGGCGCTGCTCGCCTGGACCTGACACGTTCCACGGCTACGACGGCCGGTGCGCCGGGGTTACTCCCGGCACACCGGCCGTCACCGTATGGACATAAGAAACCTCGGCTCAACCCGCCGTCAACCTTCGATCGTTCGGCTGGTGTCTCAGCTCACCTTAGAATCGTTGGAGTTCAACGCGGATATGCGCTTCAATGGAGGCACGACGGGCTGACAACCGAATAGCCAGGAGGAGAGACCCATGAGCATGATCGAGCGAATCCGCAACCGCCGCGACGCCAACCGCCGCGCCCGTGCCATCGAGCACGCGCTGCGTTCCGCCAACTCGCCCGCGGTCCGCGACGAGATCCTCGCCATCGCCCAGCGTCACATGACCATGGGCTGACGGCTACGACTTTCTCACCTCCTCCCCATCGACGACCCGCCCGGACCCCGGGCGGGTCGTCGGCTTTCAGACCCTTCGGCACCGGGATTCCGCCCTCGTACGAGCGCCCGGTACGGTGGGGCACGGTCGTTCCCGCCCGCTGCCGGAGGACGTCAGGCGGATAGACACCGCTCGACACCATACGGCGACGCGGAGTGACGGCCGGTGCTCCCCGAGTGCCACGGGCGGCCACCGGATACGGTGCGGGGGAGCGCGGCACGGCCGGCCAGCCGGCTATGCCGGCGAGCAAGCCGACGGCACCCGATCGGCGTCGGCGGCCGACATGTGATGGAGGAGGCGCAGCCATGACGTCCGAGGGCCCGCACCACCCCGGCCAGGAGCCGGACCAGGTGTCGCCGGGCGCCGGTGGATCGGCGCCGTACGGCGACCGGTCAGCGCAGCAGGAGAACGGGTACGGCACAGCCGCCCCCGACCTGGGCTGGGCACCGCCACCGCCGGCCGCGCGACCGAACTCCCCCGCCCCGGCGTGGAGCGCGCCCGGTGAGGCGCCCCCGACCGTGGGTTGGAAGGCACCCGGCGAAGCCCAGCCCGGCCCGTGGGGGCCGCCGGCCGGACCGGGTCAGCCGTGGGGTGGCCCGACCGGGCAGCCGCAGCCGGGCACCTGGAACCCCCAGGCCGACCAGCAGCAGCCGACCACCGCGTGGGCCGCCGTACCGCAGACGCCGGGCCGGGGCGAGTCCCCGCAGCAGGGTGGCGCCCAGCCGGGCTGGGGTCCACAGGGCGAGTCCGCCCCGCAGAACTGGCCGGGAGCGGGTGCCCCGCAGCAGTCCTGGCCGGCACCTGACGAGCAGCCGCCGGCCAGGGGCCCGCAGCAGCCCGCGTCGTGGGGGTCGGCCGGCGACCAGCCGCCAGCCGCGTGGAGCCCGCAGGGCACCCCGCCGCCGGCGAACTGGGGCCCGCAGAACGACCAGCCGGCCGGCTGGGGCGCGCAGGGCGACCAGCCGCAGCAGGACGACTGGGGCCGGGCCCCCGCCCCGCAGCCGGGCGAGCAGGCTCCGGCGGCCCGGGGAGCGGCGTCGGTCCGCCCACCGGCCGACCCTCAGCCGGCCTGGGGCGCGGCCCCCGCCCCGCAGCCGGGCGGCCAGCAGCCCCGGCCCTGGAGCCCCACCGACGAGCAGCCGCCGACGGCCACCTGGGGCACCGCCTCGGTGCAGCAGCAGGCGGAACCGCAGCAGTCCGGGTGGGACTCGCCGGGCGACCAGCCCCGGCCGACCGAGGCGTGGCCGCCGGCCGAGCCGCCCGCCCCGCCGGCCCGCGCCACCGCCTCGGTGGGCCGCGCCGACGTCCCGGCCTGGGGTGCCGGAGTCGCCCGTCCGGGTGACGACGCCGTCCCCGCCCGTCCGGTCGTTCCGGAGGGGGAGCCGTGGTCGGCCGACGAGGTGTGGGGCAAGGCCGGATCGGATCCGGCCCCGGCCGAGTCCGCCGGGCCGGGCTGGGAGCCGTCCCGCGCCGAGAACCCGCCGGCCTACCAGCCGGGTCCGGGACCGGGCATCTCGCCCGCCAACGCCGTACCGCTGCCGCCTCAGGAGGCGCGGGTTCCCGGTGCCAGCCTCGCCGCGTCGCCCCCGGCCGACTACGCCCCGCCGGCGTCGTTCGCCCCGCCCGCCGACCAGCCGCCGTACGGCGAGCCGGCCGGACGCGAGAGCGGGTACGACGCGCAGCCGGGCGACGGGTGGGGGGCCGAGGCCGCCCAGGCCGGAGCGCAGGCCATTCCGCACCCGCGTACCTCGCCCGAGGCCAGCGGGGGCGAGGCCGGTGGCAGCGTCTCGGCCAGCGCCTCCGTACCGGTCTCCAACCGGGTGGCACCCCCGGCCGACCAGGCCCTGCAACAGCCCTCCATGCCGGCCCCGCAGCCCCGGGTCTACGGCCGCCCGGCCCGGCCCGCCGACGGCCCGGACCAGGTCGACCACGGCGGCCAGCCGGAGCCCCACCGCTTCGGCCCGGACGGCGACACCGGCGGCCGGTTCGACGGTGAGCCCGAGGCCCGGTTCGACGTCCCCGGTCGCTTCGACGGCGCTGCCGACCCCCGCTTCGACGGTGGTCAGAACTCCCGGTTCGACGGCGGCCACGGCGACCGCTTCGACGGTGGCCCCGCAGATCGTTTCGACGGCGGCCACGGCGATCGTTTCGACGCTGGACCAGGGGACCGTTTCGACGCTGGACCAGGGGACCGTTTCGACGGTCCGGGGCGGTTCGACGCCGGACCGGCTCCCCGGTTCGACGAGCACGACCAGCGGCACGACCGGCCCGGCTTCGGCGACGCCCCGGCCTCCGCCGCGTCCGCTCCGGTCCCGCAGCCGGCGCTGCCGCCCTTCCCGCCCGGTGTGCCCACGTTCAACGACCCGATGACCAACCAGCGCCCGGTGAACGGCACCAAGCCGCACGGCGAGCCGGCCCGCTCCGGTGACCGGTTCGGCGGGGCGGCGGCACCGGTCAGCCCCGGTGCCATGGGCCACGACCCGGGTCACGGCTCGCCGGACGCCACCCGGGGCTTCCCGGCGGCCTTTCCGACCCCGGGCGACCAGCCCGACCGTCCGCTCTGGGACCTGGGCGACTCGCCCCAGGGCGACCAGGGTCGGTTCGACGCCTTCAAGCCGGAGGCGACCGAGAGCAAGCCGGCCGAACCGCCGACCCCGAAGGTCCGCAACGGACGGGTGCTGCTGGCGGTGCTCACCGCGGCCGTGCTCATCCTGGTCGTGCCGCTCGGCGCGCTCTGGGCGCTCGGCAAGCTCGGCGGCTCGGACGAACCCGCCTTCAACCCGGCCGTCGGTTCCTGCGTGAAGCAGGCCGGCGAGGGTGCGGTGGCCGCCGACTGCGGCGACCAGGGCGCGTTCAAGATCGTCTCAAGGGTCGACGACAAGGCCAAGTGCACCGACGCGACCCAGCCGCGCGTGGAACTGCCCGGCAACTCCCCCACCCGGGTGCTCTGCCTCGGACCGGCCGCCTGACGACCGAACGACGACGTGCGGCGGACCTCTGGGGTCCGCCGCACGTTCCGTTTCACCCACCGGTGGAACTCCGCACGGTGGATCCGGCGGTCAGGCGGTCCGGTTGGTGGTCCAGCGCTGGGTCGGCTCGGTCGTGGAGCAGGTGGCCAGTTCGAGCGCCACGAGCGCGCCGGTGGACGCCCCCGCCGCCTGGACGCAGAGGCCGGACGACGCCTTGATGTGGTAGGTCAGCCCGGTCAGCGCGGTGAAGGTCCACCGCTGCGCGGCGGCACCGGAACAGCTCGCCTGCACGACCGGGGTGCCGGCGGTGGTCACGCCGCCCAACGGGGTGAGGCACTTCAAGCTGTGGTTGTTGGTCAGGGTGTAGGTGCCACCGGTGGCCGAGGTCATCTTCCACTGCTGGTTGGCCTCGCCGTTCTGCGGCCACTGGATGACGGTGGCGTTCTCCGCCTCGCTGAAACCGAGCACGTCGAGGGCGAGGTTGGCGCCCGAGCCGTCCACCACGTCGTTCGCGAAGATCATCGTTGCGCCGTTCTCGGCCGCTCCGGCCGCCGCCGTACTGCTGTTGGTGGTCACGCTGAGCGGCTGCGAGTCGACCGACGTACGGGTGACGCCACCGTGGGTGACCCGCTGCCGGACGGTGTAGGTGGCCGTGGTGTTCGTGGCGAGACCGGTGAGCCGTACGGACGTGCGCCAGCCGGGGACCGTGGCCACCACCGTGCCGTTACGCAGCACCTGGTGGTCGACGGTGTAACCGGAGCCGACCGGCCTCATGCTCGGCAGGTAGCTGAGCACCAGCGAGGTGCCCTCCACGTCCGTGGCCCGCAGCACCTGCGGAGGCAGGGCCGGGATCGTGGTCATCGGCGACACCGAGGTGCCCGCCTGGAGGTAGAGGCTGTCGGTCGCGGCGTTCCAGTGCGTCGGCAGGTAGCTGCCCTGCGGGTTGACCGCGAAGTAGTCGTCCCGGCCGCAGTCGAGCAGCCGCACGGCGAGCGGGTCGGTGCAGACCGTCGGGCTGTCGCTCTGGCAGAGCGTCTCGTTGCCGTCGGTGCAGTGCCCGCCACCGTCGAAGTGCGGCGCGTCCGCCTGGACACCACCCAGGGCGTGGGTCAGCTCGTGGGTGAAGGTGTGCCCGGTGAAGCAGGAAGGCTGAAAGGCGACCCAGGACGTCACGCTGTTGCGCTGGTTGCCGGTGCCCGGGGCGCTCGGATTCGTGATCGGCTCCGAACCCGCGCCGGCACAGTTCACCCGGTGGTTCTCGAACAGGATGAGATAGTTCCGGTCGTCGGCGTCGTACCCCACCGACCGGAGGTGGGGGATCAGGTTGTCGGCGGCGTCGGTGCCCGCCGGCACCTGCACCTGGTTGATGGTGAGATGGCACCCGGTGCTGCCGGTCAGGAACCGGATCCACCGCTGCGCGCCGTCACGCTTGGCGCTGTCGTTGACGTTCTGCTGCGCCACCCAGGCCGCCGCCCGGATCGCCGGCTCACGCTCGGCGAACCGGCTGCTGCCCGGTTCGTACGCGTAGAGCACCTGCACCCGATGGCCGCTGGTGCCGTTGTCGACGCACTGGAGGGGCGGTGCCGCCGCCGTTCCACCGGGGACGGCGGCGGCGGGCGCGGTCGGTGCGACCGCCAGCCCGACAGCCACCGTCATCGCCGCCGCGAGCACCCCCGCCAGGTGTCCGTACCTTCTTGCCTGTCTCATCCGGCGTCCTCTCCCCGTGGCCCCCGACAGGCACCGGCGACTCCTCCACAATGAGGACCGGCAGCGATCGGAGTCGTCACGAAAAATCCTGCGGGTCACTTCCGCAGGATTGTCAGCGCGTCGATGCTAGTCGATACATATCGATGGCAGTCCCGCTTCGAGACATGCCCCACATCGACACCCCGGATGCCAGCGCTGGCGTTCCACCCGACCCACCCCACGCGGCGAGATCGCCGTCGTCGTTGCTGACAGCTGCCAGTGCCGGCAGGCCGCAACGGGATTCCCGTATCACAGAAACCGGCCAGTCACTCGACGCCTCGGCCGAGGACCTCGTGACGTCCCCTTGATCGACTCGGATTGCGGCATCTCGGCGTAAAGTCGAGCGCCGACACCCCGACATGCCGCAATTTGATTCGATCATCGGCACACGCCCCGGAGACCGGTCAGGGACCGGCAAGGTCGACGGTGACAACCAGACCAGGGGGATCGAGGACAACGGTGTCCGCGCATCCCGCGACGAAATCCGCGCAGGCCTGCCATAGCAGCCGAAGCTGATGACGAAGCGCCGGTAGCCCGGCCCACCGTCGCGGGTAACAACCTTGGGATGGACCGGCCCACCGTCCGGCCCCGCAGCGGTCACCGTCAGCGGCAAGGTGAGACCCGGGGCGATCCAGTCTGCGGTTCGGAGTGCTCCGCGCCCGTCGTCTTCGAGGATGTCGATCACCATCAACACAGTCCGTGTGGGCCGTCAACAATGCCGTTGTGCAGGAGAACCAGTCCATCGGTGCGCATGAGGATCGCCGGTGGACGAAGGAGTCGAGGCTCAGCGACCGCCACCTTTACGAACCCTAGCCGGCCGCCGAGTGCAGCGAGGACGGATTTCAGAGGTGCACAGGTTGCCGGCGCGTAAGAGGAAGTAGCGCCCACCTCCCGGTGGGATGGGCGCTCTGAAGCTCACCAGCTGATTCAGACCGGTTCGGCGAGCCGGGTGACGAACGTACGCCAAGCAGCCGGACTGAAGGTCAAAGCCGGACCGGCCGGGTCCTTCGAATCGCGGACCGCAACGACGTTCAAGAGGTTGTCCGCGACCTCAACACAGTTGCCGCCGCTTGAACCGCTACGCCGGGACTTGCGCCAGATGGCGTTACTCAGGTCCATGATGGCTGTGCGCCTCCTTCATCAGTTCTATGGACTGCCGGCGCGGGAGCGCTTCGTTCCGGACATTCTCCCACCTCGCCTGGAGAGTGGCTATCTCCTCCTCGTCGTCTACGACGAGCCCGCCTAGCTGGTTCTCCAGATGCCCGACCCAGCCGCCCTGGTTCAATCGCGCCAGCGCAAAGGGGCCGGAGAGCCCAATGCGAAGGCCAGCGGTCGCCGGGATGACGTGAACGTGGACATGCGGAAGTTCAGCCATGGCCGTCAGGTGAACGATCTGTTCGGCCATGATGCCCGGGAAGTCGTCGCCGGCTCGATGGAGTGCGGTTTCATCAAGTACGGCCACCAGCTGTGGAGGCGCGTCACCCGTCAGGATTCTGTGTCGGGCGACGCGAGCACTGACCTGCTGGTCGACCTCGGCGACGGACATGAGGTCGTTGAGACGCATCACTGCGCGGGCGTAGTTCTCGGTCTGAAGAATCCCCGGGATCAGGTTGGGCTCGAAGTAGCGGAGCTGTGTGGCGGCGCGCTCCGCATCGAGCCACGGGAGGAACCACGACGGAGCGCCGAGCTTGGCCGCCATGCGTTCGAAGAGTCCGCCATTGCTGAAGGCGCGGTCCGCACCCTTGATGAAGTCCATGGTCAAGGCACGCGTTCCGCTCTCGACCGCGCTCACGTGCGAAGCGCTGAAGCCTGCCCCGCGCCCGAACGTCTCCTGCGTCATACCGCCAGCACCTCTGGCTCGGCGGATCTCGCCGACGATGAAGTCGGCGAGAGGACTCGGCACATCGGCCACTCAGGTCTCCTCAGATCAGAGATCAACTACTCATCGTTGCGCCCGCTAAGCGTTGACCCGGCCACTCCCGCCCAGACATGCACGCACCCTTCCAGTGGGTAACCGATCCACAGCAGATTGTCAGCATGTCACGATCGCCACGACCGGTCCCGTTCGCTCCACGGCACCGTCCAGTACTCCGCCGTTGGCGGCTCGCCTGCTCGTGCGGGCTGCCGTCGTGGTGGCGCTGCCCGGACCGCCGGCACCCGACCCCACCCGGCCCACTCGCCGCGCTGCCTGATCCCGGCCTTGCCCGTGCCAAGGAGAAGCCGAAGCCCAAGCCGAAACCCGCGCCGAAGCCCCGACCGGTCCCGCCGACGATCCCGTGGCCGCCCTTCCGTCCGATCGGGCCCTTCACGACGCCGACCGCCGTCCGCCCGGTCGGCAGGGGTAACACGGATCACCCGGCTGTGCGCCACGTCCCGCGACGTCCGCGGAAGGGGTGTGGCCGGGTGACGCCGTACCGACCGAGGCGTGACCACATCGCCGTCCGCCCGTCGTGGCGGTGCCGGGTGTGCGGTGCCCCGTGGCCGTGCCAGCCCGCGAAGCTCCAGCTCCTGGACCTGTACGCGGACGACCGGCTCGGCCTGATGGTCGATCTCGGCATGGCCATGGCGGCGGCGCTACCCGACCTGCCCCGCGACGAGAACCAGTTGGACCGCTTCGTCCGCTGGGCCCGCCCACCCCGCCGCCGGGTCGACTGACCGGGGGCGGGTGCCCGCTCCGGCCGCCTGACCCGAACACGCCGGGGCGGGGCGGGTGCGGCCGTCCCGGGCAGTCGCCGTTCACGTCCGTTGCCATCGTTACCATTCCCGGCCCCTGCGGTCGTTCCCGGTGCCGGCGTGGCAGGGTTGCGGTATGTCGACGTCGCCCCGGGTCCGCGCACCCGAGCTACGGGGCCGCCAGTGGTTGAACACCGGCGGACGGAACCTGACCCTGCGGGACCTCCGGGGCCGCATTCTCCTGCTGGATTTCTGGACCTTCTGCTGCATCAACTGCCTCCACGTGCTGGACGAGCTGCGCCCGCTGGAGGAGAAGTACGGCGACGTGCTGGTCGTCGTCGGCGTGCACTCGCCGAAGTTCGAGCACGAGAAGGACCCGGACGCCCTGGCGGCGGCGGTCGAGCGGTACGGCGTGCACCACCCCGTCCTGGACGATCCCGAGCTGGACATGTGGCAGCAGTACGCGGCGAAGGCGTGGCCGACCCTGTCGGTCGTCGACCCCGAGGGTTACGTGGTCGCCACCATGGCCGGCGAGGGTCACGCCGAAGGGCTGGCCCGGTTGATCGACGAGCTGATCGCCGTACACGAGGCCAAGGGGACGCTGCACCGGGGCGACGGGCCGTACGTGCCGCCGGCGGAACCGGAGACCACCCTGCGCTTTCCCGGCAAGGCCGTGGTGCTCGACGGCGGGAATCTGCTGGTCTCGGACTCGGCCCGGCACTCGCTGGTGGAGCTGGCCCCCGACGGTGAGACGGTCGTCCGCCGGATCGGCACCGGCGAGCGGGGCAGCGCCGACGGACCGGCCGGCAGCGCCACCTTCTCCGAGCCGCAGGGTCTCTGCCTGCTGCCCGCCCACGTCGCCGAGGTTGCCGGGTACGACCTGGTGGTCGCCGACACCGTCAACCACCTGCTGCGCGGCGTACGCCTCGACACCGGCGAGGTGAGCACCGTCGCCGGCACCGGCCGGCAATGGCGTTCCACGGTCGACGACCATGCGCACGACGCCCGTTCCATCGACCTCTCCTCCCCCTGGGACCTCGCCTGGTACGAGGACCGGATCGTGATCGCGATGGCCGGCATCCACCAGCTCTGGTGGTTCGAACCGGTCAAGCGGACCGCCGGCATGTACGCGGGCACCACGGTCGAGGCGCTGCGGGACGGCCTGCTGGCCGAGGCGTGGATGGCCCAGCCCTCCGGGCTCTCCGTCTCGGCCGACGGCCGGCGGCTCTGGGTGGCCGACAGCGAGACCAGTGCCCTCCGCTACGTCGAGAACGACGTCCTGGGCACGGCGGTGGGTCAGGGCCTCTTCGACTTCGGGCACGTCGACGGTCCGGCCGACCAGGCGCTGCTCCAGCACCCGCTCGGCGTGTGCGCGCTGCCCGACGGCTCGGTGCTGGTCGCCGACACGTACAACGGGGCGGTGCGGCGGTTCGACCCGGCGACCCGGATGGTGTCGACGGTCGCCGACGGGCTGGCCGAGCCGAGCGACGTGGTGCTGACCCCGGCCGGTGACGTCCTGGTGGTCGAGTCGGCCGCGCACCGGCTGACCCGGCTCGCCCCGGGTGCGCTCTCGGCGGTCGGGGCGAGCACGGTGGAGGGCCCCCGGCACCGGACCGAGCGTCCGCCCACCGAGATCGCCGCCGGTGAGGTGACCCTGGACGTGATCTTCACGCCCCCGCCCGGTCAGAAGATGGACGAGAGCTTCGGCCCGTCGACCCGGCTGGTGGTCTCGGCCTCCCCGCCGGAGCTGCTGCGAGAGGGGGCCGGCGCCGGCACCGACCTGTCCCGTCGGCTGGTGGTGGACCCGAGCGTCCGGGCCGGTGTGCTCCAGGTGACCGCCCAGGCGGCCACCTGTGACGTGGCCGACGAACACGGGGCGTGCCACCTGACCCGGCAGGACTGGGGGGTGCCGGTGCGGGTGGTCGACGACGCTCCGGCCCGACTTCCGCTGGTGCTGCGTGGGCTGGACGCCTAGCGCTGTACGGCAGTTGGCCAGGACCGGGCGCACAGCATGCCTGTGACCAGGGCCGCAGGCGTGTCTGCCCTGATCAACTAGGCTGGCGGAGCCAGCACACGTGAACGAAGGACGCCCATGGCCCGCCCGTACAAGCCCGGACCGAAGCAGTTCGTCTTCGCTGCCGACGACGGCAACGATCAACAGGTCTCGGTGGGCGACCCTCAGGAGGCATACATGGCCTTCTCTGCGTTCTTCCGGGGTCGAGAGTCCGACACCTACACGATCAAGGACGAACCGGCGGGGCAGAGGTTGGTGCTCATGCCCCGGCTGGGGGTGATCTCCCGGATCAAGGATGGGGACCAACCCAGGTCGGAACACCTCAAGGCCGGCCGGGCCAACCGCTATCTTCCGAGCGCGATGCTGTTCTTCGAGAACGGTTACGCCGGCCTCGACCGCTTCGGCCAGTGGTTCTCCGATCTCTCCGACCTCGACGCGTCACCGGAGACCCGTGGTGCCGCCCGGGCCGCCACGTTCACGACGGAAGCAGCGGCAATCGAAGAAGTCGCCCGGATCTGGGCGGATTCCGGCATCGTCGATCCGAGCGACCAGTACTACGTCTTCTTCGACTCGCACGGTGTCGACGATGACCGGGCCGAACGGGCCGAACTGCTCCAGTTGATCGAATTCCTCGGTCTCGAACGGGTCGACGCCCCGGCCGAGGCGGCCGGGGGCGAAGTCTGGGTGCGCAGCGATCCACGCCTCGCCGCCGAATGCGCACGGTGGTCGTGAACAGAGTTGTGAGAGACGTCGTTTTCACGCGTGGCAGCGGCTGGATCCCGAACGTGGTCCGCGAGGACGGCGAGCTGAAGCTGATGCTCGCCGCCGGGGCCGACGCCAACCATGAGCCTCGCACGTTCACGTTCCCGATCGGGGAGGCCCATCTTGCGGTGATCCGGGAGGACCTGGCCAGACACCTGCTGCTGTGGAGTGCGGTCCTTCCGCTGTGCGACGCCGCCGGAACCCGGGGCCGGCTCGACGAGAGCGCTGCCGTCGCGCTCCTGGACCCGGTCCTGCTCGCCGCGCCCGCAGACGTCGACGCGCTCTTCCGGCGCATCCGGTGGGACCGGAGCCGGCTCGTCGCCCATGGTGCCGACATCGATCTACTTGAGCGCGGTCAGGTCTGCGAGGCGATGCGCACGGCGACCGAGGGGTCGAACGAGAAACGTGCTCAGGAGTATCACGCGGACCGCCGTCGTGCCGAGCGGGGAGCGGTTCTCGGGCCCCTCGACGCTGAGATTCTGCGGTACACGGGCCAGTATCTGCATGGCGCGACGATTCCAAGGCGGATGCCCGAGGCCGTTGACCCCGCGCTGCTGCCCCAGGTCATGCGGGTGATCGCCACTGCGGAGCAGGCGTGCGCCGGGATGCAGATCGGCCTCGATCCGCGGCGGGGAAAGCGGGCCACGGACAAGCGCGACTGGGATCGGATGGCGGCGGCGGTCGACGAGGCGGTGCGCCGCGCACACCCCGAACTCGTCGACGACGCGGTGCGTACGGTGAGTTTCCTGATGTGCTCGGAGGCTGCGGACCGCTCCAGGAGCACGCCGGTGGAAGACGACGAGGAGGCTGCCGACGAGCACGCCGCCGTCGGTGCCAGTGCGAGAAAGACGGCCCTGTCGTTCACCGACGACAAGGGCGGCGAGAAGAAGTGGCTACGGGACGGTCCGCGTACTGCCTCCGCCGAGTTCTGGGATTTCGTCGCCGATCGCTCTGCCTCCGACAACGAAGTGTTCACCATCGAGGACGAGGAGATGGGCGAGGGGATCCAGCTGCACTTCTACGCGGACTCCATCGCCCGGATCACGACGGTGCGACGCGGGGAGGCCGGGTGGGATCCGCAGTACCAGGTCGAGTACAGCCTGGTCGACGGAATCGGCGGGTACCGGAAACTGGTGAGCGCCTTCGTCCGGGGCGGCTGCGCCGCACTCGAACAGCACGGTCCCTGGATGTCGGATGTCGCCGAGTTCGAGCGCGCGCGTCGTCGGCGCGACGCCCGGTAGTCCCAAGGGGAACTCCGCCCGTACCCTGGACAGCCAAGATCCACAAAACAGTGGCCAGGCCCGCCGTCTCCCGGTACGCCCACGCGGCGTGGCCCGCCCACGGTCGGACGGGCCACGCCCTGGCGCTGGTCAGAGGCCGATGTTGGCCTGCGGTCCGGCGTGGGTGCGGACCAGGTTCGGCACCTCCGAGGCCGGGTCGAGCCGGTACGAGTAGAAGCTCGACGGGGTGAACGCCGACCCGCCGGTCTGCTGCTTGCCGCTGCTGTTGACCACGATGCTGCCGCTCTGCCGCAGCTGGGCGGCGGAGTCCTTGTAGTACGGGTCGGTCACCCGGTCGAAGTAGGTGTTCTCCAGGACCATCCTGGTCGCGCCCCGGGAGTAGTTACCCTGCCCGGTGTTCTGCATGTAGTTGTTGTAGAGGTGGGCGTAGGCCACGTTGTCGGTGCTGGGCATCCGGACCCGGTTGTCCCGGATCCAGTTGTGGTGGATCGTCATCCGGGCGGTGACGTTCTCGGTCCAGCCGATGCCGAAGGTCTTGTTGTTCTCGGCGAGGATGTTCCACGACACGGTGAGGTTCGTGGTGTCCTTGCGGCTGTCGATGAGGCCGTCGTTCATCCGGGCGATGTGGTTGTGGTCGATCCAGATCCGGTCGGCGGTGTCCATCTGGATGCCGTCGTAGTCGAAGTCCTTGTCGTCCGGGTCGTCGGACGCCACCCGGGTGTCCCGGATGGTCAGGTTCCGGATGATCACGTTGCTGGTGCCGGCACCCAGGAAGAACCCACCGCCGACGATGTGGCCGTTCTTCCCGACCCCGACGACCGTCTTGTTCGACTTGATCGGGATCTCCTTGCCGTACGGCGTGACGTTGATCGTGCCGTTGACCCGGATGACGTGCGGGGTGCTCGCGGAGGCGTACCGCTCCAGGTCGGCCTGGGTGGTCACGGTGACGGTCGTGCCGCCCGTCCCACCGGTGGTGCCGGCGGCGCCGGCGAAGCCGTCCGGGCTGTTCGGGTACGGCAGCGTCGGCGGGGTGGTGGGGGGTGGGGTGGAACCGGTCGGATTGAACCGCCACTGCATCCGGGCGATGTCCGAACAGGGCTCCTGCACGACCGGGTTACCACCGGCGGTGGAACCGTCCTTGTTGCTGATACACAAACCGCTGGACGCGCTCCGGACCAGGTACCGGTCCGTGGAAGCCGCCGAAGCGGTGAACGTCCACCTCTGGTTGGGCTCCGCGTGACAACCCCACTGCCACAACTGCTCACCCGACGCCGTCGACGAATACGGCACGTCGACACACCTACCGCTGTTGACGTTGACCAGACCGTACGCACCGTTCTGCGCGACGACCCGGAACTGCTGCGACCCCGAAGAGGTGTCGCAGGCCAACTGCGCCAACAACCCGCCGTTACCGGTCGACGCACCGACAACGTTCACACACTTACCGCTGGACGCACTGGCCAACGTGTAGACACCATTGCTGACCGGCACCGCCGCCGACGACGCCGACGCGCCGATGACGACGACGCCGACGAGGGCGGCGGGTACCGCCGTCAGGACCGCGCCGGCCGCGGCCAGCCGGGAACGCCTGGGGCTCTGCTTGATGCTCATCATGGCTCCGGGAGAGGTGGTGGTGTGGTGGGTGGGGGTGGTCACATCGGGTTCCAGCCGTCGGTGCCGGCCAGGTACCGCTGCGGGGTGTAGTTGGCGGCCTGCGAGTCGCTGAGCTGGGGCCGGTTGCCGTTGACCGTCGCTCCGCTCCCGGTGTTCCGGTACTCCAGGAAGCGGGCGTTCTGCCAGGTGGAGTCGCCCATGTTGGTCCACGGCTGGGAGTTCTTGATCGTCCCGCTCAGGCTCGACTCGCGGTACAGGACCTGGGCGCCCTGCCGCCACGGCCGGCCGAGGTTGGTGTTGTTGCTTCCGGTGCCGGTGATCGTCGACCGGTAGAACAGGAAGCCGTACGCCTTCTCGGCGGGCGTGCTGGCCGCGGTGATGGTGCCGCCGCTGGACCGCTTCTCGTGCACGGTGGTCCGGTCGATGACGATGGTGCCGCCGCCGAAGATGAAGTCGACCGTGCCCTCGACGTACGAGTTGACCATGTACGCCCGGGTCCGGTCGTTGACCAGGAACGTGTCCTGGTCACCGAGGAGCCGGACGTTCCGCAGCACCGCCCGGTCCGCGTTGAGGTGCAGCGCGACCGCCTGGTGACCACTGCTGGTCGAGTTCTCGTCGAAGTCGTTGGAGATGGTCAGGTTCTCGGCGACGAAGTTGGCGCCGTCGACGAACATGCTCGCGCTGCCCGAGGTGCCGTGGCTGTTGGCGGAGTTGTTGAAGACCAGCACGGTGTTCGACGGGCCGGATCCCAGACCCCGCAGGGTGATGTGCGGCTTGTTCGCCGGCACCCGGACGACCTGCCGGTAGGTGCCCGGCTTGATGGTGATGGTGACCCGCTGGGCGTTGTTGGTCGGTACGGCGTCGATCGCGGCCTGCACCGTGCGGTACTGGCCGCTGCCGTCCGCCGCCACCGTCGGGGTGCCGCTCGGCGGCGGGGTGGTGGGGGGTGGGGTGGAACCGGTCGGATTGAACCGCCACTGCATCCGGGCGATGTCCGAGCAGGGCTCCTGCACGACCGGGTTACCACCGGCGGTGGAACCGTCCTTGTTGCTGATACACAAACCGCTGGACGCGCTCCGGATCAGGTACCGGTCCGTGGAAGCCGCCGAAGCGGTGAACGTCCACCTCTGGTTGGGCTCCGCGTGACAACCCCACTGCCACAACTGCTCACCCGACGCCGTCGACGAATACGGCACGTCGACACACCTACCGCTGTTGACGTTGACCAGACCGTACGCACCGTTCTGCGCGACGACCCGGAACTGCTGCGACCCCGAAGAGGTGTCGCAGGCCAACTGCGCCAACAACCCGCCGTTACCGGTCGACGCACCGACGACGTTCACACACTTACCGCTGGACGCACTGGCCAACGTGTAGACACCATTGCTGACCGGCACCGCCGCCGACGACGCCGACGCCGGGAGGTTCACGATGCCCGCGACGACGACCGGCACCGCGCCGAGCGCGGCCAGCCGGAGCCATCTGGATCTGTGACGCATGTGGTCGATCTCCTGTCTGTGCGCAGTCCTCTTCCGATGACCGCTCTCTGGCTGTGGCGTGGATGCGCTGCCCAGGCGGCACCCACCGCACAGGAGAGGTGGTGGCCGTACGGTGGGTGCGCTGCCCAGGCAGCACCCACCGCACGGGCCGTTACCGGTGTCGCCGCCCGGGGCGTACCGGCGAGATGACGAGGGGCTCGCGTGGCCGTCGTATGGCAGACGCGTCACAGGCCGACCGACAACACAAAATCAGCGAAGAGTTTCTCGGACCGCGCGGACCGCCCGGACCGACTCGGGCCAGGTCCTCGGCAACCCTCTCGGTCACTGGGCACCGGGGGTGCGTGGACCGGATCGGTCAGTCGGCCCCGGCCATCGCCGCGAGGCGGCGGGCGAGCAGGGCGGCGGCCTCCCGCAGTTCCGGAGGCTCCAGCACCTGCGACTCGAAGCCCAGCCGGGCCACGTGCGCGGCGAGCCAGTCCAGGTCGTCCCCGCCGACGACGAGCACGCACCACCCGTCGCGGTCGTCCTCGACCCACCCCACCTGGGGTGGCACCAGTTCCCGCACCCGCTCGGGCCGGGCGTGCACCCGCACCCGGGCGAGATACCGGTACGGTGCCCCGGTCACGGAGCGCTGCACGTAGGCGACCGGGTCCGGATGTTCGCTCGCCCGGAAGCGCCAGGTCGTCGCCACCACCTCACGCATCCGGTCCAGCCGGAAGGTGCGCCAGTCGTCGCGGTCGACGTCCCGGGCCATCAGGTACCAGCGTCGGCCGGTGGTGACCATCCGCACCGGCTCGACCGTGCGCTCGCGCTCCTCGCCGTCGCGGCCGGCGTACCGGAACCGCACCCGCACGGCGTCACGGCAGGCCCGTGCGAGCGTCACCAGCACCTCTGCGTCGATCTCCACCGCCGGGCCGACCAGGGTCTCGGTAGCGCCGTGCACGGCGCGCACCTCGGCGCGCAGCCGGGACGGCATCACCTGGTCGAGCTTCGCCAGCGCCCGCAGTGCCGCCTCGCCCGCCCCGGCGACCGTGCCCCCCGCCGCCAGTCGCAGCGAGACCGCCGTGGCGATCGCCTCCTCGTCGTCGAGAAGCAGCGGCGGCAGCCGGGTGCCCGCGCCGAGCTGGTAGCCGCCGCCGACGCCCGCCGTCGCGTGCACGGGGTAGCCGAGCGCGCGCAGCCGCTCCACGTCGCGGCGTATCGACCGGTCGGTGACCCGCAGCTCGGTGGCGAGTTCGGCGGCGGTCCAGGACGGTCGCCGTTGCAGCAACGCCAGCAGCCGCAGCACCCGCTCGGTCGTCGCCTCGACGCTCATGCGCCGATCGTCGCACAGATCGCGGAACGATCCTGTCCGCTATTCGCGGCAGGGTGGCAGCATGACCGACCAGAACTGGAACTCTCTGCTCCAGCACCAGATCACCTGGCACTGGACCGACCATCTGCGCGCACGCCTCGACGGACTCACCGACGACGAGTACCTCTGGGAGCCGACGCCGGACTGCTGGAACGTGCGCCCGCGCGGCACCGGCACCGCACCGGTACTCGGCGGGTCCGGCGCGATGACCATCGACTTCGCGATGCCGGAACCCGATCCCACCCCGTTCACCACGATCGCCTGGCGACTCGGGCACGTGATCGTCGGCGTGCTCGCGGTACGCAACGCCGCGCACTTCGGTCGCGCGCCCACCGACTACCAGTCGTTCGAGTACGCCGCGACCGCGGCCGAGGCGCTGGCCCAACTCGACGCGGAGTACGCCACCTGGCTGGCCGGGGTCGAGTCGCTCGGCGAGACCGGCCTCGCCCGGCCGTGCGGGGAGGCGGAGGGGCCGTACGCCGAGCATCCGATGGCAGCGCTGGTGCTGCACATCAACCGCGAACTGATCCACCATCTGGCCGAGGTGTGCCTGCTCCGCGACCTCTACCTGCACACTGGTCAGCAGACCCGACAGGAGGCGAGCTGAGATGGCCCGCGACGTCCAGATCACTTTCGACTGCGCCGACCCGGCCGGGTTGGCGGCGTTCTGGGCCGACCTCCTCGGCTACCGGTTGCAGGCCCCACCCGGGGGCTTCGAGACGTGGGAGCAGGCCCTGGCGGCGATGGGTGTGCCGCCCGAGGGGCGCAACGACGCCTCGGCGCTGGTCGACCCCGAGGGCTCCGGCCCACGCCTGTTCTTCCAGCGGGTGCCGGAGGGCAAGCAGGCCAAGAACCGTGTGCACCTCGACGTGCGCGCGGCCCCCGGGCTGGCGGGCGACGCGCGGATGGCGGCCCTGGAGGCGGAAGCCGAGCGGCTCGTCTCCCGTGGTGCCACCCGGCTCAGCCGCCACGAGCCCGCTCCACCGCTCGGCACCGGTCACATCGTGATGGCCGACCCTGAGGGCAACGAGTTCTGCCTCGACTGAACCGTCGCGCGCCGACGGTCCTCCGGCTCACCGGGATCCGTCCGGCACCGACCGGTCAGTCGCGCTTCTCGGCCGGTCACGGCGCGGTGAACGGCCGCAGCGGCACCCCGGCGTCGATGAGGGCGGCGCGCACCAGGGCCGCCGCGTGCACCGCGCCGGGGGTGTCGCCGTGCAGGCAGATCGACTCGACCGGGCAGGGGACGACGCTGCCGTCCACGGTGGTCACGGTCCGCTCGGTGGCCATCCGGACGGCCCGCTCGGCGATCTCCTGTGGGTCGGTGACCAGGGCGCCGGGGGCGGAACGGGGCACCAGGGCCCCGTTGGCGAGGTAGCCCCGGTCGGCGAAGCCCTCGGCGACCACCCGCAGCCCGGCTCCGGTGGCGAGTTGGGCGAGCACCGAACCGGGCGGACAGAGGACCGGTAGGTCCGGGTCGTGGTCGCCGATCGCGGCGACCACCGCGGCGGCCTGCGACTCCTGGCAGGCGGCGGCGTGGTAGAGCGCGCCGTGCGGCTTGAGGTACCGGACCCGGGTCCGGTACGGCCGGCAGAACGCCTCCAGCGCGCCGAGCTGGTACGTGATGTCGTCGCGTAGCTCGTCGAAGGCGTACTCGATGTGCCGGCGGCCGAAGCCGGCGAGGTCCCGGTAGCCGACCTGCGCGCCGACGGCGACCCCGCGCTCGGCGGCGGCGGCGCAGACGCGGCGCATGGTGGAGGGGTCGCCGCCGTGGAAACCGCAGGCCACGTTGGCGGAGGTGACCACTTCCAACAGCGCCTCGTCGTCGCCGAGCCGCCAGATACCGAAGCCTTCCCCGAGGTCAGCGTTGAGGTCCATGGAACCTGACGGTAGTCCCCGGACGGGCCTGTGCGAGCGGGGTGACGTCGTCCACCACTCCGATGACGGGGTATCCGCCGGTGGTGGGATGGTCGGCGAGAAAGATCAACGGCTGGCCGTCGGCCGGCACCTGCACCGCCCCGAGCACGATCGGCTCGCTGGGCAGCTCGCCGGCCACCGCGCGGGGCAGGGCTGCGCCGACCAGTCGCGCGCCGATCCGGTCGCTCACCGGACTGACCTGGTACGGGGTGTGCAGCAGCCGGTCTCGGGCGGCGGGGGTGAACCAGTCGTGCCGGGGGCCGGGGCGCAGCATCAGCCGAAGTTCGGTGGCCGGGGCCGGGGTGGGGGTGAAGTCCACCGGTGCGGGTGGGCCGGGATCCGGGTCGAGGGGGAGCCGGTCGCCGTCCCGGACCCGGGGCGGACCGAGGCCGGAGAGAGTGTCGGTGGCACGGCTGCCGAGCACCGGTCCGACCGCGATCCCGCCGGAGACGGCGAGGTAGCTACGCAGCCCGTGGCGGGCGGGGCCGATGGTCAGCACCGCCGAGGCAGGCACCGACAGCGGGCGGCCGGCGTCCACCGGTCGCCGGCCGACCCGTACGTCGGCCTCCGCGCCGGTGACCGCGACCGTGGCGGCGCGATGCAACCGCAGCACACAGCCGGTGAGGGTGATCTCCAGGCCGGCAGCGGACTCCGGATTCCCGACCAATCGGTTGGCCAGGCGCAGCGCCACTGCGTCGAGGGCGCCCGACCGGGGTACGCCGAGGTGCGCCCAGCCGGGTCGGCCCTGGTCCTGAACGGTGGTGAGCGCCCCGGCGCGGAGGATCTCGATCACAGTTCCTCCAGCCGGACCCGGCTACCCGGGACGAGGGTGGCGGGCGGGTCGGCGCGCACGTCGAACAGGGGAAGATCGGTGCGGCCGACCAGTTGCCACCCGCCGGGCGAGGCGGTCGGGTAGATCCCGGCGTACGGCCCGGCCAGGGCGACCGATCCGGCGGGCACCCGGGGACGGGGGGTGTCCCGGCGGGGCACGTTCCACTCCGCCGGCAGCCCGGTGAGGTACGCGAACCCGGGCGCGAAGCCGCAGAAGGCGACCCGGAACTCGGTGCCGGTGAGCCGGCGGACCACCTCGGGCACGTCCACGCCCCAGTGGTCGGCGACGCGGGGCAGGTCCTCCCCGTCGTAGGTGACGGGAACCCGGACGGTGCGGACGTTGCCGCTGCGGACGGCCGCCCGTGGGGTCCAGGTGGCGATCCGGGCGGCGGTCGCCGTCGGGTCCGGCACCCCGTCGAGCAACACGGTGGTGGCGGCCGGCACGATCTCGACGGCGGTCAGCTCACCGGCCTCCCGGCGACGCCAGAGTTCCGCCCGCCAGGCCTCGACCTGCCCGGCCGGGTCCACCCCCGACCGCGCCACCCCCGTGGAGCCGGAGCCCGGGTCGAAGCCGGCTCCGGCCTCGGCCCCGGCTTCGGCTTCGGCTTCGGCTTCGGCTTCGGCTTCGGTGCAATCGATCAGCAACGCGTGCGCGCCGACGGGACGGATCCGCATGCCGCCATCCTGGCGGACGCGAGGCCGACCGCGCACGAGCCGACGCGCGTCGCCGCCTGCCCCTGCCCCTGCCCCTGCCCCTGCCCCTGCCCCTGCCCCTGCCCCTGCGGAATGTCCTCGCATGGGTGACGCATTGCACTACCTACAAGTAACTTACGGTGCCGTAACCTGAGTGCGTGACCACCCCGACCAAGGTACGGATCAGGCCGGTCGACATCGGCAAGCCGCGGATGCGCGGCTGGTTGCACACGTACGCCTTCTTCGTCGCACTGGTCTGCGGCATCGTGCTCTGCTCGATCGCGGCCACCCGGCCGGGATGGGCACCGCTGGTCAGCTGCCTGGTCTACAGCCTCACCGTCTGCGGGCTCTTCGGCACCAGCGCGCTCTACCACCGGCGGGTCTGGTCGGAGCGGGGTTTCCAGGTCATGCGCCGGATGGACCACTCGATGATCTTCGTGTTCATCGCCGGCACGTACACGCCGTTCTGCCTGCTGCTGCTCGACGACCGCGCGGCGACGACCATGCTCGCCCTGGTCTGGGGCGGGGCCCTGGGCGGAGTGGCGGTGAAGGTGGTCTGGCCGCACGCGCCGCGCTGGGTCTCCGCCCCGCTCTACCTGGCGCTCGGCTGGGTCTCGCTGGCCATCCTGCCCGACATCCTGCACCGGGGCGGGGTTGCCGCCCTGGTGCTGCTGGCCGTCGGCGGCGCGATCTACAGCGTCGGCGCGGTCTTCTACGCGCTGCGCCGACCGAACCCGTGGCCGACGGTCTTCGGGCACCACGAGTTCTTCCACGCCTGCACGCTCGTCGCGGCGATCTGCCACCACGTGGCGATCTACTTCGCCCTGTTCGCCTGAGGTGGTAGCAGGGGCCCCCTGTTACCGCTTTTTGCCGAGCAGGGGTCCCCTGCAACCACCTCGCAACCACCCCGGCGGGCGTGCTTCCGGGGCCCCACGGCGTGGCGCGGAGCCCCGGGCGATCGAGCGGAGGTCAGACCTGGCGACCGGGGTGGCGCACCTCGCGGTACTCCTGGACGACGCGGTCGTCCCGCACCGGCACCACCCGCTCCTGGACGACGCGCTCGCGCGGCTCGGCCACGACCGTACGACGGCGGGTGTTCCAGAAGTAGGCGGTCATGATCAGACCGACCAGGCCGGCGAGCATCAGCACCCAGCCGACGGTGTTGAGGCTGAGCCAACCCAGGTTGGCGTCGACCGCGAATGCGAGGATCGCGCCCAGCGCGATGAGGAAGATACTGCTGCCGATGCCCATCGTGTCGCCCTCCTTGGCGTTCAGCTGGCGTTCCGTTACCGCCGCGGCCACTGGATGAGGTTGCGGCACACACCGACTTACCCGAGCGCGAAGATCGCCAATCAGGCAAGCTGACACCATGACGGACGGTAGGGCCACCGCACGCACGCTCGTACTGCTCCGGCACGGGAAGGCGGAACGCCCGGAGGGCATCGCCGACCGGGAACGGGCGTTGACGGAACGCGGACACGCCGACGCCGCCGCAGCCGGCACGTGGCTGGCCCGGCACGGTTTCCTGCCCGACGTGGTGGTCTGCTCACCCGCGCGCCGTACCCGGCAGACCTGGCAGGCGGCGGAGAGCGGAATGGCCGAGAGCGGGACGGCCGAGAGCGGGACGGCCGAGAGCGGGACGGCCGAGAGCGGGACGGCCGAGAGCGGGACGGCCGAGAGCGGGACGGCGGGGAACGGGGCGAAGCCCCGGGTCCGCTACGAGCCAGCCGTGTACGCGGCGGAGACCGCCGACCTGCTGGACCTGCTCCGGGCCACCGACCCGGACGCCGGCACGGTCCTGCTGGTCGCCCACAATCCGGGCATCTCCCTGGTGTCGATCGTCCTCGACCGGGTCGGCGCCGACCGGGAGGGACTGCGGACCAGCGGTGTCGTGGTGCACCGGGTGACCGGGGACTGGGCCGACCTCGGCACCGCGCCCGCACCGGTCGCCGCACGACACACCGCCCGCGCCTGAGCGCGGGCGATGCGTACCGCCGGGGAACCGCCCCGCGGTGAGGACGGGCCCCCGGCCTGGTTCTGAGCGCCGGACCCGGCGGTCACCTCACGAGGGTGGGGCCGTCGGCGGCGGTGGGTCGGGAGGTGGGGGCATCATGGCGGTCGGATGGGACAACCGGTTCTCCTCCACGATGAGGGTCCGGGCCCGCTTCCGCCGGTCCTGCCAGAACCAGAGTGTGGTGAGCAGGACGGCCAGGCCGGCAAGGATGAACACCCAGCCGACGGCACGCAGGTCGACCCACCAGACGTTGGCGCGTACGGCGAACGTCAGGATCGCCCCCAGTGTGATCAGAAAGATGCCGCTACCAATGCCCATGTGCGCTGCACTCCCCCGTGCGGTGGCTCTGGGCCTTGCCGGACACCGCCGCGTACCTCCGACGATGGTCCGGCACGCATACCCACCGTGACGGCCCCTACCCCACCGGGCGCGGCCGTGGTGGCTGACCGGCTCTCGCGGGAGTCACCTCCCGGCGGGACGTGACCGAGCGCGGCGACGGCCGGCGCGGGGGGACGCGCCGGCCGTCGAGGGGGGGGGAAATCAGGACATCGGGGTCAGAAGGCCTCCTCCGGGAGGTCCATCAGGTCAAGGTCGGTGTTCTCGATGATCCGCCGGTCGGCCCCGATGCGGGGCAGCACCTCACGGGCGAAGAACTTCGCCGCGGCCACCTTGCCGGTGTAGAACGCCTGGTCGGTGGCGGAGACCTCACCGCCCAGGGCGCGCAGTGCCACGTCCGCCTGCCGCTGGAGCAGCCAGCCGACCACCACGTCGCCGAGCGCCAGCAACAGCCGTCGGCTGCTCAGACCCACCTTGTACAGGGCACGGGGCTCACCGGCCTGCGCCTCGCCCAGCCACCCGGTCAGCACCCCGAGGATGTTCTGCACCTCGGCGAGCGCCTTGCCGAGAGCCAGACGCTCCTCCTTGAGCTGACCGTTGCCGCCCTCGCTGGCGATGAACTCCTGGATCTCGGCCGAGACGGTCAACAGCGCCTTGCCGTTGTCCCGGACGATCTTCCGGAAGAAGAGGTCGAGGCTCTGGATGGCGGTGGTGCCCTCGTACAGGGTGTCGATCTTGGAGTCCCGGACGTACTGCTCCAGGGGGTAGTCCTGGAGGAAGCCGGAGCCGCCGAAGGTCTGCAACGACTCGTGCCCGAGCAGTTCGTACGCCCGCTCCGAGCCGACTCCCTTGACCAGCGGCAGGAGCAGGTCGTTGACCCGCTTCGCGATCTCGGTCGCCGCCTCGTCACCGGCCGCCTCGGCGATCGCGACCTTGTCCTGCCAGGAGGCGGTGTAGCAGACCAGGGCACGCAGACCCTCGGCGTACGCCTTCTGGAGCATCAGCGAACGGCGGACGTCCGGGTGCCGGGTGATGGTGACCCGGGGGGCGGTCTTGTCGGCCATCTGGAGCAGGTCGGCACCCTGCACCCGGCTCTTGGCGTACTCCAGGGCGTTCAGGTAACCGGTGGAGAGCGTGGCGATGGCCTTGGTGCCGACCATCATCCGGGCGTTCTCGATGATCATGAACATCTGCCGGATGCCGTCGTGCTTCTCACCCAGCAGCCAGCCCTTGGCCGGGACGCCGTGCTCGCCGAAGGTCACCTCGCAGGTGTTGGAGACCTTCAGACCCATCTTGTGCTCGACGTTGGTGGCGAAGACGCCGTTGCGCTCGCCCAGCTCACCGGTCTCCTCGTCGAAGTGGTAGTTGGGCACCACGAAGAGGGAGAGACCCTTGGTACCCGGACCGCCGACACCCTCGACACCGACCGGTCGGGCCAGCACGTAGTGGATGATGTTGTCGCTCAGGTCGTGTTCGGCCGAGGTGATGAAGCGCTTGACACCCTCGATGTGCCAGGAGCCGTCCGGCTGCGGGACGGCGCGGGCGCGACCGGCGCCCACGTCCGACCCGGCGTCGGGCTCGGTGAGCACCATCGTCGAGCCCCACCGCTTGTCGGCGAAGAGCTTGGCCCACTTCTTCTGCTGCTCGGTGCCCTCGACGTGCAGAACGTGCGCGAAGGACGGTCCGGAAGCGTACATCCAGACGGCGGCGTTGGCGCCGAGGACCAGCTCGGCGAGGGACCACACGAGCGCCCGGGGCGCGTTGCTGCCGTCCAGTTCCGCCGGAAGCTCCAGCCGCCAGAACTCGGAGTCCATGAACGCCTGGTACGACTTCTTGAACGACTCGGGCAGGGGCGCGGTGTGGGTGGCCGGGTCGAAGACCGGCGGGTTGCGGTCACTGTCGGTGTAGCTGGCGGCCAGATCCTCGCGGGCGAGACGGTCGACCTCGGCGAGGATGTCACGCGCCGTGTCGACGTCGAGTTCCGAGAACGGCTCCTGGCTGAACGCCTGGTCCGCCCCGAAGACCTCGAACAGGTTGAACTCGAGGTCCCGCAGGTTGCTCTTGTAGTGGGTCATGATCACTGGCCCCGCTTCCGGACAGGTGTTACCGATCAGTAACCCCGACTGTATTACTCGCGGGTAGGCAGCGACAAGCCACTGACGAAAGTGACAGCGGACACACACCGGGCATTCAGCCCTCGGTGGCGCCGACCTCCCAACTCGGTACGGCCGCCGTCGCGTCGCTGCGCGGGCCCGCGTACTCCATCAGGACCAGGGCGATGTCGTCGTCGAGCCGGCCGTACACCCACTCGACCAGGGCGGTCTCCAGCGAGGCCAGGCCGTCGGCCACCGTCCCGTGGCCGAGCAGCCGCCAGGCCCGGTCGGCGGTGGGAAAGAACTCACCGTCCCGGCGGGCTTCGCCCAGGCCGTCGGTGAAGAGCAGCAGCCGGTCTCCCGGTTCCAACCGTTCCACCCGGGGCTGCACCACGGGCATGAAGCCGAGCGGGGGCGCGGGGGCGGGCGGTTCGAGCGGGATCACGCAACCCCGGCGCAGCAGCAGCGGCGGCGGGTGTCCGCAGTTCACGATGGTGAGCGTCCCGCCCCGCTCCTCGACCACGGCGGCGGTCACGAAATCCTCGTCGCCCACGCTGCGCGCCACCGCCCGGTCCAGGTCGGACACGACGGCACGCAGGTCGGCCCGCTCGTGGGCCACGTGCCGGTACGAGCCGAGCACGATGCTGGCCAGCCGAACGGCGTCCAGGCCCTTACCCCGCACGTCCCCGATGATCATTCGCACGCCGTACGGGGTGTCGATGGCCTCGTACAGGTCGCCGCCGATCTCGGCGGTGGCCGTGGAGGAGATGTAGCGGGCCGCCACCGCCAACGTCCCGACCTGCGGGCCGAGCGGACGCAGCACCGCCTGCTGGGCGACCGACGCCAGTTTCGACAACTCGGCGATCTGCTCGGTCTGCCGCTGCCGCACCCCGGCCACCACCGCCACGAGCGCGGTCACCACCACGATCGCGGCGACACTGGCCGCGGTGTCCAGCGAGACGCCCGGCTCGGAGAACGCGAACGCCACCGCCGCGAAAGTGGCCGCCGCACCGACCCCGAGCACCACCCGCCAGGTGGCGAAGACCGCGGCGAGCACCGGCGCGGCGGCCATCAGGCCCAGGTAGTGGGCGCCACTGCCGTCGGCCGCCTCGACTGCGGAGATGAACCCGAGCAGGACGAGGGCCGCGCCGAGACCGGCGCGGGATCCGGGGCTCAGCGGACTACGGAACCGCTGCAAGGGATGCGTGCGTACGCAGCACAGCATGCCCTATGAAGGTTGATCAGCGCATGACGTTGACCCGTCGTCCGAGCCGGTTCTGACCGGCCGGACCTCCCTGAACCGCCGATGCGCGCGACCCGGCTCAGCCGAGCACCTCGTAGGAGACGGTGAGGTGGCCGAGGTCGAGCGAGGCGATCGCGCCGAACGCCGCCCGGGACAGGTCGATGCAACGACCGTCGATGAACGGCCCCCGATCGTTGATCCGTACGGTCACCGAGGCTCCGGTGGCGGGGTTGGTCACCCGTACCCGGGTGTCGAACGGCAGCGTCCGGTGCGCGGCGGTCATCGCCGAGGGGTCGAAGGTCTCGCCGTTGGCGGTCATCTGTCCCTCGGCGTAGAAGGACGCACCGCAGGTGCCGCTCGCGACCACCGGCGGGGCGGTCCGCTTCGGCGCGGCGGGCTTCGTGGTCGCCCGCTTCGACGGCGTCGAGGTCACCTGGGCCCGAGGCTTGCCCCGGGAGGCGGCCGTCGAACGGGTGGGCGCCGGAGTGGCGCTCGGCGACCCGGTGACCTCCGGGGAGGGACTGACCGTCGACGGGGACGGGACCGGGCTCTCCAGCGACGGTGGAGCCGACGTCGGGACCACCGGCGCCGGCCGGACGGCCTCCGGTTCCGCCGAGGTCAGGTGCACCGCACCGACCGTGCCACCGACGGCCACCGCGACGGCGACGGCAGCGGAGGCCGCGATCCCGGCGGGCGAGGAGAACATTCGATTCCGAGCGTGCCTGCCGGCCATCGACCAGTCCTTCCAGTTACCTGCAAAACGGATCGGACCGTAACGAGAGAAGCACTTCGGAAGTCAACCTGATCATGGTCATATGTTGTGATTTGCAGGCATACGTGTAGCCGATCATCCGAGGCGGGGTCACACCGCCGGGCCCTGGCAACGGACGGGCAGGATGGAGTGGTGTCCACCGAGCTGAGTCAGCGCCTCGTCGAGTTGTTCCGCTGGTCGGATCCGGGCCCGGAGAGCAGCCATCTGGTCAGCGACGTCTCCGGCTGGTGGCGCGACCCGTACGTGCTGGCCGAGATCGGGCCGGCGCTGGTGGCACCGTTCCGCGCCACCGCGCCCACCGTTGTGATCTCACCCGCCGTCACCGGTCTGCTCCTCGGTCCGCTCGCTGCGACCGCACTGGGGGTGGGTTTCGTCCCGGCGCAGAAACCCGAAGACGGACGGCAGCCGCCCGGACCGACCACCTGGGCGCAGAGCACGCCCGACTTCCGGGGCCGCCGCGTCACCCTCGGCGTCCGGGACCGGCACCTCGGGCCGGGCGACCGGGTGCTGGTGGTCGACGACTGGCTCGCCACCGGCGCGCAGGTCCGGGCGCTCTACCAGCTCTGCGCGGCTCGGGGCGCGGAGCCGGTCGGAACCAGCGTGGTGGTCGCCGACTGCCCACCGCAGGTCAGCGCCGAACTGCGCGTCCGCGCCCTGCTCCAGGCCGACCGCCTCGAACCCTGACGCCGCCCCGCCTTCGCAGCCGGACACCCGCAAGGCCTGCCGGGCCCGCCCACAAGCCGGCCCGAAATCCGGCGGCGGTCGGGCAGCCGGTCGGTTAGCCTCGGCGGAATGTGGCCACGGATCGGTGACCTGCGCACTCTCGCTCTCGGCACGCCCGGCCCGATGCGGGACCGGCTGAACACGCTCGTGCTGTCCGGGGTGAAGACCGCGACGACCGGACTGCACAGCGAGTACGCCACGGAGGGCGAGGAGCTGGAGCACGTCGGTGAACGGCTGGCACTGGTCGACGACCACGACGCGCTGATCGGCGTCGTCGAGGTCACCGCCGTCGAGGTGGTCCGCTTCGCGGACGTGACCTGGGACTTCGCCCGCTCTGAGGGAGAGGGCGACCGGGACCTCGACGAGTGGCGCACCGGCCACCGCAACTTCTGGGCCACCGAGGGTAGCCCGGTCACCGACGACACGCTCGTCGTCTGTGTCCGCCTGCGGCTCGAGTCGGCCGGGGCGGGTGGCACCACCACCGGCGACCTGGGCACCTGAGCGGCCCCCGACCGGACCGGCACGGCAAGGGACCGGACGGCCTTCCGGCCGACCGGCTCAGACGCGGCGCAGCTCGGGCAGGTTCTCCGCGACCTCGGAGAGCACGTTCTCGTCCCCGGCGTACCAACTGCTCAGCCGTGGCCAGTGGGTCACCACGTCGGTGAACCCGAGCCGCGCGGCGCGCGCGACCGCGTCGGCGAAGAAGTCCGCGCTGGTCAGCGAGAAGACCGGGGCGGCATCCAGCAACAGGTACCGGTCGAGGGTGGCCGGATCGCGACCGGCCTCGTCGAGAGTGGCGTCGAGCCGGGCGGCGAGCGTCGCCACCGACTTCCACCAGCCCTCCAGGTCGTTCCCGCCGGTGCCGGTGGTGACCCAGCCCTGACCGAAGCGGGCGGCCAGCCGCATCGAGCGGGGCCCGTTGGCGGCGACCACGAAGGGCACCCTCGGCATCTGGACACAGCCCGGGTTGTTCCGGGCGTCCACCGCGGAGAACCACTCGCCACGCCAGGTCACGCCGTCCTGCCGGAGCACCAGGTCGAGCAGTTCGGTGAACTCGCCGAACCGGTCCGCCCGGCGACGCGGGGGCAGGGTGTCCCCGCCGAGCACGGTGGCGTCGAAGCCGATGCCGCCCGCACCGATGCCGAGCAGCAGCCGCCCGCCGGAGATGTCGTCCAGCGTGGTCACCTGTCGGGCGAAGGCCGCCGGGTGCCGGAAGTTGGGCGAGGCGACCAGAGTGCCGAGCCGGATCCGGGAGGTCACCAACGCGGCGGCGGTCAGCGTCGACATCGAATCGAACCAGGGACCGTCGACCAGGTCGCGCCAGCCCAGGTGGTCATAGGTCCAGGCGTGGTCGAAACCCCACTCCTCGGTCTGCCGCCAGCGCCGCTGCGCCTCGGACCAACGCTGGTCCGGGAGGATGACGATGCCGATGCGCATGATCACACCCTACGGCCTGGGATTTCCGGCCGATCCGCCGCCCGGCACCTCCGAAAGTACGAAAGAGTGCGGGACAGGCGCAGCAGAGCCGTCGACGTCACCCACCAGCGGCGGAACGGGACAGCCGTACCGGCCGGTCGCTGACGGGAAGCGCTGATGTCCTTCACCTTCACGCGCCTGGTGCCGCACGGGGCGTTGGCACTCGCCGTTGCCAGAGCGATGCAGGGCAAACGGTTCTCTCATGGGGTGGCAGCGTCCGGCATCAGCGGTGAGCCGCCGACAATCGGGATGACCCGTCCGACTGAAGCAGACGCGCGACAGGCTGGGAGGGACAATGCTCGGGATGTCGACCCGAGCGATCTTCGGCCTAGCGGTCCGCGGGGCGGGCGTTGGTGCTGCTGTTGTGGCGGCGGCATATCTGGCGTACCGGTTCGCCGAAGCGTATGCGCGGGCGGACAGCAGCAACTACACCAACAGCGCTGACGCGCTCGGCGTGCTGAGCATTGTTCTCCTTGGCTGTGGCCTGCCGTTCTGCAACCAGACCGGCCTCGTCGTCGCGCTTCTGAGCCGGCTGCCGCGACCTTGGCTCGTTTCCGCCGTCGGCCTAGCTGCTGGTGCGGTCCTGGGCTGCGGCGTCCGACCTGCGGGGATCGCCTGGACGGCTCTGGCGGTGCTGTTGGCGTATGCGGCAGCCGCAGTGGCCACAGCCGTGATGGTTCGCTCTACGCGAGGAACCGCCGGCATCTGACGTGTTCGGGCGTGCCCGCGATCGGATCACGGGAACCGGAGACATCAAAGGCCCTGGCTCGGGACTCGCGTCCTGAACAGGGCCTTTGTAGTGGAGCGGGTGACGGGAATCGAACCCGCACTGTCAGCTGGGAATCGCACAAGATCAGGCCGTCGTACGGCGTTTCCCCAGTTCGGCACGGTCCCTGGTGACCTCGGTTGGCCTGGTTTTACCCCGGCTTATGGCCCGTGGATGGCCCGGCCTACCCGTCCTCGAACGGCTCATCGTGCCACCGGAACCCGGCCTCGTCGTCCTCGATGCTCAACAGGAACTCGGCCACCTGGCGGCCGTCCGGGTGACTCATCGTGACGGCGGCCCGCACGGCGTCGTAGGCCCGCTCCATCGCCTCGTCGTCCTCGGCATCGACGGCGGCGTTCCACGCGACGAAGAGCGGACGCAGCGGCTCGAACCCCGACAGCGGACGGAACCGGCCGTACGTCCACGGGAAGTCGTGACTCTGCTCGTCGATCTCGCCAACCAGCTCGCCCCGGTGGTACAGCCGCCAAACCCTGCCCGCGCCCACCGCGACAGAGTAGGCGGCGCTGAGGCGGTCAGCCCCGGTGTGGTGTGGGCTAGGCACACCCAGCCTGGTGCACTACTGCACCGGGCGGTGTACTATTGCACCAGACAGCAGGCCCTGCATCCCCTTCACGCGTTCCTGCTGGCCACCCAACCAGGCCCTTCCGTGCTGGGAAAACATCCCTATTAGTCCGAGCGCGGAGGATCTACCAGATTTGGAGCCAACATGTCCGAAATCAAGGCATCCATCCCCCTAGGAGTGGAATATGGTCAGGGCGGGTCGCCACCCCAAGAAGGAGATTGCGCATGCGCTTCGCCGGGCGGCTGAAGCTGGCCTCATCGTTGATGAGATCCACCGGGGCCATCGGTGGGGACAGGTGATCTGTGAACGTTGCTCCGCTACCCGAGGCGTCTGGTCTACGCCGCGCGA
The DNA here is from genome assembly GCF_030269285.1 of Micromonospora sp. NBRC 101691. Taxonomy (NCBI): domain Bacteria; kingdom Bacillati; phylum Actinomycetota; class Actinomycetes; order Micromonosporales; family Micromonosporaceae; genus Micromonospora; species Micromonospora sp. NBRC 101691. The sequence continues at coordinate 249,923 of NZ_BSTB01000005.1, forward strand.
CGCGGGCAGCCATGCAAAACAGATCGAACGGTTCACGCGCAGTCACATCCACCCCTTGCCGCCGGAGGGGTCATCCGCCACCACGTAAGGCTGGAAGGAGGTAGGCCATGACAACACACATCTTTACGGTGGTGCTCGATCGGCAGCCTACCGATGCCGAGCTGGACGCCCTGTTCGTTGCCGGCTGCGACGACGCAGCCTTCGGCACTGAGAACAATCTCCCGATCGCAGAGTTCGACCGGGAGGCGGAGACCATGGCGGACGCGATCGCTACCGCTGTACACAGCCTCGACGAGGTCGGCCTGGTCGCGCTCCGTATCCTCGATCAGGATCTTGTTACGTTGGCTGATGTCGCCGAGCGTATCGGGCAGAGCCGAGAGTCTGTGCGACGGTACGCGAGCGGCGAACGAGGACCAGGCAACTTCCCACCCCCCGTCAACCCCGCTCGGGAAGGCACAGTGTTCTACCGATGGAGCGAGGTTGCTCCATGGGTACGCGACAACCTACGGATTGAGATAGCCGACTCTGACCCCGCGCTGGTCGTCGCCAACCTAGTGCTACAAGCCCGACAACACCGCCAGCGTGTCGCCCACATGGCAGCACTGACCGACCTACTAGCAGCGTAAGGCCCACAAGCGCCAACAGCTAATGGCACGTCAACAGCACGCCGCGTGATCGTTGACCTTGGAACATCGAAGGCCCTGGTCAGGACTTGCGTCCTGACCAGGGCCTTCGTGGTGGAGCGGGTGACGGGAATCGAACCCGCACTGTCAGCTTGGGAAGCTGATGTTCTGCCATTGAACTACACCCGCAGGCGGCACCACTGTACCTGAGCGGCTCGCCGTCCGCACCAAGGTACCCCTTTGCGGCGACCCGCGTCGCCGGGGAGACCCGTGCTCCGCCCTCGACCGGTCGGAACGGGCGGCCCCGGAGACAGCACCCGAGCTTCGTCGACCCGGACGTGACCAACCGTTACAGCGCAGCAACACATGCCCATTTTCAAATGTGTCGATGAGATGTAGCCTCTGCCCCAAGATTCTCAGCCTCGGTGTGACACGCCTCTTGTCACGTCGAGAGAAAGAGGTGGACACATGGGCCTTCGTCCTAATCTGTTGACCCGGCGTGTGGCCGGTGTCGCCACCACGACCCTCGCCCTGCTGCTCAGCACGGCGGCAATCGGTGTCGCTCCTGCGGCGGCCCATGCGGACCACGCGGACGAGGCCTGCGTCGAGCCGGCCGACACCCATGCCCACTCGAAGATCAAGGTCGGCGGCATTGCCAAGCACGAGCCGAACGAGCTGACCCCGCAGCAGGTCCGTGAGCGCGAGGCGGACCTCGCCGCCGTGCTGGCCGCTCGGGCCAAGCGGACCGACCTCAAGCAGGGTCCGGTGGCGAACGCCTCGATCACGATCCCGGTCGTGGTGCACGTGATCCAGCGGGACAGCACCCGGGCCGGGGGCAACATCCCGGACTCGATGGTCAATTCGCAGATCAGCGTGCTGAACCAGTCCTTCAGCGGTGCGACCGGCGGCACGGCCACCGCGTTCGCCTTCCAGCTTCAGAAGATCAACCGGGTCACCAACCCGGCGTGGTACCCGATCGTGCAGGGTTCCTCGGCCGAGCGCTCGATGAAGACCTCGCTGCGTGAGGGCGGCAAGGGCACGCTCAACATCTACCTCGGCGAACTGAGCGACGACCTGCTCGGCTGGGCGACCTTCCCGACCCGCCGGCTCAACAGCATGGACGGCGTCGTCGTGCTGAGCGAGTCGCTGCCGGGCGGCACCGCCACCAACTACAACCAGGGCGACACCGGCACCCACGAGGTCGGCCACTGGCTGAACCTGTACCACACCTTCCAGGGCGGCTGCTCCGGCTCCGGCGACGGCGTCTCGGACACCCCGGCGGAGGCGTCGCCGGCGTTCGAGTGCCCGACCGGTCGGGACACCTGCGCCACTGCCGGCGTGGACCCGATCACCAACTTCATGGACTACACCTACGACTCGTGCATGTACCAGTTCACCGCAGGCCAGGCCAGCCGCATGCTGACCGCGTGGAACGCCTACCGCGCCGCCTGACGGCGCTGACGTACCGCCCGATGCCGGCTCCGTCCGACGGAGCCGGCATCGGCGTGTCCAGGCTCAGGCCGCGGCCCGATGCGCGGCCCGCCGTCGCCCGACCCGTGGTCCTGGTGCCGACGGCTGGCCGGCACCCGGTGAGTCACGTGCCCGAGGGTCCAGCCAGACCTGAACCGCCGGACCGCCCTGCCCCACGCCGGAAGCCTCCGGCCCGACGTGATCGCGCCGGGCGAGCATCGCCACGTCGACGGTGAACTCGAACAACCGCCAGTCCGCCCGTGGCTCGGCCCGGAAACACTCCGCCAGCCGGGCCACCCGGGCCTGGTCGGTGACCGGCCGGGCGTGCCCGGCCACGTACGCCTCGTCGTCGCTCTCCTCCGGCGGGAACGAGTGCAGCGCGTACCGCCCGTCGCGCTCCAGATCGCGGCGCTTCGGCGAGTCGATGACGAAGCAGAAGAGCCCCTCGTCGGTGATGACCGGGGAGACCGGGTGGACCCGGGGGCCACCGTCGGCCCGGACCGTGGCCAGGTAGCCGAAGCCGGGGCCGTACTGCTGCAGGAGAAGGCGGATCGCGTCGGCGAGGCGGGGCTCGTCGGTGGCGAACTCGGACCAGGAAGCCATACCGACATTCTATCGAACACGCGTACGAAAGAGCAGTCCGACGCGCTGGTCACCCGCCGGATCGGGGAGGCTACGGCACTGGATATGGTGGTGCGATGCTGCTCTCCGACCGGGACCTCGTCAGCGAGATCAAGGCTGGCACGCTGGCGCTGGAACCGTTCGACGCGAGTCTGGTGCAGCCCTCCAGCATCGACGTACGCCTGGACCGGCTCTTCCGGGTCTTCAACAACCACCTCTACACGCACATCGACCCGGCGATGCAGCAGGACGATCTCACCTCGTTGGTGGAGGTGCCCGAGGGGGAGCCCTTCGTGCTGCACCCCGGCGAGTTCGTGCTCGCCTCCACGCTGGAGGTCATCTCGCTGGGCGACCAGCTCGCCGGCCGGCTGGAGGGCAAGTCGAGTCTGGGCCGGCTCGGCCTGCTCACCCACTCGACCGCCGGTTTCATCGACCCTGGCTTCTCCGGGCACGTGACGTTGGAACTCTCCAACGTGGCCAACCTGCCGATCACGCTCTGGCCCGGTATGAAGATCGGCCAGCTCTGCATCTTCCGGCTCTCCTCGCCGGCCGAGCATCCGTACGGCTCCGCCGTCTACGGCTCCCGCTACCAGGGGCAGCGCGGGCCCACCCCGAGTCGGGCCTGGCGGAACTGGCGCACCTGGCCCACTCGCTGACCCCACCGCTGTCCCGCCACCCACCGCCCCGACACCCGTCGTTGTGCCGGTGGTGGTGTGTGCGCGGCTTCGCCGGGTGCCTGCAGGGGTCCCCTGCTACGCAAAAAGCGGTAACAGGGGACCCCTGCTACCACCTCAGCCGGGGCGGCCGTAACTGTGCACCGGGCCGTCGTCGACCCGCTTCATCTTCACCGGCGCGCCGGCCCGGGAGGCGTGCACCAGCCAGCCGTTGCCGACGTACATGCCGACGTGGTGCAGGTCGGAGTAGTAGAAGACGAGATCCCCGGGGCGTAGCTCGCTTTGGCCCACCCGGGCGGTCACCCGTCGCTGCTGGGCGGCGTTGTGCGGCAGGGCGACCCCGGCCCGGGCCCAGGCGGCGAGCGTGAGCCCGGAGCAGTCGTACGCGTTCGGCCCCTCGGCGCCCCAGACGTAGGGCTTGCCGATCTGCGCGCAGGCGAACGTGACGGCCTTTCCGGCGGCACCGCCGGGGTAGGCGGCCGGGCAGGGGGCGGGACGCAGGCTGGTGCCAGCGCCGTTGCCGTACGCCGCCAGGCGCATCTTCTGAAGGCGGGCGATGTCGGCGTCGATCTGCCGCCGCTTCGCGTCCAACTGGCGTTCGGCCTGGCTGAGCTGTGTGATCAGCCGGTCCAGCGGAGCCTTGCGGGCGCCGAGCTGGTCCCGCAGTTCGACCACGTGGCGGATGTCGGCCTGCTGCCGACGGGCGAACTGGTCGAGCAGTTCGAGTTGGTGGACGACGGTGGCCGGTGTCGGGTCCGCCAGCATGGCGTTGAGGGCGGAGGCGTTCTCCCCCTTGTACGCCCGTACCGCGAGCCCGCCGACCTTGCTCATCGCCTGGTCGACCTGACGGCTCAGCGGCCCGATCCGGGCGGCGAGCGCCCCCGCCTCCCGTCGTTTGGCGGTGAGCGCCTGGCGGGTGGCGTTGTGCTGTTCGATGACCGGTTCGAGGGCGTTCCACTCCCGGTCGATCTGGCGTTCGATCTCGGCGACCGAGGGTTCGGCGTGGGCCACGCCGGTGCCGCCCGTCACGAGGACGGTGGCTCCGACGAGGACGGTGAAGACGGTGGTGAAGCGGGACCAGCATGGACGCGGCGCAGCCGTCGTCCGGGCAGCCGGGGCCGTCCGGACGGACGATCGCCGCGGGGCATGGTGTGCCACCGGGCTCCTGACTCCTTCTTCCGTTGACCGCCTACCGGGTTAGCTGACGGGTTCGGGCGGGAAGGGAGCGCCCTACCTTGGGTACGGATTCACCCCGATGGTGCTGGTGGTTCCCCGGTTCGCTCGTGCTGTGGCGACGTTTCTCGTTGTGGCGACGTGCCGGTCGGCCGGCTCCTTCTCCAGCAGACGGCCGCCGTCGTGCGATTCGGCGGTGTCGAGCCGTTGCCGCCTCGGACTGGCGGACCTGTCACCGGCTCGGCAAGTGCCGAGGTTAGAGACGACCGTCGTCGATCCGCAACACGGTTCGCGGGAGTGCCACCTGCTGATTTCCGACAGTAACCACTGTGGGCACGGTTCGTTCGCCCAGCGCGAAGGGCCCCGGCCGATGGCCGGGGCCCTTCGCGGAAGAGTCGGTCAGTACGGGCGGCGGAAGCCTGCGACCGGCATGTGGCTGATGCTGGCCACCTGCACCGGCTTGCCGGCGCGTGGGGCGTGCACCATGATGCCGTTACCCAGGTAGAGCCCGACGTGGTGCAGGTCGCTGAAGAAGAAGACCAGGTCACCGGGGCGGGCCTCGGCGCGGCTGATCACCTTCGTCTCGCGCCACTGCGCGCCGGTGAAGTGGGTCAGGTGGATGCCTGCGGCCTTGTAGGCGTACTGGGTCAGCCCGGAGCAGTCGAAGGAGTTCGGCCCGGTGGCGCCCCAGACGTACGGGTCACCGACCTGGGCGCAGGCCGTCCTGATGGCGGTGTTGGCGGCGCTGCTGATCACACCCTTGATGAGCGGGCAGCCGGGGGCGCTGACCGCGGTCTTCGGCATGGATGCCCGCAGCCGCTTGATCTCGGCGTCGATCGTGGTCTTCTTCGCCGCCAGGTCCTTCTCCTGCTGGGTCTGGCTGGTGATGATGGTGTCCAGCTTCTGCTTCTCGACCTCGTACTTGGTCCGGATCTCCACCACCCCCTGGAGTTCCTTGCGCTGGTGGGCGGCGAGTCGGTCGAGCATGCCCATCTGCTCGGCCAGGGTGCCCGGCTTGGCGCTGACCAGCAGCGCGCCGATCTCCTGGGACGGGCCGGTCATGTAGTGCCGGGAGGCCAGGGCCCCGATCCGGTTCATGGCCATGTCGCTCTGCAACGCGAGCGGCTCGATCTTCTTCTCCAGGTCGGCCGACTTCTTCTGGTTGACCTTGAGCTGGCTGCGGACCTCGTTGTACTTCTCGATCGTGGGCTCCAACTGCTCCCACTGCTTGTCGATCTGCGCCTCGATCTCCTCGGGAGTGGGCGCGGCGTACGCGGGGGCAGCGAGCAGGCCGGCACCGACCACGGCAGCGGCGGACAGGGTGACGAGGGTGCGAACGAACCGGCGCAACCCACCCGGACGAGTGGGGAGCCGATCCGGTGCGTGACGCTGAGGGGGCAGGGTTGCCACCGGCACCGAACTCCTTTGGCGACCAGACCACCGGGCGCCCCGCGAGGGAGAGGATGGCGGGGCAGACGATCCACAGCGGCCGGTGCCCCACATTAGGGAAGCAACGGGACGATATCAAGGCGAGGGGACCTCAAATCACGCTCCGGCAATCATGTGGGCACCCACCGTGCCGGCCCAGCCGGAGATGGCGGCAGCTTCCGCCCGCGCCGAGCCGGCGCATCGCCGCCACGCACCTCGGTCGGACCTCACCGCGAGTCCCGGGAGCATCACGGCGTGCTTGTAGAGCTGCCCCGTCCGTGCCACCGCGATCACGGGTAGCGCAGACGGGGCAGCTCTACAGCGTCGGAAAGGGCGAGTCCCCCGGCGCGCGCCCGAGCCGGTCCGACGGGTACGGGCCCGAGCGGGTCGGCTCAGCCGGTTACCGGCTCGGCCGGCTGGCCGTCGCGGTCCTGCGCCGGCTTCACCGAACGGAGCAGCACGCTGGCGACGTCGACGACCTCGACCTGCTCGCCGGCGCCCTTGCCGTTGACCCCGTCGTTGAGCATCGTCGAGCAGAACGGGCAGCCGACCGCGATGGTCTTCGCGCCGGTGGACATCGCCTCCTCGACGCGGTCCACGTTGATCCGCTTGCCGATCCGCTCCTCCATCCACATCCGGGCGCCGCCAGCGCCGCAGCAGAAGGAGCGCTCGCTGTTGCGGGGCATCTCGGTGACGGCCTCCTGCACGGAGGAGCCGAGCACCTCGCGCGGCGGGGCGAAGATCCGGTTGTGCCGACCCAGGTAGCAGGGGTCGTGGTAGGTGACCCCACCGTCGACCGGCTGGACCGGGGTGAGCTTGCCGGTCGAGACCAGGTGGGCCAGGAGTTGCGTATGGTGGACCACCTCGAACTCGCCGCCGAGCTGGCCGTACTCGTTGCCCAGGGTGTTGAAGCAGTGCGGGCAGGTCGCGACGATCTTGCGCTTGGTCTTCTCCCGCCCCTCGAACGCCTCGTTCAGGGTCTCCACGTTCTGCTGGGCGAGCATCTGGAAGACGAACTCGTTGCCGATCCGTCGGGCCGGGTCACCGGTGCAGGTCTCCCCCTCGCCGAGGATGGCGAAGCTCACACCGGCCTCGTGCAGCAGCGTGGCGACGGCCCGGGTGGTCTTCTTGGCCCGGTCCTCGAACGCCCCGGCGCAGCCGACCCAGAAGAGGTACTCGAAGTCCTCCACCTCACCGACCCGGGGCACCTGGAAGTCCAGGCCCTTGGTCCAGTCCTCCCGGGTGTTCTGCGGGGCGCCCCACGGGTTGCCCTTGTTCTCCAGGTTGCGCAGCATCACGCCGGCCTCGGAGGGGAAGCTCGACTCGATCAGCACCTGGTAGCGCCGCATGTCGACGATGTGGTCGACGTGCTCGATGTCGACCGGGCACTGCTCGACGCAGGCGCCGCAGGTGGTGCAGGACCAGAGCACGTCCGGGTCGATGACCCCGCCTTCCTCGGCCCCACCGATCAGCGGCTTCTCCGCCTCGGCGAGCGCGAGCACGTCCACGTGGGCGAGCTGGGCCGCGGTGGCCTTCTCCTCGCCGGTGAGGTCCTTGCCGCCCCCGGCCAGCAGGTACGGGGCCTTCGCGTACGCGTGGTCGCGCAGGCTGAGCACGAGCAGCTTCGGGGAGAGGGGCTTGCCGGTGTTCCAGGCCGGGCACTGCGACTGGCAGCGACCGCACTCGGTGCAGGTGCTGAAGTCCAGCAGGCCCTTCCAGGTGAACTGCTCGACCTGGGCGACGCCGAACTGGTCGGACTCCGGGTCGGCCTCCTCGAAGTCGAGCGGCTTGCCGTTGCTCATCATCGGGCGGAGCGCGCCCAGACCGGAGCCGGCCCGGCCCGGGTCACGCTTGAAGTAGATGTTGAAGAAGGCCAGGAAGCGGTGCCAGGCCACGCCCATGGTCACGTTCAGCGCGATCACGATGAGCCAGGTCATCGAAATCATGATCTTGATGAGGGCGGCGACACTGACCCCGGCCTCCCAGTCCGGCAGCACCGCGCCGACCGCGTGGCTGACCGGGGTGGCCCAGGTCGGGTACTCGAAGTGGTCGGTGGCGACCTTGAAGCCCCGGATCAGGAAGCCCATGACCAGAACGGCGAGGACCACCGCCTCGACGAAGTAGCCCTGCCACATGGTCGAGCCGGTGAAGCGGGAGCGTCCGCCCGGCCGGCCGGGCCGGTTGCGGATCCGGATGGCGATCAGCACCACGATGCCGACCGTCCCGAGGATGCCGATCAGCTCGGTGACCAGGCCGTAGGCCGCCCAACCCCCGATCAGCGGCAGGCCACCGGTGGGCGAGACCACCTCGAAGTACGCCTCAAGGACCAGCAGCGAGAGCACCACGAAGGCGACCATGACGAACCAGTGGGCCGCACCCACCACGCTCCAGCGCAGCATGCGGGTGTGCCCGGCCGTCTCGGCCAGCATCGTCCTGGTCCGGGTGAGCGTGTCGCCGAACCGCGCCGGATCCGGCTGTCCGAGCCGGACGACTGCGACGATCCGCAGCACCGCCTGCACGGCCAGCCACACCGCCAGTGTGGTGATGGCGGCGGCGAGGATCGTTGTGACGAGCTGGACGCTGCCCATAGCGTTGGCCTCCCCGGTCTACTGCCTGGCGAGCGGTTCGGCGACCGGCGTCGGGGCGCGTCGCCGGCTGACCACCGCGATCCCTGACCTTGACCGGCCGATGACGTCGCTCCGCTCCGTCATGCAGTGCAGCCTACGCGCAAGGTTACCCAGTAGTAACGTGAGGAACCTCGCATCGGGCCACGCCGCCCTGCGCACACCTTAGAAGGATGGGCCGACCTGCGCCGATCAGGGGTTCCGCCGGGTGACGCCCAGGCACGACACGCCCATCGGTCGGGTCACCGCGGCGACCGTCGGGTCGGCGCATGCCGGAGTCCGGCCACGCCAGCACGGCGTGCCGGACCGGGACGACGACAGCTGCCGGCGCTCAGCGCCAGCGGGAGAGCACGACCAGCGAGGCGACCATGGCCCCGAAGCCGACGGCGAGGTTCCAGTAGCCCCACGCGGCGACCGGGTAGGCCTGCTCGGAGAGGTAGTAGACCACCAGCCAGCCGATGCCGAAGACGATCAACGACACGGCCAGGACCGGCAGCCAGACCGGGCTGGGCTTGCGCGTCGACGCCGTCGCCGTCGGACGCACGTCCGTGGGCGGGGTGTACACCTTCTTCTTGCGGACCTGTGACTTGGGCACGACGCTCTCCAAGAGGGGATACGACCTCGTCCGGCCTGACAACCGGGCGCGAGGGCGACGGTCCATGGCCAATAATGTTTCGACAGCTAGCGTAGTCCGAGAGACCCGTTCAGGCCATGAACGGGGTCAATCGAATGCGGGTAGTGACCGAAAAGAGCGGAACTGATCGGGTGCCGAGCCCGTTCTGACGGGTGACACCAGGGAAAGGAGCGCTCGGTGGAGTACACATCCGGCGCGGCGTCCTGGCAGAAGGTGCTCCGGCGGGCAGTAGCCGGACTGCTGCCCCGACGCCCGCGTCAGCGACGCCCGGGGTGGTCGCTCGGCGTACCACTGATCGCCGCCGCAGCCGGCCTGCTCTTCACCACCACCGCCACCACCGCCGGGGGCACCGCCCTCCGCGAGGACCGCCGGCCGCAGCTCACCCAGCTCATCGACGACACCCGGCAGCGGGTGGCGGAGCGCGAGGCGGAGGCGGCGAGGCTCCGGGCGAACGTGGAGCAGCAGACCGAGGCGCTCGCCGACACCGACCAGCCGATCGCCGCGGAACGTGGCCGGGCGGCAGCCAGCCGACAGTCCGCCGGGTTCACCGCGCTCACCGGTTCGGGAGTCACCGTCGAGCTCGACGACGCCCGACGGCTCGAGAGCCTGCCCGAAGGGGCCAGCAACGACGACCTGGTCGTTCACCAGGGCGACGTCCAGGCGGTCGTGAACGCGCTCTGGGCAGGGGGCGCGGAGGCCATGTCAATCATGAACGTCCGCGTCCTGAGCACCAGCGCGGTACGCTGCGTGGGTAACACCCTGCTGCTGCACGGCCGGGTGTACTCCCCTCCGTTCAAGATCGTAGCGATCGGCGACCCCGCTGCCCTCCAGCGGGCCCTCGCCGCCTCCGAGGGAGTCCGGTTGTTCAAGGACGCGGTCGACCACTACCAGCTCGGCTACCGCGAGACCGTCTCCACGGTCGGCGTGCCGGCGTTCGAGGGTTCGACAGCGCTCCGTTCGGCGAAGGTGCCTCGGTGACCGGAACGCCCGAGGACCACCGAGGGAACGGTCAGGGGTGGCACCACGCCGGTCCCCCGGAGGAACCCACCGCCGTCATCCCCCGCGTGGACCGCTCGGGCGAGCCGCGACAGTCCGCCGCCCGGCGCTGGCCGGACCCGGTTCCACCGCGTCCCAGCCCGCCACCTCCGGCCGCCGCTGCGCCGACCGGCCCGCCCCGGTCCGCACCGGCGCCGGTGCCCCCGCCGTGGGCACCGCCGACCCGCCCCGCCGGACCGGTCGCCGGCCAGGTGGCAGGCCGCGAGACCGAGAGGCCGACCGTGGTCGTCGCGGCACTCGGCCCGCGTGGCGAGGAGCCCACCGCGCAGATCCCGGCCGTACCGCCGACGACGCGGCACGACACCGAGCGGGGTCCCATCCGGCAGATCGACGACCGGAACCCGCCGAGGCGGCCCGACCGGGGACCGGGGACCGGTGGCCTGCAGGCCGTCCGGCCGACCGCGCCCGCCCCGGCCCACGACACGACGGCCCTGATGGGTGCCGTCCCCCGCCTCCCGCCCCGGGACGACGAACCGGCCGCCGCCGCGCCCGCCGGCCCACCACCCCAGCCCCGCCGGGGCGAGCGGGTGGTGCAGCTACGCCCGGAGCAGACCGACGAGGGCTACCGCAGCGTCTACTCCGAGCTGACCCGTCCCACCGTCTGGTCCCGGCTGCGCACCGGCGTCCGGGTCAGCGGCGAGCTCCTCATCACCTTCGGCCTGGTGGTGCTCCTCTTCGCCGGGTACGAGGTGTGGGGCAAGTCCGCCATCGTCGGCGCCCACCAGAGCGACCTCAGCCAGCAACTGGAACAGGCGTGGGGCCCGCAGGGCGACCCGACCGTCGCGCCGTCGGCGACCCCGGGTCCCCGCACCACGCCGTCCCCGCCGGTGAACGGCAAGCCGATCGCCGGGCTCTACATCCCCAGCCTCGACAAGAACTGGGTCGTGGTCGAGGGTGTCACCCAGAAGGACATCCGGTACGCCCCGGGCCACTACCCGGCGAGCGCCATGCCCGGTGAGCTGGGCAACTTCTCCGTCGCCGGACACCGCAACCGAGCCACCTTCTGGCGGCTGGACGAGCTGGACGAGGGTGCCGCGATCGTGGTCGAGACCAGGGAGAGGTGGTACGTCTACCGCGTCTCCCAGTCGCGGATCGTCAAGCCCTCGCAGGTCGAGGTGGTCGCACCGGTTCCCGGCCGACCCGGAGCCAAGCCGACCGAGCGGATGCTGACCCTCACCACGTGCAACCCGAAGTTCGACAACTACGAGCGGCTGATCATCCACGCGAAGATGGAACGCTCACAGGACAAGTCGGCGGGACGCCCGACCGAGCTGGAGGGCTGAGGTCGTGTACGGGTGGATCTGGCGGAAGCTGCCGTTCGGGCTGGCCGGCAAGCTGATCGGCTCGGTGCTGCTCGCCTCGGCTACGGTCGCGCTGCTCTGGTACGTCGTCTTCCCCTGGGCCGAGCCGCTGCTCCCCTTCGACGACGTGCAGGTCACCCAGGACGCCGAGGTGCCCGGTGGCCCGGCCGGCGGGGACTCCGGGGTGACCGGCGACGAGCCCTCCGGCGACGACCACGACCTGCCGTACGACACGGAGCAGAACAACACCCCGCCCCCCTCTCCGGACAGGTGAGTCGATGCGTGTACTGGTGATCGACAACTACGACTCGTTCGTCTTCAACCTGGTGCAGTACCTCGGCCAGCTCGGCGTGGACTGCGAGGTACGCCGCAACGACGAGATCGACGTCGACGAGGTGGGCCGGGTCGGTGCCGCCGGGATCCTGCTTTCCCCGGGGCCGGGCAGCCCGGACCGGGCCGGTATCTGTCTCGACGTCGTCCACCGGTACGCCGGCGAGCTGCCGATCTTCGGCGTCTGTCTCGGCCACCAGGCGATCGGTGAGGCGTTCGGGGCCACCGTGGCGCGTGCCCCGGAGCTGCTGCACGGCAAGACATCGCTGGTGCGGCACTCCTCCACCGGGGTCCTGGCCGGGCTGCCCGACCCGTTCACCGCGACCCGTTACCACTCGCTGGCGGTGCTGCCCGAGACCCTGCCCGACGAGCTGGAGGTGACCGGCTGGACCGGCTCCGGGGTGGTGATGGCGATGCGTCACCGCACCCTGCCGGTCGAGGGGGTCCAGTTCCACCCGGAGTCCGTGCTCACCGAAGGTGGCCACCTGATGCTGGCCAACTGGCTCGCCACCTGCGGTTTCACGGCGGCCCGGGAGCGGGCTCCCGAGCTGGCCGCCGAGGTCGACGCCCGCCGCCTGGCCGCCTTCGCCACCGCCTGACAGGCACCCCGCCCTCACCCTCCGTCGCCAGCGGCGGCGACACCTCACCGAGGCGCCGGTCGGCTGGCACGGAGCAGCGCCGGTAGGCCGCGATCGCGGCGAAGCCACCGCTTCCCGGCATCGTCGGCGTCGACTCTGCCGGGAGGCGTCGCGGCGTCAGTTCCGGCGGGAGGCCTCGTCGCGGGGCGGCATGGTCGGGAACGGCAGGCCACCGCCACCGCCACCGCCGTCGGTCGGCGTCGGCGTCGGGTTGGGCGTCGCCGGGGGCGTGCCACTCGGGTCCGGCTCGGGCTCCGGCCGGCTGACCGTGATGGTCACCGTCTGCCCCCGGGCCAGCGAGGTCCCGCCGCGCGGGTTCTGGCCGGTGACCTTGCCCGCCTCGTCCTCCGGCACCTCCGCGCCGTTGCGGACGCTCACCCGGTAGCCGGCGTCCTCCAGCTCCTCCCGGGCGTCCTCCTCGCTCTCGCCGACCACGTTCGGCACCTCGCGGACGTTGCCCCGGGAGACCTCGACGACTACCTTGCCGCCCTCCTCGACGGTCTTCCCGGACGTCGGGGTCAGCTTGACGACCAGGCCCTCGGGCTCGTCGCTGTTGACGTCCTTGCGTTCCACGGTGAGCTTCAGCGCCTTGAGCTGCGCCTCGACGTTCTCGAACTTCGAACCGATCAGGTTGGCCGGGATGGTGACCACCGGCTTGCCGCCGCAGAAGTGCAGCGTGACCGTCTGGTTCTCGCCGACCTCCTCGCCGGCCGGCGGCTCCTGCCGGACGACGGTGTCCTTCTTGCAGTCGCTGCTGAGCACCGGCTCGCCGATTTGGGCCCGCAACTTGGCGCCGGCCAGGTCGGCGGTCGCCACTTCCCGGGTCTTGCCGGCCAGGTCGGGCACCGGAACGCTGGTCTCCCGGTTCTGGAGCAGGAGCAGGCCGGCGACCAGTGCGATCACCGCGAGCACGCCGAGGCCGGCGAGCGTGGCGATCACCCAGGACGAGGCGCGGCGTCGACGCGGGTCGCCCACCCGGGCGGGGATCTGCCGGGTCTGCGCGGCGGTCGCCGCAGCCGGGAAGGCAGCCGCCGCAGGTGCCGGTCCCATCGCCGCCGTCTCGTCCTCGCGGAGCACCGGCGTGGCGGCCACCGGACGTCCGGCGGCGGCACGGAGGAGGTCGGCCCGCATCTCCCCGGCGCTCTGGTACCGGTTGAGCGGGTTCTTCGACAGCGCCTTCAGCACGATCGCGTCGAGCGGCGGCGTGACGTCCGGGTTGATGTCGCTCGGCGTCGGCGGTGCTTCCCGGACGTGCTGGTACGCGACGCTGACCGGGCTGTCCCCGACGAACGGCGGATGGCCGCAGAGCAGCTCGAACAGGACACAACCAGCGGCGTAGACGTCCGACCGGGCGTCCACCGCCTCACCCCGGGCCTGCTCGGGGGAGAGGTACTGGGCGGTGCCGATCACGGCGCTGGTCTGCGTCATCGTGGTCGCGCCGCTGGCCAGCGCCCGGGCGATGCCGAAGTCCATCACCTTGACCTGGCCGGTCAGGGTGAGCATCACGTTGCCGGGCTTGATGTCCCGGTGGATGATGCCGTGCCGGTGGCTGAACTCCAGCGCCGCGCACATGTCGGCGGTGATCTCCAGGGCCCGGCGGGGCTGGAGACGGCCCTCCGCGCCCAGCACCTCCTTCAGGGTGCGCCCGTTGACGAACTCCATGACGATGAAGGGCAGGGTCTCGCCGGTCGGGGCGGTCTCCTCGCCGGTGTCGTAGACGGCGACGATGGCGGGGTGGTTGAGCGAGGCCGCGTTCTGCGCCTCGCGGCGGAACCGCATCTGGAAGGTCGCGTCGCGGGCCAGGTCGGCCCGGAGCATCTTGATCGCGACATCCCGGCCGAGCCGCAGGTCACGACCGCGGTGCACCTCGGCCATGCCGCCGTAGCCGAGAAGCTCGCCGACCTGGTACCTGCCACCCAGCAGGCGGGCCTGCGCAGTCATCGCGTCTGTCGTCCTTCGCTCGTCGTCGTCCCGTCGCCACCCGGCACGGGCAGTCCCATCCGACGGTACGACGACGGGACACCGTCGTCATCTCCGCTGGCCGTCGGCACCTCGGACATCACGCTCGGTGACCGGAGCAGGCCGGCCGAGCTGGCCGTCGAATCGTCGGCCTGCAACCGGTAGGAGATCACGCCGGAACAGATCAGCACCAGCACGGCGAGCGCGATGACCACCAGGACGGTCCGGGCACGCGGCCCGCTGTCCGTCACGGGTGGGCCGGGCTGGTAGGCGTACCCGACCGGTCGCGGCGGAGCCGACGGGACGGGGGCCGCGCCCCGGGGATAGCCGGGAGGCGCCATCGACGGATGCGACGGGGTGGCCGGCGGCGGGGCGACCGGGCGGTGCACCACCTGCGGCGCCGGGCGGGGCGGGGACACCGGCACCGAGGCGGCCGGACGAGCAGCTGCCGGCGGCCGGGCCTGCGGCGGCGGCGCGACCGGCGGGCGGGGGTGCTGCCGCTGTGGCGGCGGGACCTGCGCCCGGGCCGGCGGGGTGCCCGGCGGGATGGCCGGCGAGGAGGGGGCCACCGAGACCGGCCGGGCCCGACCGCCGGGTCGGTTCTGGTGGGCGAGGGCGGCCTTGACCTGCCGGGCCGCGCCGGCCAGGGCGGCGGCGCTCGGCCAGCGGGCCGTCGGGTCCTTGGCCATGGCCCGGTCGACGAGCGCGCGGACCGACGGGGGG
Organism: Micromonospora sp. NBRC 101691; assembly: GCF_030269285.1. Classification (NCBI taxonomy): domain Bacteria; kingdom Bacillati; phylum Actinomycetota; class Actinomycetes; order Micromonosporales; family Micromonosporaceae; genus Micromonospora; species Micromonospora sp. NBRC 101691. The sequence goes on from NZ_BSTB01000005.1 coordinate 265,177, forward strand.
ATGTCCGCCGGGAGCGGACGCGGGGTCTCCCGGACGTGCCGCATCGCGATCTCCAGGGGGTTGTCCCCCTCGAACGGCCGGCGACCGGCGAGGCACTGGTAGGCGACCACCCCGAGGGCGTAGACGTCGGAGGCCGGGGTGGCCACCGCGCCCGCCGCCTGCTCCGGGGAGATGTACGAGGCGGTGCCGAGCACCGACCCGGCGGCGGTGAGCTGGCCGACCAGTTCGGAACGGGCGATGCCGAAGTCGGTCAGCACCAGCGTGCCGTTCGGCCGGACCAGCAGGTTGCCGGGCTTCACGTCGCGGTGCACGATGCCCTTGCCGTGTGCGGCGTGCAGGGCGTCCGCCGCCTGGGCCACCAGCGCCATCGTCCGGGCCGGGGTGAGCCGACCGACCCGGTTGAGGGTCGCCGAGAGGGCGTCCCCCTCGACGTACTCCATGATCAGGAAGGCGATCTGCTGGTCGCTGCCGAAGTCGTAGATGTCGACCACGCCGGGGTGGTTGATGGTCGCCATGGTGCGCGCCTCGCCACGGAACCGCTCGGCGAACCCCGGCTCGTCCAGCAACGCCGGAAGCAGGCTCTTGACCGCGACGACCCGGCCGAGCACCTGGTCGGTGCCGCGCCAGACGTCACCCATGCCACCGCTGGCGATCCGCTCGTCGAGACGGTAGCGGTTGCCGAGCTGGACGCCGGGGCTGAGCATGTGTCACCGCCCTCCGGGGTCCGCGATGGCCGCCCGCATGATCTGGCCGGCGATCCGGGCCGCCTCGGCGCTGCCGCCCTCGCCCGCCGACTCCAGCATGACGCATACGGCGGACACCGGCTTGCCGTCCTTGTCCAGGGCGAAGCCGATGAACCAACCGTGGTCGTCGGTGTTCTCCCCGGCCTGCGCGGTGCCGGTCTTACCACCGACGGTGTATCCGTCGATCCGGGCGTTGCGGCCGGTGCCCTCGCGCACCACGTTGACCATCATGTCCCGCAGGTCGTTGGCGACCTGACCGCTGACCGGCTGCCGGAGCTGCTTCGGGTCGGCGGTGTAGTAGTTGGTCGTCCGGTCCGGGCCGAGCAGCTGCTGGACCAGGTACGGCCGCATCTGGCTGCCGTTGTTCGCGACCGTGGCGGCGATCAGGGCACCCTGCAACGGGGTCATCCGGACGTCGAACTGACCGATCGACGACTGCGCCAGCCCGGCCGGGTCGTCACCGCCGTCCGGGTTCTTCATGTCCCCGGTGCGGCTGGCCGCGACCGGCAGTCCGGCCTCGTCGAGGTGGCCGATGGTCAGGTCCTCCTGCTCGAACCCGAACTGCCGGGCCTTCTCCTTGATCGTGTCGGCCCCGAGCCGGACGCCGAGCTTGGCGAAGCCGGTGTTGCACGACTCGGTGACCGCGTTCATCAGGGTCACCTCGTCCTCGGGGCAGATCGACGGGGCGGCGTTGCGGATCGGCGTACCGGAGGTCGGGGCGGTGTAGCTGGGGCCGGCCGGGATGGCGGTCTCCTTGGTGACGCCGTTCTCCAGCGCGGCGGCGGCCACCACGATCTTGAAGGTCGACCCGGGCGGCAACGTCTCGCCCAGCGCCCGGTTCTTCAGCGGCCCGTTCGGGTCGCCTTCCAGTTTGTTGTACGCCGCCGACGCCTCGCCACCGTTGTGGCTGGCCAGCGGGTTCGGGTCGAAGCTCGGCATGGAGACCAGGGCCTGGACCGCGCCGGTACGCGGGTCCAGCGCGATCGCCGCCCCCTTGGTCGCGCCCACCCGGTTGTCGGCCAGTTGGGTGAACGCAGTGTCCTGCGCCCGCTTGGAGACGGAGAGCAGCACGTTGCCGCCGCCGGACGGTTCGCCGGTGATCCGGAGCATGTCCCGGAACCGGTCGGCGAAGAGCTGGTCGCTGGTGCCGGCGAGGAAGTCGTCCTCGGCCCGCTCGATACCGGTGTCCCCGAGGTTGACCGGCTTGTAGCCGAGCACGTGCGCGTACTGCTCCCCGCCCGGGTAGGTGCGCAGGTACTTCAGGCTGCCGTTGGTCTCCTTGCTGGTGGCCACCGGGGTGCCGCCGGCCTCGATGTTGCCCCGCTTGCGGTCGTACTCGGCGACCTGGACCCGGCCGTTGTAGTCGCTGGTGCGGTACTCGTCGGCCTTGTACGCCTGGATCCAGTTCAGGTTGAGGAAGAGCAGACCGAACAGGATCATGACGACCACGCCGACCCGACGGAGTGGTGCGTTCACGGGCGGATCACCTCCGTAGGGGCACCGTGGAGCTGCTCGGGCGGATTGCCGCTGCCCGGTCGGGCGGCCGGCCCTCCACCGGAGACCGGACGCCGACCGGCGTCCGAGATCCGCAACAGGGTGGCGATCAGAAGCCAGTTCGCCATCAGCGAGGAACCACCGGCGGAGAGGAACGGCGTGGTCTGGCCGGTGAGCGGGATGAGCCCGCTGATCCCGCCGAGGATCACGAAGACCTGGAGGCCGAGGGTGAAGGCGAGACCGCCGGCGAGCAGCTTGCCGAACGAGTCCCGGACGGTGAGCGCGGCCCGCAGCCCGCGCTGGACGATCAGCAGGTAGACGACCAGCAGGGCGGAGAGGCCGAAGAGCCCGATCTCCTCACCGATGCCGGCGAAGATGAAGTCGTTCTGCACCTCGGGCAGCACGTCCGGGGCACCGCCGCCCGGCCCGGCCCCGAACAGGCCGCCGGTGCCGAGGGCGAGCAGCCCCTGCACCAGTTGGTAACCGTCGTTGAGCGGGTCGGCGAACGGGTCCAGCCAGATCTCGGCCCGAAGGTAGAAGTTGGCGAACGGCCCACCGACCGTGCTGCCCAGGAAGTAGGCGAGGTACGCCCCGCCGAAGAAGAGCAGCAGGCCGATGAGCAGCCAGCTCACCCGTTCGGTGGCGATGTAGAGCGTCACCACGAACATGCCGAAGTAGAGCAGCGAGGTGCCCAGGTCCTTCTCGAAGATGAGCACGAGGAGGCTGATCAGCCAGACCACGACCACCGGGCCGAGGTCCCGTCCCCGGGGGAAGTCGATGCCGAGGAACCGCCGGCTGGCCAGCGAGAGGACCTCCCGCTTGCGCACCAGGTAGTAGGCGAAGAAGACCAGCAGGGCGAGCTTGGCGAACTCACCGGGCTGGATGGAGAAGCTGCCGATCCGGATCCAGAGCTTGGCACCGTTGATCTCGGAGAACCGGCCGGGCAGCAGGGCCGGGATCATCACCAGCACGATGCCGGCGAGCCCCAGCGTGTACGCGTACCGGGAGACCGAACGGTGGTCGCGCATGAGCGCCAGCAGCGCCGCCGCGAGGATCACCGAGACGAGCGTCCAGGCCAGCTGCCGTCCGCCGGTGCCGGCGAAGATCGCCAGGTCGGCCCGTTCGGCGGCCGGCGCGTCGGCCAGGTCCAGCCGGCGCAGGAAGCCCACGCCGAGGCCGTTGAGCAGGGCCACGGCGGGCAGCAGGGCCGGGTCGGCGAAGGGCGCGAGGTAGCGGATGACCACGTGCAGCCCGAGGAAGACCACGCTGAGCGCGACCGCCGGGATCCAGAAGTCGCCGGTGACCTCGTCGAGCACGTTCGCCTCGACCATGGCCCCGTACGCGGCGACCAGCACCATGGCCACCGCGAGCAGGGACAGCTCAGCGTTACGCCGGGCACGGGCCAGGCGTACGCCGGGCTGCTCGCCCGTCGTGCCGGGCGAGACTGCCGGGGTGGCCTGGGCGGTCACGGTCGGATCCTCGGGGTCGGGCCGGCGCTCACTCGGGCGACCGACATCCCGCCGGTTCGGGGACCGACGGAACCGTATCGGTGGGCAGGGCGTCCGGGGTCGGAGTCGGGGTGGCGCTCGGCACGGCCGAGGGCGTCGGGGTGACCTGGGTGCCGGCCGCCGGGCTGGCCTGGGTCGGCGTGGGTGCCGGCGTGGTCAGGCCGGGGGTCGCGGTGGGGCTCGGCGGACAGATCGGCTTCAGGTTCGGGTTGGCCGGGTCGTCGTCGGTCAGCTCGGCCAACCGCCGGGTGGCGTCCGACTCGCTCTTGGCCTGGATGCCCTGCTTGACCCGCTCCTGGGCGGCGGGGGTGAGGTCCTCCAGGTCGGCGGCACTGGTGCGGTGGACGTTGGAGAGGTCCAGACCGGCGATCTGCCCCGGCACGCCCTGGAAGACGGCGAGCTGCCCGTTGTCCGTGGCGCCGACGTAGTACTGCCGCTGGGTGTAGCTCCAACTGGCGAAGAGGCCGCCACCGAGGATGGCGAGCAGGACGACCAGCAGCAGGGCCGTACGTACCGGCCGGTGCCGGCGGCGCTCCGGCTCGTCGTCGCGGTTCGCCGGGGGCTCCTCGGGAGCCGACGGTCGGGGCGCGTTCAGGGCCGAGGCACGGGCCGCCGGGGTGGAGACGTCGGCCGAGGTGGCCATGCCCCGGTCGCGGGCCGCCGCACCGCCGACGATCGGGCTGGCCTCGACGATGTCGTGGTCGGTGGCGTCGGCGATGATCACGGTGATGTTGTCCGGCCCGCCGCCGCGGAGCGCCAACTGCACCAGCCGCTCGACGCACTGCTGCGGGTCGGTGTACTCGCGCATGGTGTCCGCGATGGTCTCCGCGCTGACCACGCCGGAGAGGCCGTCGCTGCAGATGAGGTACCGGTCGCCGGGAAGGACCTGCCGGACGCTGTACTCCGGGTCGATGTCCCGGCCGTCCAGGGCCCGGGTGAGCAGCGAGCGCTGGGGGTGGCTGCTCGCCTCCTCGGCGCTGATCCGACCCTCGTCGACGAGCATCTGGACGTAGGTGTCGTCCTTGGTGACCTGGGCGAACTCGTTGTTACGGAGGAGGTAGGCCCGGGAGTCACCGATGTGCACCATGCCGAGCTTGGTGCCGGAGAAGAGGATGGCGGTGAGTGTCGTGCCCATCCCCTCTAGCTGGGGATTGGCGTCCACGGTGTCGCGGAGCTGCTGGTTGGCGGTGTCCACGGCCTGTCGCAGCGCGTCGACGAGCGCGTCCCCGGGGACGTCCTCGTCGAGCGGTGCCATGGCACCGATGACGATGTTGCTGGCGACGTCACCGGCGGCCATGCCGCCCATGCCGTCGGCGACGGCGAGAAGCCGCGGTCCGGCGTAGACGGAGTCCTGGTTACCGTCTCGGATCAGACCGCGGTCACTGTGGGCCGCATAGCGCAGGGTCAGAGTCATGGCCGTAATTCGAGAGAAGTGCGGCCGATCCGGATCGGCACGCCGAGGGGGACGGGGGTTGGTCCGGTGACCTTAGCGCGATCCAGATAGGTGCCGTTAGTCGAGCCGAGGTCCTCCACGAACCACTGCCCGTCGCGGGGCAGCAGCCGCGCGTGGCGTGCGGAGGCGTAGTCGTCGGTGATGACCAGGGTGGAGTCCTCCGCCCGGCCGATGGTGATCGGCGCTTCGCCCAGGGTGATCCGGGTGCCGGCGAGTTGACCGGCGGTGACCACGAGCTGGTGGGCGGCCCGCCCCCGCTTGACCTTCGCCGGCTTCGCCGCTGCCTGGTTGGTGGCGGCGCCGACCGCACGGGGCGCGGCCACCAGCCGGCCGGAGCGGGCACCCGCGAAGAGGTCCCGCCGGATCACCCCCACGACCGTGAACACGAAGATCCACAGAAGGATGAGGAACCCGAACCGGGCGACGGTGATGACGAGCTCGGGCAAGGCGGGTCAGCCGTCCACGCGGAAGGTCAGGGTGGTGGTACCGAGCTGGATCATGTCGCCCGGGTTCAGCGCGACGGCGGAGACCCGCTGGCCGTTGACCATCGTGCCGTTCGTCGAGCCGAGGTCGGTGAGCACGACCTGGCCGCCGTCGAAGTCCAGCCGGGCGTGCCGGCGGGAGATGCCGACGTCGGGCAGGCGCAGGTTGGCCTGGTCGCCCCGGCCGATCACCGTCGAGCCCATCTGGAGCGGGTAGGTGCGGCCGTCGCCGGAGACCAGCCGGACGTTGCGCGCGCCACCGTGGCCGGGGGGCGGGCCGTAGCCGCCGCCCTGGTCGTACGCCGGGTATCCGGGCGGACCGGCGTCGTAGCCGGGCGCCGACACCGGGGCCACCTCGCCACCGGTGTACACCTCGGCGGTGACCCGGAACATCCCCGTGTCCAGCCCTTCGCCGCGCTCGATCTCGACGATGACGTCGCCGTAGACCGTCCACGCCTGCTCACCGATGAACTCGGCCTGCGACTGGGCCAACTCCTGGGCGAGCGCGGCGGCGTACGGCGCCAGCCGGCTGTGGTCGTACGGCGAGAGATCGATCACGTAGCGGTTGGGCACCAGGGTGCGCCCACCAGCCAGGATCGCCTTGTGCGCCTCAGCTTCCCGCTGCATGGCGTTGAGGATCTCCACGGGGTGGACTACACCCTTGAAGACCTTGGCAAAGGCTCCCTCGACCAGGCCTTCCAGACGCTTCTCGAAGCGTTGCAGCACGCTCACCGGCTCCTCCTCGGGTCCCGAGGACATGATGGTATCCGGCCGTCGCTCGCGCAGCTCACACGCCGCTCGGCCGCCTGCTGTCGGCCCGTTCGAACGGGCCCTGATCGTCGTGCTACTCTTCTTCCCGCCACGAACGGTAACCGATCGCGGCAACGGCCGGGAGCACGTACGATGTTCGCGCCACCCCCACTGGCAACAACGAGGGCGGCACGCATTACAGTGATCCGGGTCATGCCACGGGGAAGTGGCGGAATGGCAGACGCGCACGGTTCAGGTCCGTGTGCCCGAAAGGGCGTGAGGGTTCAACTCCCTCCTTCCCCACCATAAGTCGAGGGCTCCGCAGCAGCGGGGCCCTCGCCGCGTCTACGGGGCGGCACAGACTGTCACGTTATGCTCCGGTGGTTTGTCTGCCCCCTTATGACCCGTGGAGTGGCGTGTGAGTGTCGCGGTGGTGACCGGTTCGGGCGGTCTGATCGGCTCGGAGGCGGTTCGGCACTTCGCCGGTCTCGGCCTCGACGTCGTCGGCATCGACAACGACATGCGGCAGGAGTTCTTCGGCGCCGAGGCGTCCACCGCGTGGAACGTCCGCCGGCTCGCCGACGAGCTGGGCGCGGCGTACTCGCACCACGGCATCGACATCCGGGACCGGGACGCGCTGGCGGCGCTGTTCCGCCGGTACGGCCGCGACGTGGCCGTGGTGATCCACACCGCCGCGCAGCCCTCGCACGACTGGGCGGTGCGTGATCCGTTCACCGACTTCGACGTCAACGCGGCGGGCACGCTCAACGTGCTGCAGAACGTCCGGGAACACTGCATCGACGCCCCGGTGATCCACTGCTCGACCAACAAGGTCTACGGCGACCGGCCGAACAGCCTGCCCCTGGTCGAGCGGGAGACGCGCTGGGAGATCGAGCCGGGCCACCCGTACGAGCAGGGCATCCGGGAGGACATGTCGATCGACGCCTGCCTGCACTCGATCTTCGGCGCGTCCAAGGTCGCCGCCGACGTGATGGTGCAGGAGTACGGCCGCTACTTCGACATGAGGACCGCCTGCTTCCGAGGCGGCACGCTGACCGGCCCGGCGCACTCCGCCACCGAGCTGCACGGCTTCCTGGCGTACGTGATGCGCTGCAACATGGAACGCCGGACGTACAAGATCTTCGGCTACCAGGGCAAGATGGTGCGCGACGCCATCCACAGCTCGGACGTGGTCTCGGCGTTCGAGGCGTTCTTCCGCGCCCCCCGCTCGGCGGCGGTGTACAACCTCGGCGGCGGCCGGCACTCGAACACCTCGCACCTGGAGGCGTTCGCGCTGGCCGAGCAGATCACCGGCCAGGAGATGATCACCGAGTACGTCGAGGAGAACCGGGTCGGCGACCACAAGTGGTGGATCGGGTCGAACGAGGCGTTCCAGCGGGACTACCCGGACTGGAAGCAGGTCTACGACGTACCGATGATCCTCCGCGAGATCCACGAGGCCAACGTCGAGAAGTGGGTGCCGCAGTCATGACCTCGCGCAAGCGCAACGTGCTCGGCGTCCTGGTGGACGCCACCGACTACGCCGCCGCCACCGAGGAGGTGGTCCGGGCCGCCCACGAGCGGCGGCCGCTGGCGCTCACCGCGCTGGCCGTGCACGGCGTGATGACCGGCGTCCTCGACCCGGCGCACAACGCCCGGCTGAACTCCTTCGACGTGGTCACCCCGGACGGCCAGCCGGTGCGCTGGGCGCTCAACCTGCTGCACTCCGCGGGCCTCACCGACCGGGTCTACGGCCCGCAGCTCACCCTGCACGTGCTGGCCCGCTTCGCGGCCGAGGGGCTGCCGGTCTACCTGTACGGCTCGACCGAGGAGACCCTCGGCCGCCTCATCCCGGCGCTGGAACGGATGTTCCCCGACCTGAAGCTCGCCGGGGTGGAACCGTCGAAGTTCCGTCAGGTGCAGCCGGGCGAGGACGTCGAGATCGCCGACCGGATCCGGGCCAGCGGGGCCCGGCTCGTCCTGGTCGGGCTGGGCTGCCCGCGTCAGGAGATCTTCACGTACGCCATGCGTCCGCTGCTGGACATGCCGATGATGGCGGTCGGCGCGGCCTTCGACTACCACGCCGGGCTGCTGCGCACGCCGCCGCCGTGGATGCAGCGGGCCGGGCTGGAGTGGTTCTGGCGGCTGGGGCTGGAGCCGAAGCGGCTCTGGAAGCGGTACGTCATCCTCAACCCCGCCTACCTGGGTCGGCTCGCGGCCCAGAAGACCGGCCTGTGGAAGGCCCGGCCGCCGGCACCGGCCAACGAACGCCCGTCGAGCTTCGCGGTCTGACCGACGCACACGCGAGGGGCCCCTCCGGTCGGAGGGGCCCCTGCGGTGGTGACGCCTAGACGGTCAGCGTCCAGGTGTTGATGGTGCCGCTGTCGTTGCGGAAGGCGTCCCGCACCTGGAGCTTCCAGGTGCCGTTCGCCGCCTCGCTCGACAGGTTCGTGGTGTAGGTGGCGACGACGTTGTCCGCCCCGTCGAAGAAGCTGCTGTTCTTCAGCCGGTACGCGGTGCCGTCCGGAGCGATCAGGTCGATGATCAGGTCACCCCGGAAGGTGTGCGCGATGTTCACCGCGACGGTCGAGCTGGCCGAGGCGGCCCGGTCGCAGCCGGCGATGGTGATCGAGCTGGTCGCCGTGCCCGGGTCCGGGATGGCCACGTCGGTGTCGTTGGTGACGGTGCAGCCGGTGGGCGGGTCGACGGGGCCGCCGCCACCCTCACCGACGTAGAGCAGCTTGTTCGGGGAGCCGGCGCCCGGGTTGGTCACCACGCCGTTGGTGGCGTCGTTGACCAGCTTGTCCCGGACCTGCTGCGGGCTCCAGGTCGGGTTGGCCCCGACCACCAGGGCCGCCGCGCCGACCACGTGCGGGGTCGCCATCGAGGTGCCGCTGATGTTGTTGGTGGCGGTGTCGCTGGTGTTCCAGGCCGAGACGATCGACGAGCCCGGCGCGAAGATGTCCAGGCAGGTGCCGAAGCTCGAGAACGACGACCGGGCGTCGGTGTTGGTCGTCGAGCCGACCGTGATGCCCTCGGCGGTACGGCCCGGCGAGCCGGTGCAGGCGTCGTTGTTGCTGTTGCCGGCGGCCAGACCGTAGGTCACGCCCGAGGCGATCGAGTTGCGGACCGCGGTGTCGAGCGTCGCGTTCGCGCCGCCACCGAGGCTCATGTTCGCCACGGCCGGCTTCTGCGCGTTCGCGGTCACCCAGTCCACGCCGCCGATGACCCCGGCGTTGGTGCCGCTGCCCTGGCAGTTGAGCACCTTGACGGCGACCAGGTCGACACCCTTGGCGATGCCGTACGCCGTGCCGCCGACGGTGCCGGCGACGTGCGTGCCGTGCCCGTTGCAGTCGGTGTTGTTGCTGTCGACCGTGTTGGTGCCCCAGGTCGCCCGGCCGCCGAAGTCACTGTGGGTGGTCCGGATGCCGGTGTCGATGATGTACGCCGTGACGTTGTCCGCCGTGCCGGGGTACGTGTACGAGTTGTCCAGCGGCAGCGCCCGCTGGTCGGACCGGTCCAGGCCCCAGGACGGCGTCGGCGCCTGGGTGGCGGCGATGCTGACCGTGTGGTTCTGCTCGACGTACGCGACGGCGGGGTCCGCCGCGATCCGCGCCGCGGTCTTCGCGTCGACCCGGACCTCGAAGCCGCGCAGCGCGGCGCTGTAGGTCCGGGCGACCTGACCGCCGTGCTTGCCGACCAGCCGCGTGGCGGTGTCACGCACCGTGGTCTGCGCGACCATCGCATCCTTGAACACGACGATGTAGCTGTCGGCCACGGCGGTGGCCCCGCCGGCCTTCAGGATGTTGCCGACCGGCTCGGCTGCCAGGGCCGGCGTGGCGGTCGCCGCCATCGACACGGCAGCCACCCCGACCAGAATCGACCTGCGTGGGAGACGCATCTCCCTACCTCCCCTCCGATCGGCACACCGTCCCCCCATTCGGGGAGATAGAAGATCGCCGATCAAGCTGAGGCTAGGCCGCCACCCTCGCCCAATGAAACATATCGAAGTATCCATACCGTGACCGGATGACCCCTACGGGTAATCCTTCTGACGAAACCCGGGGCGAACCGGATTCGGCGGACCGCGGAACGGGAAAGGCTGTCCGGTATGGACAGCCACCTCGTCGCCCTCCTGCCCGTCGCGGCGGTCTGGGTCGCCGCCGGCCTGGTCGCCGACGGGCTGCCCCGGCTGGACCGGGTCCACACCCTCCGTCGGCGTACCGGGTGGCTGATCGTCCTGAGCCTGTCCGGCCTCGGCCTGATGGCATCGGTCGCGCTCGTCGGCCTGGGCACCGCCGGCCCCACCCGGGCCGACCGGGCCGCCGCCGGGCTCACGCTGGCGGTGCTGCCCGCGCTGGTCGTCGCCGGCAGCACCGTACGCCGGCTGCACCGGCTCCGGGCCGGTGCCGGCGCGTTCGCCACCGCTCCCCGGGTGCCCGTGCCGCCCCGCCTGCGGGCCCACGCGGCCCATCCACTGGTCGGGCTCCCCCTCCAGGTCACCGGTCTGGCGATGGTGCCGGCCGTGGTCGCCACCGGCGGTGCCGGACCGGACGCCGGCACCCTCGCCGGTCCGGTCCTCGCCCTGGGCCTGCTCGGCATCGCGGTGATCGGGGTACGGCACGCGCTGCGGCACAGTCGACTCGCCACCCGGGCGTTGCCCGGCACCGGCGGACCGGCCACACCGGCCGCTACGGGTTCAGCGCCCGCGACCGCCACCCTGCACGTATAGCAGCTCCAGGATCGCCCGGGTCGCCTCGAACCAGCGGTCCAACCAGCCGGGCGGCGGCACGCTGCCCCGGGGCGGAAGTTCCAGCAGCAGGCCGCGCAGGAGCGGGTGATCCGCCAGCGCCTCGCTGGGCTCGACCGGCCACCCGGTCGGCGGGAACGACGGCTCGGTGAGCGGGTTGGTGTCCAACGACGGCAGGGACAGCGGCCCGGCCTGGTCGGGTGGGACGGCGCTGCCGCTCTCCCGGCTCCCCAGGTCGGGCTCGGTGGAGACCACCTCGGTCAGGACGGTGTCCCGGCGGGCGCCACGGTACTTGCCGCCGAACCGTTCCGGCTTGCCCGGCCCGTTGGTGAGGTTCTCTGATCCGATCGTCGTCATCCGTCCACCTGCCTCGCTCGGTTGCGGATCCGCCCTGGCCGACCACTCGGCCGGCCGATGACGAGAGGTACAACGAGGTGGGACGGAAGTGGCGACGGGTTCCGGGACACCGTCGCGGGACCCGGATCCACTGCGGACATGACGAGGGCGCGGCCCCCGTCCCGGCCGGTCGCCGGTGCGGGGAACCGCGCCGCACTGTCACACCGGGCGGCGGTGGAGACTCGACCGGAGCCGGTCCTCCACCGCCGCCACGCCAGGCCGTTCAGCCGCGGTCGAACGCCTCACGCCTGGTGCCGCCGACGAAGGCGAGCCAGTCACCGGGGGCGAACACCAGGGCAGGCCCGGTCGGATCCTTCGAGTCGCGGACCCCGACCGCCCCGGTCACGAACGCCACCTCCACGCAGTTGTCGCAGTTCGGCCCGCTGCGCGAGCTCTTGAACCACGATGCGTGCGTCAGGTCCGCGAGGACCCTCTTGGTCGCCATTTCCACAACGGCTCCTCTGCCAGTTCTGCGATGTGTGCGATGGACGCCTCCGGTCGCATGGCCTGGGTTCGAATCTGGTCGAAGATGTAGTTGTAGCGCTGAAGCTCGTCGCTCTTCTCGAGGAAGAGCCCGCCCGTGGCGTTCTCCGCGTACACCACATCCGGATCACCGGGCTCGGGGAAGTCGAGGATCGTGAACGAGCCGTCCATGGCCGCATGAGCCCCGACGTGGAAGGGCAGCACCTGGATGGTGACGTTCGGCAGCTCGGCCAGTTCCACCAGCCGGGCCATCTGCGCACGCATCACCTCGTCACTGCCCACCGGCCGGCTCACCACCGCCTCATCGAGCACCACCCAAAGATCGATCGGAACGTCCTGGGTCAGTAACGACTGGCGGTTGGAACGGACACGCACCCGTTGGTCCACCTCTTCGGCGGGCATGTCCGGGCGGGCGAGTTCGATCATGGCTTTGGCGTAGTCGGCGGTCTGGAGCAGCCCCGGCACCACCTGCTGCTCGTACGCCCGCATGGACCCGGCGGCGTCCTCCAGCCCGACGTACGCCCCGGAGAGCACCGAACTGTACGGGTGCCACCAGCCCCGCTGGCGCGCCTCCCGGGCGATCTGCACCAGTTCCTCGCTCTCGGCCTCCGACACCCCGTAGATCGCGAGCATGTCCCGCACGTCGCGTGGGGTGACCGAGGTGTGGCCGGTCTCGATGCGCGAGACCTTCGACGCCGAGCACTCCAACCGGTCGGCCACCGCCTCGATGGTGATCCCCGCACCCTCCCGCAACCGGCGCAGTTCCGCGCCGAGCCGCCGACGCCGGATCGTGGGACTCCGGCGCTCACTCACCGGGTCGCCCCCTCTCCCACTGCCGTACGCCCCGCCGACTCGCTCCGTCGACGCGGTGTCCCGGTCCACGTCGTACGGCGTCGGGGCTCGCAAGCACTTCTCGCGCTCACCGGGGTACCTCCGGTCGATCGCGCCCGCACTGGCTCGCCCGCCGAGGGCGCGACCGTCGACCGGCGGGCGATCGTTCGCGGCAGGGGATGGTTGCGGTCATCAGCCGGCCGCGGCGGCAAAAAACCGGCGTCCAGTGTGCCGGTTCCCTGACCACGGCATCAAGCGTCGACGATCGAGGGCGCCCCGGCGGTCCGAGCGTTCAGGTATTGGCAAAAGTCGACGTGCAACTTGCATGTCTCCGGCCACTGGTGCAGTCTGTCCGCATGGCTCGGGTTACTCACCGTTTCGATCTGGCTCCGCAGCGCGGTCGATGCGTCGCGGACGGACGAGACGGATCCCACCCGACCAGGACAAACAGAACCGCCTCCGGGGTTAGGACCTCGCCGCTGGACGCCTGTCGGCTTCGGCGGCGGGAGCGGTAACCGGAAGCACCCGGGTGTTGGTCGGGCGCGAGTCGCCACCGCGAATCGGCCCGACCAGCCCACCTCACCATGCCGGTCCGCCCCAGCGGCACCACCGCGTCCGGGCCGGCCTCCCGTTCATGCCTCCCCGCCGGCCCGTTCGCCGGCCGATCCCTCACAGGAGCCGATGTGCTTCCCCGCTCTGGTGACGTACTGCACGTGACTCGTGCGGCGAGTGTGCAGTTTCGCCGGTCGATTCTGTTCCGCGTGATCCGTGTGTTGGACTGGCCCGCCTTCGACGGCTGGCTCTGGCTCGACGGCTACGAACTGAACGCGGCGGGGGACGCGGTCAGCCGAAGGTCGATCTTCGTGCAGCGCGCCGGCCTGGTGCGGGTGCAGGCCGCGCCCGACCCCCGGCCGCACACCGTCCGGACCGCCCGACGGCCAGCGGCCCGGACCCCGGTCCGGGTGGGCTGAGCTGCGCGTTTCCGGGGTACGGGATGGGCAGCGCCGATAGACTGGACGGGCCCACCCCGGCAGGTGGAACCCCGCACGTCCCGGACCCTGACCCTGGGATGACCATGCTGAACCGCACCGCTGTCCGTCGACGTTCCCTGTCCCACGTCAGCTACACCGTCGGCCTGCTCGTCCTGATCGGCACCGTGACCGCGCTCGTGGTCGTGGTCCGGGTCCCGGCCCACTCCACCACCCGACCGACCGCCCCGCCGGTTCCGTCCGCGTACGGCGTACCCCCGGCGGTCGACGGCGGACACCTCGACCCGAAGGGCAGTCGGCCCGGGACGGGTGGGGGGCAACGGATGGACGCCTCCTTCCCGGCCGTCGGCTCGGAGCCGCCGGACGGCCCGGCCACCGGGCCCAGCCCCCTGGCTCGGGCACGGGACGCCGGACCGGGCGCGCCGGGCGACGCGGCGGAGACCCTCCACCGCTCCCTGGTCCTCTCCGGTCTGCTCGGGCTGACCATCTCGCTGACCGGCCTGGTCATGGTGGGGTCGCGCCGCCGGATGTGGTGACCGCCCGGCCGGTCGCGCCGGCGGTCGGAGTGCGGCTGGCCCTCGGTGTGGGAGTCGGCGTCCGGTCCGGCGTCGGCGAGGCACCCGACGGACGGGACGGCCCGCCCCCCTCGGAGACGACCAGGGTGACGTCCGTACCGACCGGCACGCGTTCGCCCGCCCGCGGCTCGGTCCCGATCACCGTCCCGGACGGCCGGTCCGATCGGCGCAACTCCGACCGGTACCCCAGTCCCAACCGGTCCAGCGTGGCCTCGGCCACCGACCGGGGCCGCCCCACCAGGTCCGGCATGGGAACCCGGGCCGGACTGGTCGCCGCCCGGGTGCCCGACGGCGTCGTCGGTCCGGCCGTCGTCGGCACCGCGCTGGGTGAGGGTAACGGCGCCGGCGGGGCCGTTCCGCTCCGGACGATCAGCCACAGGCCGACACCCAGCATGGCGAGGACGGCCAGCGCCACCGAGGCGACCAGGATCGGCATCCACCATCGTCGGTCGCCCGGCTCCTCGACGTACCACTCGCCCGGGGCCTCCGGGTGCCGGGCCGACCTCGGCGGCGGAACCTCGGCCCGACCGGACCAGGCGGCGGTCGGCGGTCGCGCCCGGACCGGTCCCCCGGCGAACGTCGACGGTCCCGCCATCGACTCCCGGTGCCCCGCCGGTGCCCCCTCCGTGCCGTTGCGACGACGCCCCGGGGGGCCGTCCGACGGTCGTGAACCATTCTCGGGGACCTTCCCGGTCCACGGCTCCTGACGGTCGTCGCCCATGGCACGTCCTTCCCGGCGGGGCGGGACATCCGGCCCGCAACACCTCGAACTAACTGCTTAACGCCGACAAGTCGCGAAAGGTGGGGGTACGACAGGTCGCCGGACGGGCCGCGGGACGTTACGCTGCCCGGCATGGCCGTACGGGGCTGGGGAGGAACGCCGGCGACCGCGTTCGGTATCGCCGCCGGTACGGGTGCCGCCCAACTCGGCTTCGGGTACGGGCTGGGCATCATCAGCTGGACGCCCCCGGACCCGGGAGCCGGCGGAGCGCCCGCGACGCTCTGGGCGGCGAGCCTGGGCTGGGCCACCTGGATCGCGGCCACCTCGACCATCGCCGGAGCGGTCGGGGCGGGCCGCCTGGCCCGACGGCCCACCGCCGGTGCCCATGCCCGGAACCGCCGTCGTCCGGGCGGGGTCCTGTCCGCCCTGGCCGCCGCTCTCGGCGCGCTGGTCACCGTGCTGCTCGTGGCGGTACCGGCCCGCGCCGCCGTCCTGACCGACACGACCACGCCGCAGACCATGGCCGCCGCGTACACCGGGGCGGGTCTGCTGGTCGGGTTCCTCGTCGCGATCTGGGCCCAACGCTCGCCCCCGGCGGCGGCCAACATCTTCGCCAGCATCGGCTGGCTCTGGACGCTCGCGGTGGTCGCGGTCGTCGACGGGGTGCTCGCGGGTCGCGGGATGGCCAGCGCCCAACTCGGGTTCTGGCAGCCCGCCACCGACCGGCCGGGCATCCTCGCCGGTGACCACCTCTCCTGGCTGGCGGTGGTGCTGTCGCTCGGCTCGGCCCTGGTCGTCGGCGCGCTGGCGGCGCGGCGGGCCGCCCGGTCGACGTACCGACGCGTCGGGGCGGCGGCCTCCGGGGCGGCGGGGCCGCTCCTGGTCGCCGTCGCCTACCTGCTGACCGTCCCCCGACTGCCCGAACTGCGCGCCGAGCAACTCACCGCGCAGTTCGTCGCCGCGTACGCGGTGGTCACCGGCATCGCCGGCTCGGTCCTGGTCGCCGCCCTGGCCCAGCGACGGGACGCGGCAACCAGCCCCGCGAGCGCCGACGCGACCGGTGCCACGGCTGCCGACGTCGCAACGACCGATGCCGTGGCCACCATCGACGCGACCGCTGTCGAGGTGGGCACCACGTCGGCAGAGGGTGTCGAGACGTCTCCGGTCGCCGGCACCGCGCTTCCCGCCGACGGCGCAACTCCGGGCAGCTCTGCTCCGGATGCCGCCGAGGTCGACGCCAGTGCCACCGGGGCCGGAGCGGGCGCCCCCGCCGACCCGGCTGCCGACGCCGGCCCGCCGCGCCGTCGTGCCAACCGGTCGACGTCGAGAGTGCCCCGGCAGCGCCGGGAGGAGCCGACCACGGACGCGGAGTCCGGCACCGGGACGACCGGGCCGACCGACGCCCCCGACGGGTCCGTCGTCGAACCCGGTCCGGCCGGACCGGACGACGACTCCCGAACCTCACCCGCCGCCGGAGCGGCTACGGAGCCCCGGGCGCGGGGCCGCCGGGCCGCGGCCCGGCGGCCCCGCGACTGACCGGCGGCCTCAGTCGACCGGCCAGGTGTGCACCGGCTCGTTGGTGCGTTGCAGTTCGGCGTAGCGCCGGACCATGTGGTGCAGGGCCGCGTCGCGGTCCATGCCCCGGTGCCGCTCCGCCGCCCAGACCGTCTCGGTCTGCCAGACCGCACCGTTACGGCCGGTCCGGCAGCGCTGCTCGATGATGCCGAGCAGCCGGTCGCGCTCCGCCGGCTCGACACCGAACCGGTCCAGGCCGGTTGCCGCCTTCGGCAGCAGCACGTCGAGCACCAGCTGGCTCACCGGCACCTCGCCCAGGCGTGGCCAGTGCAGCACCGCGCCCATGCCGCGCCGCGCGGCGGCGTGGAAGTTCTCCTCGGCCGAGCTGAACGTGAGCTGGCTCCAGATGGGACGGTCGGACTCGGCGAGGCCGCGGGCGAGCCCGAAGTAGAAGGCGGCGTTGGCCAGCATGTCCACCACCGTGGGACCGGCGGGCAGCACCCGGTTCTCGACCCGTAGGTGTGGCCGGCCGTCCATGATGTCGTACACCGGGCGGTTCCAGCGGTAGACGGTGCCGTTGTGCAGCCGCAGCTCGCTCAGCTCGGGGACCCCACCGGTGTGCAGCACGTCGACCGGGTCCTCGTCGTCGCAGATCGGCAGCAGCGGCGGAAAGTACCGGACGTTCTCCTCGAACAGGTCGAAGATCGAGGTCACCCACCGTTCACCGAACCACACCCGGGGGCGTACCCCCTGGGCCTTCAGTTCGTCCGGCCGGGTGTCGGTGGCCTGCTCGAAGAGGGCGATCCTGGTCTCCGCCCACAGTTGGCGGCCGTACAGGTAGGGCGAGTTCGCCCCGACCGCGACCTGGACCCCGGCGATGGCCTGGGAGGCGTTCCAGTAGTCGGCGAAGCTGTCCGGGGCGACCTGGAGGTGGAACTGGAGGCTGGTGCAGGCCGCCTCCGGGGCGATCGAGTCGGTGTGGGTCTGCAACCGCTCCACACCCCGGATGTCGAGTTCGATGTCCTCGCCCCGGGCCCCCACGATCTGGGCGTTGAGCACCCGGTAGCGCTCGTCGGTGGAGAGATTGTCGGCCACCAGGTGCCGCTCGGTCAGGGTCGGCAGGATCCCGACCATGACGATGGTGGCGTCGGATGCCGCCGCCCGTTCACCGGCCCGGTCCAGGCTGCCCCGCAGGTCCTTCTCGTACTCGGTGAAGCCCTGCCCGCCGATCAGCCGGGGGTTGGCGTTGAGTTCCAGGTTGAAGCGGCCCAGCTCGGTCTGGAACAGCGGGTCGGCGATGTCGGCGAGGATCTGGTCGTTCCGCATCGCCGGCTCCGCCGCCGAGTCGACCAGGTTGAGTTCGATCTCCAGTCCGGTCATCGGACGGTCCGCGTCGAAGCCGAAGTCGTCGAGCATCAGCGCGAACACGTCCAGACATCGTCGGACCTTCTGCCGGTAGCGGACCCGGTCCTCTCGGGAGAAGGCGCCCTGCGCGACGTCTCTGCCCATCTGTCCTCCCGGCGCGAGGCGCAGTCGACCCGGTCCGAGGGACGGCCGGCGACGGCGCGTTGTGAAGTTCCACGTTAGGAGCGCTGCCCACACCGGCACCAGCGGTTGCGACCCGTGATCGGCACGGGTCGCCGCCCTGGCCCGGCGGGAAGGCGTCCGCCGTATCCCTACCCGGTTCCGGTCGGTACGGCACAGGACGATCAACGAACAACCCGTGACAAATCGCACCCGCCCCGCCGCACCTTACCCGGCCCTCCGGTACGGTCACCCTACCGCCTATTCACGGACATTGATGCCTTGGAGTCGCCCGAGAGGTTCCGCCCGGTCGCACCCGACCAGCGAAACACGATCCACTTGTGACCTTGGTCCAGCATGGTGGTGTCGCGCGACGAAATGGCCGCCCCCGGGCGTCCAGCGGGGTGCCGACGCTCGGATCGCCAGCCCGACCGCCCGGCCAGTTAATTGCATTAACAGCTATCCGCTACACAAAATTCTCCTAGTCAATGACTGATAGGATGCCCGAGTGACCAAGAACGTCTTCGACGACCCCCGGATCACCGCCGTCGGCCTTCTCGTCGAGGCACATGCCGGCCTGTCGACCCGATTCGCCACGCAATACGAGGAAAACGGCCTTTCCGCTGTCGAATTCGAAGTGCTCACCCGACTCGCCCGGTCCCCGGGAAACCAGCTGAGGATGACCGATCTGGCCGCACAGACCTCGCTGTCGACCAGCGGTGTGACCCGGGTGGTGGACCGCATGGAACGGGACGGTCTGCTCTGCCGCCGGGCCTGCCCCTCCGATCGTCGCAGCTCGTACGCGGTGGTGACCCGGTCGGGCCTGGACCGGCTCAACGAGACCCTGCCCGGCCATTTGAAGATCATCGAGCAGTGGTTCACCGGTCAGCTCGAACCGCAGGAACTGGAGGCGCTGCTGCACGCCCTCCGCAAGGTCCGCGACGCGGTGCACCCGGGTGCCATCGCAGGCAGCCAGGCCGCCGATACCGGCAACGAGGAAACGGCGGATTCGGAGCATTCCGTCGTCCGTTCCGGGCGGCGGCGCTAGCGGAACTGCGGCGGTCGCACGGTCGGTGGCAGCGGGGGCGCGCACCGGCAGAACGACCGGCAGAATTGACCGACGCCCACCATGTTCCCGGAGGAAATGGACAACCGCGTCGAAGGGTGCCCGCTAACCTTCCCTCAGCGGGGATACCGGGGGGTGACGGCGCGAGCGATGAGCGAGGGGTAGCACCACAAAGGGGGCTTCTTCGCTCGCGCCTTCCCGGACGACCACCGACCACGGACACCACCCGACACCACCCGACACCACCCGACGACCGGACACCGGACGGGCCGGCAGCGGGCCCAGGTTCAGTAACGGGCCACCGTCAGGGCGTAGAGCAGAGCCTCCTCCTGCGGCAGCAGCCGGATCCCGCCCTCCTGACAGACCGCGTCGAGCCGGTCGAGCAGTGCGCCGTCGGCGGTGCTCGCCGCCAGCCCGACCAGCGCCTCCACGGCACCGCGCCGGCCCCGGCCGACCGCCTCCGCCGCCGCCGCGAACCACTCCGCCGCCACGTCCCGGTCGCCCCGGTGCAGCGCGATGGTCGCCTCCAGGAGCGCGGAGAAGCCGTCCTCGACGCGGTCGGGACCCCACTGCGCCGGGACGGTCGCCCGGAGTTCCGCCAGCACCTCGCCCGCCTCGGCGAACCGCCCGTCCTGCGCGAGCGCGAGCCCCACCGTGCCCAGCGCGCGGCGGCGGTGCCCCGGCTCGCCGAGTTCCACGAGCGCCGCGAGAGCCCGCCGCCCGTGCTCGACCGCGTCGGCGTACCGGCCCTCCAGTCGGGCCACCTCGGCCAGGTCCGTCCGGGCCAGCACCCGGATCCGCTGCTCTCCGCACTGACCCGCCAACCGGTCCACGGCAGCCAGCCGTCGCCGTGCCCCGGCCAGGTCACCGAACCGGACGTCGTGCCAGGCCAGGCTGCGCTGGGCGACGGCCATGTCACGTGGCCGGTCGTGTCGCCGGGCCATCGCCAGCGTGGCCTCCGCCTCTTCGCGGGCCTCGTCGTGCGCACCGACGCTGATCAGGAGCGTGCAGAGGACGCCCCGCGCGTCCAGCTCCCCGGCCACGTCGCCGAGGCTTCGGAAGACCGCGAGCGCGTCCCGGGCCGCCGGGACGTCCACCGGGTCGACACCGTGCACGGCGGTGAGCCGGGCCAGCGCGAGCGCCGCCGACGCCCGTACCGCCGGTTCCGCGTCGGCGGTGCGCGGATCGGCCAGCAGCCGGCGCAGCCACTGCCGCCCCGCCCCGTCCCGCCCGCGCAGTCGCAGCCAGCGGGACAGACCCGCGGCCAGACGAAGGGCGGTGTGCGGGTCGTCGCCGGAGGCGTGGGTGAGGGCGGCCACGATGTCACTGGTCAGCTCGTCGAGCCGGTGCAACGCACCGATCATCGTGGGGCCGGTCAGCTCCGGTTCGGCACGGGCCACCAGCCGCAGGACGATCTGCGCGTGCCGGCGGCGCACGTCGGTCTCCTCGCCGGCGGCCACCAGCTGCTCGCTGGCGAAGTCCCGCACCGCGTCGAGCAGCCGGAACCGGAGCGACCCGGTGCCCCGGACGCTCAGCAGGCCGAGTTCGAGGAGACGGTCGAGCAACGGGACCGGGTCGGCGGCCGGCTCCGTGCCGTCCCCGGCGAGCATCTCCTCGGCCAGCCCGACGGACCACCGGTTGCGGAACGCGGCGAGGCGGCGCAGTGCCGCCCGCTCGTCCGGCGCCAGCAGGCGGTAGCTGGTGGCGACCGCCTCCCGCAGGGTCACCGCGACCGCCGCTCCGGGGTGCGGTGGGGGCGCCAGGTCGAGGACCCGGTCGCCGTACCGGTCGAGCAGTTCGTTCAGGTCGAGGATCCGGCCCCGGGCCGCCATCAGCTCGATGGCCAGCGGCAGGCCGCCCAGTCGACGGACCAGGGCGGCGAGGGCGGGCAACTCCTCCGGGGCGGGTGGCTCCCGGCGCACCTGCGCCAGGCGGGTGGTGAAGAGCCGTACCGCCGGATAGCCGGCCAGGACCTCTGGTTCCGAGCCGGTCTTGTCGTCCGGGGGCACGTCGAGCGGGGGCACCGGCCAGACCCGCTCACCGGGCAGGCCGACCGGGTGCCGGCCGGTGGCGAGCACCCGCAGCTCGGGCAGGGCCCGGGTCAGCTGGTCCAGGGCCTCGGCCACCGCCTCCGGCGCCCGTTCCACCGCATCCACCAGCAGGAGAGCCGGAACGCCGGTGAGCCGGGCGACGAGGTCGGCCGGGCCGGTGACGCCGAAGACCGCCGCCGCCGCGGAGAGCACGCAACCGGCGTCGGAACCCTCACCGACCAGTACGCCGGCGATTCCGCCGGGGTACCGGTCGGCCACCTGCCGGGTGACCGCCAGGGCGAGTGCGGACTTCCCGACCCCGGCCAGTCCCACCAGACTCACCAACGAGGTCCGGTCACGGCACAGCAGCCGGGTCAGCTCGGTGAGGTCGTGGGCCCGACCGATCAGGTCGACCGGGGGCGGCAGGTCCACGGACAGTCCGCAGAGCGGGTCGGTCTCCTCGGCCCCGGAGCGGGCCACCGGCACGGAGGGCGTCGGGGCGACCGCGGCCGGAGCGGTCCCGGCCGGCGGGAGCACGGTGGCCGACGGGGCGGCCTGTTCCGACGGTTCGGCCGGCACGCGGCCACGGGCGGCGGCGCGGAAGGCGGCCCGATCCGGACCGCTCAGCGCCAGGGCCTCGGCGAGCAGGTCGACGGTGGTCCGCTGGGGTCGTGACGACCGGCCCCGCTCCAGGTCACGAACGGTGCGTACGCCGATTCCGGCCCGGGTCGCCAGCTCGGCCTGGGTGAGGCCGGCGGCGAGCCGGTGCCCGCGCAGCAGTGCCGGCAGGACGGCGTCCCCGGCCGAACTCCGCGAACGACCATGATCGGGAGTCATGGGCAGGAAGAGTACGGACAGGGTGCGACGTTCGACAGCCGACCGTCGTGCTGCCGACCGAGGGTCACCGGATATCCGACAGTGGAACTGATCTGATCAGCGGAGGTCTCGGACCGACCACCTGTTGATCATCGCTCCCGGCGTACCCAGGATACTGCTCATGGTGATCGAGAGCCGCGGTGGCCGGCACCGGTTGCCGGGTGGGTTGAGCACGTGGTGGGGCCGGTGGCTGACGGTCCGTCGCTCCGGCACGGTCTGGTTCGCCGCCTGGCTGGTCGCGCTGCTGGCGGTCGTCCCCGTCACCGCGCCGGTCGTCGTCGGCGTCGGCCTCCTCTCGTGGGTCGCCGCACGCGTCGCCCCGCGCGGCGCGGCCGTCGGCCGGCCGGACCGGCCCGAGTTGTACGCGCTGGTCGAGCAGGTCGCCGCCGGACTCGGCACCCGCCCACCGGACCGGGTGTGGCTGACCGCCGAGCCGGTGGTCGCCGCCGAGGTCGTCGCCGGTCGCTCGCACCTGTCGATCGGACTGCCCCTGCTCGACTGCCTCACGCCGGCGCGGCTGCGGGCGCTGGTCGGGTACCAGCTCGCGCTTCTGCGCCACCGGCATCCCGGACTCGTGATCGACCTGCTGGCCGTCTGGTCCGACAGCGTGCGGGAGGAGGCCGGCGCACAGGGACGGCGGCAGAGCCGGGCCGCCGCGCTGCGGACACGGTTGGACGCCTTCGCCGCCGAGGTCCAGCGCACCGCCGACGAGGCGGCCGTGGCCGCCGCCGGTGACGCCGACCTCGCGGCCGGGGCCTTCACGCTGGCCGACATGGTCGCCGACGAGTACGACGACTTCCTCACCGACTCGGGGGTGCCGGAGCGCCGCTGGTGGCGGCTGTACGAGGTGTCCGTCAGCGACGTCGCGGACGGTTGGCGACGGATGCTCTCCGAGGGGCCGGACCGGGCCGACTGGGACGGGGACGACGCGGCGCTCCTGGCCCGGCTGCATCCCCGGCTCGGGAGCCCGCTGACCGCCCTCGGCATCTCACCGCCGTCGGTCCGGCCCGCTCCCGACGCCGTGCCGGTGGCTCCGCTGACGCGACGCGAACAGCGTCGTACGGTACGCCGACTGCGCGGCATCCCGTACCCGCAGTACATCCGCTGGACGACCTTCGAGGAGGCGCCGACGTCCTGGTGGCGACGGCGGGCACGACAGGACGCCCAGGGCGTACGGGCGGCCGTCGCCGCCGTGCTCGGTCGGGAACCGGTCGACGACGTCGAGGTCACCGAGGTGGTCTGGAGCCGGCCCCGGGAGGTGCTGGCCGCGGCGCTGGACGTTCCCGTCACGGATCTGTCGGAGGAGCCGGCAGACCCTACCGGTGTCGACGATCCACCCGAAGCCCTGGTGTGGCTGGTCGAGGAGAACCTGCTGCGGCGCGGCTGGCGACTGGAGCACCCGGCCGTGCGCGGGGTGCTGCGCGGCCCGACGGGGGAACGGGTCTCCGCGTGGGACGTGCTCGCGGCGACGCGCCGGGACCCGGCCGCCCTGCGGCGCTGGTACGCATCCGACAGCGGCGGCCGGTAGCGGGCCGTTCGCTCACATGCCCAGATCGCGGGCGATGATCATGCGCTGGACCTCGCTGGTGCCCTCGCCGATCTCCAGGATCTTGCTGTCCCGCCAGAACCGGGCGACCGGGTACTCGTTCATGAAGCCGTATCCGCCGTGGATCTGGGTCGCTTCCCGGGCGTTGTCCACCGCGACGGTGCTGGCGTGCAGCTTGGCGATGGCCGCATGGCGCTTGAACGGCTCACCGGCGAGCATCCGCGCCGCCGCGTCGTAGTACGCCAGGCGGGCGGTGTGCGCCTTCATCTCCATGTCGGCGATCTTGAACTGGATCGCCTGGTAGTTGCCGATCGGCTGGCCGAACGCGTGGCGCTCCTTGGCGTACCTGACCGACTCGTCGACGCAGCCCTGGGCGAGGCCGACGGCGAGCGCGGCGATGGCGATCCGTCCCTCGTCGAGGATCCGCAGGAACTGGGCGAAGCCCCGGCCCCGCTCGCCGAGCAGGTTCTCCGCCGGCACCCGGCAGTCGTCGAAGGTCAGCTCGTGGGTGTCCGAGGCGTTCCAACCGACCTTGGAGTAACCAGGTGCGACGGTGAACCCGGGCGTGCCGGAGGGAACGATGATCGTGGACAGCTCCTTCGCACCGTCCGGCCGGGTGCCGGTGACCGCGGTGACGGTGACCAGGGCAGTGATGTCGGTGCCCGAGTTGGTGATGAACGCCTTCGAACCGTTGATCACCCACTCGTTGGTCGACTCGTCCAGCACCGCCCGGGTCTGGGTGCCACCGGCGTCCGAGCCGAAGCCCGGTTCGGTCAGCCCGAAGCCGGCCAGCGCCTCGCCGCTGAGCAGCTTCGGCAGCCACCTGCGCTTCTGCTCGTCGGTGCCGAACCGGAAGATCGGCATGGCGCCGAGCGAGACCGCCGCCTCCAGGGTGATCGCCACGCTGGAGTCGACCCGGGCCAGTTCCTCCAGGGCGAGGCAGAGCGCGAAGTAGTCGCCGCCCATGCCGCCGTGCTCCTCCGGGAAGGGGAGCCCGAACAGCCCCATCTTGCCCATCTGGCGGATCACCTCGTACGGGAAGGTGTGCCGCTCGTAGTGTTCGGCGATGACCGGCGCGACCACGTCCCGGGCGAAGTCCCGGACGCTCTCCCGCAGCGCCTCTTGCTCCTCGGTGAGCCGGAAGTCCATGGGTTCCTCCTGAGTGGACGGGCTGCCGGGCGCTCGTGACGCCGGGTGCAGCGGGGTCGTGCCGACGTCGTGGCTCAGACCGGGGTGACGCCGTGCCGGCGCCGGGAGAAGTGCCGCTCCTTGCTCCGCGCGGCGGTGAACCGGCGGACCAGTTCGGCCCGCAGTTCGTGCGGCTCGACGATCGTGTCGACCACGAGTTCACTGGCGAGCCGGACGACGTCGATGTCCCGCTCGTACTCCTCGCGCTTCGCGGCGACGAAGGCGGCCCGCTCGGCCTCGTCCTCGATGGCGGCGATCTTGTTGGCGTAGACCGCGTTGACCGCCGCCTCCGCGCCCATCACCGCGATCTTCGCGGTGGGCAGGGCGATCGTCGCGTCCGGCTCGAAGCCGGGGCCGGCCATCGCGTACAGACCCGCGCCGTACGCCTTGCGCACCACCACGCAGATCTTCGGTACGGTCGCCTCGGAGATCGCCGTGATCATCTTGGCCCCGTGCCGGATGATGCCCTGCTTCTCCACCGCGCTGCCGACCATGAACCCCGGCACGTCGGAGAGGAAGAGCAGCGGCACGTTGAACGCGTCGCAGAGCTGCACGAACCGGGTCGCCTTGTCGGCCGAGTCGACGAAGAGCACCCCGCCCTTGAACATCGAGTTGTTGCCGACGACGCCGACGACCTCACCGTTCAACCGGCCGAAGCCGATGGTCAGTTCCTTAGCCCAGAGCGCCTGGATCTCGAAGAACGAGCCGTCGTCGAGCAGGCCCTTGACGTACCGGCGCATGTCGAACGCCTGCCGCTCGCTCGCCGGCACCAGCGCGGCCAGATCGGCCTTGGCCGGTGCCTCGACGGCGGGTGCGGCCGGCGGCGTCTGCGTCCAGTTCGCCGGCAGGTACGACAGGTAACGCTTGACCACGTCGAGCGCCTCGGCCTCGGTCTTGCAGAGGAAGTGGCCGACGCCGGACTCGGCGCAGTGCACCTTGGCCCCGCCCATCGCCTCCAGTGTGGTCTTCTCGCCGGTGACCATCTCGACCATCCGGTCGGAGCCGAGGTACATGCTGGCGTTGCCCTCGACCATCGCGACCACGTCGCAGAACGCCGGGATGTACGCGCCACCGGCGGCGCTCGGCCCGAACAGCGCGCAGACCTGCGGGATCGAGCCGGACGCCCGGACCTGGTTCCAGAAGATCTTGCCGGCGCCCCGCCGACCCGGGAAGAGCTCGACCTGGTCGGTGATCCGCGCGCCGGCCGAGTCGACCAGGTAGACCATTGGCACACCGGTGTCGTACGCCCGCTCGATGATCCGGATGATCTTCTCGACGGTCCGCGCGCCCCAGCTCCCCGCCTTGACCGTGGAGTCGTTCGCCATCAGGCAGACCTGCCGTCCACCGATGGTGGCGGTGCCGGTGACCACACCGTCCGCCGGCAGGCCCTCGGCCATCGCGTTGGCGTAGAGGCCGTCCTCGACGAAGGACCCCTCGTCGACCAGGAGCGCGACCCGCTCCCGGGCGAAGAGCTTGCCCTTGGCCGCGTTGGCCGCGTGGTACTTGTCCGCACCGCCGGCCCGGGCCCGCTTGCGGAGCTGCTCCAGTGCCTCACCGTCGAGCGTCACGCCGACTCCCTCGCCGCGTTGCGGGCCCCTGGCCCCACCGACCTGAACGATCGTTAGGCTATCTGATCCGCGCCCCTTCCGGCGAATCCGGACGCCGGCGCGTCCGGTCGCCACGGTCCACTCCGTTCCGCCGAACCGGTGGCGTCCGGCAATGCGGATGGCGCGGCATCGGCGGAACGGAGCGGGGCGGTCGTTCAGAGCGGGGTCAGGCGGGAACGGGGGCCGGCCCGGAGAACGCCGGAGGGGAGTTGCCGTCCGACGAGCCGCTCGGCCAATTCCGCCACCTCGATCAGGGCGTCCAGGTCGATGCCGGTGTCGACACCCATGTCGTGCAGCATGTGCACGGCCTCCTCGGTGGCCAGGTTGCCGCTCGCCCCCGGCGCGTACGGACAGCCACCGAGACCGCCGACGCTGGCGTCGAACTCGGTCACCCCGAGTTCCAGCGCGGTCAGCATGTTCGCCAACGCGGTGCCCCGGGTGTTGTGGAAGTGCAGCAGGACCGGGACGTGCGCGTTGCGGTCGCGTACCTCGGTCAGCAGCTCACGGACCCGACGCGGGGTCGCCATGCCGGTGGTGTCACCGAACGCCACCCGGTCCGCGCCGTCGCGGACCACGCGGTCGACGATGCCGGCGACCCGGCGGGGGTCGGTGTCCCCCTCGTACGGACAGCCGAAGCTCGTCGCCACGATCACCTCGACCTGCGCGCCCGCGCCGTGCAGCAGGTCGATCAGCTCGGCGATGTCGTCCAGCGACTCGTCCGTGGAGCGGTTGACGTTGCGCCGGTTGTGCGTGTCGCTCGCCGAGACCACCACCTCGATCTCGTCGAAACCGGCGGCGAGGGCACGCTGTGCTCCCCGACTGTTCGGCACCAGCGCGGAGTAGCGCACTCCCGGTGCCCGCGCCGCCCGCTGCCACACCTCGTCGGCGTCGGCCATCTGCGGGATCGCCTTCGGATGCACGAAGGACACCGCCTCGATCCGCCCTACGCCGGTGCCGGACAGGGCGTCGAGCAGCCGCACCTTGGCGTCGGTCGGGATCGGCTCCTCGTTCTGGAGCCCGTCGCGCGGCCCGACCTCGCGGATCGACACGGAGTCTGGCAGTTGGCTCATCGGTCACCTCACTGTGACGTGGGTCTGTGGTCCGCCCGGTGCCCGCACCGACCGGGTGGCGACACCGCCGGGTGCCGGTCACCGTCCCTCGCGGGACGAAGCGCCGCCGGGCACCGGGACGACGTCCCTCCCAGGGAAGCAGAGGCGGGGTGGCCGGTGCCAGTCACCGGGCCGCCGGAAGCGCGCCGCAGCCCCTCCCACTCCACCGCCCGGTCCGGTTCCGCGTCTAGCCGAGGCCACCGGGACCGGGTCGCACCGCCGGTGCGTCGCTCACCCGATCGGGTTAGCCCGTCCGTTGCGTCCTGTCCGCCGCTGCGTCGGATCGGCCCACCGCAACGGCCAAGCCCGGTAGGCGTGATGGATCGTCTCGGTGATGGTCGATAGGTTGGGTCACGGCGTGACGGTCGGTGCCGGAGTCCGGCACCGACCATCCCTACGCCGTCCGGAATCAGCGCTGCGACGGTCCTTCCAAGAGCTCAGCAGCGCACCGGAACGTGGTCGAGAGGGCACCGGCGCAGGCGCTGATGTCCTCTCGGCCCGACACCGTGGCGACCACCACTGCGGCGTCCGCCCCCAGGGAGGCCACCCGCAGCCCCCGGACCGTCCGGTCCCGGGTCGTCGGGCGACGTCCCGCGTCGTCGTCCATCCACCGTCCTTTCGTTGATCCTTCGTTGCCGGGCCGGGACGCGGGCGCACTTCCGGCGGACCGGAGAACCACTCGCCCGCGCCGTTCGCTGCCCGCTTCTCCAACGATCAACGGGCCGGCCGGCACCCCTCGGTTGGCCGGATGACGAGGACTTTTCTGGCCGGCTTTTCTGGCCGGATCCGTTGCCGGCAAAGCTGATCGGCCGGCCGAGGGAACGCCACGTGTCCTATCCGGACGACTGCTCGGCGGCCGGTCCCCGACGACGGGGACCATCGGCCGCAGTCATTGCTGCGAAGAGGTACAAATACGGTCCGAGTCATGTGCTCTTGGAAGGACCGACATGACGAACGACAACGGCGTGCCGTCCGGGCGCCGGCGGCGGACCCGGCACCGGCTGACCGACCGTGACCGGCTCGCCGAGCAGCTCACCCGGCACTGGGGCGACAGCGCGGTGGCGACCTACGCGCTGGCGGTACGGGACCTGGTGGAACAGCACGTCCGGATCGGGCCGGTCGACACCTGGCGGCGGGCCGCCGTCGAACTCGCCTGCGCCCAGGCCCGGCCGGAGGGCGAGCAGGCGGTCCACCGGGCCGGCAAGGACGAGGGAAACCTGAGGAGGCTACGCAAGAAGCTGTCGTGGAACTTCGGCGTACGCAGCCGGGGTCCGCGCTGGCCCCTGGTGGAACTGCTGGTCCGGCACCTGGTTCCGGCCGAGGAGCAGCGGGCGACCCGGATCCGGCTGGCCGACCTGCACCGGGCGGCCCGGGGCCGTCACCCGAAGGGTTTCCGCCCGGACGTCCTCGGACCGGTCGAGGCGTCCACCGCAGAATCCGGCGGGGCCGTCCTGGTCGAACTGCTCGAACGGCAGAAGGCCGAACTCAGGGATCGGTTGGACGCCAGTCAGGCGGAGAACCTGCGGCTCCGGGCCGATCTCGCGCAGCTGACCGACCGCCTGTGGCAGGTCGAGCCGCCGTCGGACGAGGTGGGCCGCAGCTCGCCACCGTCGCGTACCAGCCGGAACGAGGGGCACTTCGGCCACCTGACCGGGCTGGACGAGGACGCTCCGGTACGCCGGAAACCGAGCCGGGCCGACCTGGTGGCTCCCCGGTCGTCCGGCACCGCCGGGGTGACCTTCTGGTTGGAGGGTTTCGGGCACGACGGGGCCCGGAAGACCGCTGGCCCGGTCGACCGCCACACCCCGTCGCCACGCCCGACCGCCCGGTTCCCGCAGCCGGGAACCGGGCGGCCCCCCGCGCCGAACACCGCCTGGCGGCGACCACCGGCTTGAGGGCGACCACCGGCTTGAGGGCGCCCACCGGTCCCCGGCGGGCGGGCGACCCGACCGGGGGACCGGTGACCGGTCAGCACGACCGGTGCGGTCAGCGCATGCGGCCGACGATGCCGGTGTCGTAGTCGCCGGAGACGAACTCGGCGTTCTCCAGCAGTTCGGCGAAGAAGGGCAGGTTGCACTTCGGACCGACGACCTCGAAACCGGCGACCGCCGTACGGGCCCGCTCGATCGCCTCGGCCCGGTCCGCGCCGAAGACGATCAGCTTCGCCATCAGGGAGTCGTAGAACGGGGTCACCGTGTTACCGGCGACGTAGCCGGAGTCGACGCGGACACCCGCACCGGTCGGCTCGGTCCAGGTGCTGACCACCCCCGGGCCGGGCAGGAAGCGCTTCGGGTCCTCGGCGTTGACGCGCAACTCGATGGCGTGCCCGCCCGGGTTGAGCGCGTCCGGGTCGAAGGTCGGCGCGAGGCCGGCGGCGACCCGGAGCTGCTCCTCGACCAGGTCGATGCCGTAGACCAGTTCGGTCACCGGGTGCTCGACCTGGAGCCGGGTGTTCATCTCCAGGAAGAAAAACTCTTCGGACGCGGGACCGGACCCCTCGACGTCCCGCTGACGCGGGACCAGGAGGCACTCGACCGTGCCCGCGTTGCGGTAGCCGACCGCCTCGCCGGCGCGGACCGCCGCGGCGAGGAACCGTTCCCGCAGCTCCGGGGAGACCGCCGGGGAGGGGGACTCCTCGACCAGCTTCTGGTTGCGCCGCTGCACCGAGCACTCCCGCTCGCCGAGAGCCACCACCCGGCCGTCGGCCAGGCCGAGGATCTGCACCTCGACGTGGCGGACCCGGGGGAAGTACCGCTCGATGAGCACCGAGCCGTCGCCGAACATCCGCTCGGCGAAGCTCCGCACCTTGTCGAACTCGGTGCGCAGCGCGGTTTCGTCGGTCGCCACGCCCATGCCCATGCCGCCGCCACCGGCTGCGGCCTTGACCATGACCGGGTAGCCGATCTCCGCCGCCGCGACCACCGCCGCGTCGAGGTCGGCCGCCGGGTCGGTGGTGCCGGGCGCGACCGGAACGCCGGCCGCCGCCATCAGGTTCCGGGCGTTGATCTTGTCACCCATCGCGGTGATCGCGTCCGCGCCGGGTCCGACCCAGATCAGCCCGTGCTCCTCGACCGTACGGGCGAAGTCGGCGTTCTCCGACAGGAAGCCGTAGCCGGGGTGGATCGCCTGCACGCCGGTGGACTTGGCGGCGGCGAGGATCGCCTCGACGTTACGGTAGCTCTGGGCCGGGTTGGCCGGTCCCACGCACACCGCCTCGTCGGCCTCGGTGACGAACGGGAGTCCCGCGTCCGCCTCCGAGTGGACCGCCACCGTCCGGATCCCGAGCCGCTTCGCGGTACGGATGATCCGGCGGGCGATCTCGCCGCGGTTGGCGACCAGCAGCGACTCGATCATGTTTCCTCCAACGTCCTGGGGTGGTGGACGTTGTCAGGAAACCACGTGCCGGCCGTCTCCTACGAGTCGGTGCGCGCGAGCAGCGCGCCGAGCGTCGCGCCGCGCAGCAGTTCGGCCCGGCGGTGCCGGTCCACCTCGCCGCCGAGGAAGGGGGTCGAGTTCATCAGGCCGAACGCGGCGTGGGCGAGCACCCGGGCCTCCCCGTCCGGCAGGCCGGGGTGGAGCGTGGTCAGCACGTTCACCCACTCCTCCACGTAGAGACGCTGCAACCGGCGGATCGTCCGCCGGGGCTCGTCGGGAAGGCGGTCCAGCTCGTTCAGGTGCAGCGCGATCACCGCCGGATGGGCCAGCGCGAAGTCCACGTGGAAGTCGATCAGCGACTCCAGCACGGCACGCGGGTCGTCGGGATGACCGCCGGCCCGGTCCCGACCGCCGGCGAGCAGCCCCTCGCTGACCGGGATGAGGGCGGCGGCCAGCATCGCCTCCTTGCCGGCGAAGTGGTGGTAGAGGGCCGGCCCGGTCACCCCGGCCGCCGCGCCGATGTCGTCCATCGAGACGCCGTGGTACCCCCGGGCGGCGAAGAGGCCGACCGCGATGTCCAGGATCTCGTCCCGGCGGGACCGCCGCCGGCCCGTGCCCGTCGTGCCGTTCGTCCCGCCGCGCGCCGCCTGTTGCTCCACCGTCACCCGGCAAGCGTAGTCCGATGTCAACCGCCGGCGGGTCCGCCGGTTCGCCCGGGCCGGCGGCATGGCTGGCCCCGACCCGGTCCCGTCGCCGTGACCGTCGTCCGGCCGGGGCGCCGTCGGCCGGGGACCCTCACGGGTTGAGGCCGCCGGGCTGGTCGCCCCGGACGACGGGTGCCCGGACCAGGTTCCCCCACTCGGTCCACGACCCGTCGTAGTTGCGCACCTGCGGATAGCCGAGCAGGTGCCGCAGCACGAACCAGGTGTGGCTGGACCGCTCACCGATCCGGCAGTACGCGATGACGTCGTCGTCCGGGCTCAGCCCCAACTGGTCGGCGTAGATCGCACGCAGCTCCTCGGGGGACCGGAAGGTCCCGTCCTCGTTCGCCGCCGACTTCCACGGCTTGTTCACCGCACCGGGGATGTGTCCGCCGCGCAGCGCGCCCTCCTGCGGATAGTCCGGCATGTGCAGCATCTCGCCGGTGTACTCGCCGGGGGACCGGACGTCGACCAGCGGTCGGCCGGCCGCCACGTGCGCCATCACCTGCTCGCGGAACGCCCGGAGCGGCGCGTCGTCCCGGGTGGGCACCGGGTAGTCGGCGCGCGGCCGGGTCACCTTGTCCCGGGTCGTCCCGCGTCCCTCGGCGATCCACTTCTGCCGACCCCCGTCGAGCAGGCGGACGTCCCGGTGTCCGAAGAGGGAGAAGACCCAGAGGGCGTACGCCGCCCACCAGTTGAAGTTGTCCCCGTAGAAGACCACGGTGTCGTCCCGGCCGATGCCCTTGGCGGCGCACATCTCGGCGAAGCTCTTGGCGTCGAGGTAGTCCCGGGTGACCTGGTCGTTCAACTCCAGGTGCCAGTCGATTTTGACTGCCCCGGGGATGTGGCCGGTGTCGTAGAGGAGCACGTCCTCGTCGGACTCCACCACGACCAGGCCCTCGGTGCCGAGGTGTTCGGCGAGCCACTCGGTGGTGACGAGACGCTGCGGGTCGGCGTACGACTGGAGACGGGGGTTCGGGTCGCTCGGCACAGCCATGAGCCCCAAGGTACGCCCGATCCGGACGAACGGCGCGGAAACGTCTCCGCCCGTGGTGCGCCGTGTTCAGGCCCGTCGGTGCACCAACCGACCGGCGACCACGGTGGCGACGCACCGACCGTCGTCGGTCAGGACGGCCAGGTCGGCCCGCCCACCCGGGGCCAGCGTCACCGGCCGGGTGCCGGCCAGCACGGCCACGTCACTCCGCTCGATGACGGCCCGCAGGCCGGGCTCGTCGATCTGGGCCGCCAGCACGGCGGTCGCCCCGAGCCGGAACAGCGCGTGCACCCGTTCCCGGGGGGTCGCCGCCGACGGGAGCGGGCCGGGGTGCACGCGGCCCGGTCCGAGCGTGCCGGTCCACCGCCGTACCCGGGCCCCCGGGTGCGCCGCGAGCAGGTCGTCGACCGGCCCGACGGCGGCGATCCGGTCCCCGCTCACCACGACGGCCCACCCGGCCACCGGTCCGTTGTCGGGGCCGGGTCGCAGCAGGGTGGCCGCGTGGATGGTGGTCGCCACGACGTCAGTCCGCGACCGGGCCGAGCTGCGGCCGCTTCGCCGTCACGAGGTCACCCGAGGACCGGCCGGTCAACCGCCGCCTGATCCACGGGGCCAGGTGCCGGCCGGCCCAGCGCAGGTCGGCCGCGCGGGCGGCCAGCCACGGCGTCGGCTCCGGATGCGGGGGAACCAGCAGCCACTCCTCGTCGCAGCCGACCCCGAGCGCGGTCAGCACCTGCCCGGCCACCCGCCGGTGCCCGGCCGCCGACAGGTGCAGCCGGTCGGTGCTCCAGAGCAGCGGATTGAGGTAGGTGTCGTCGGCGTACAGGTCGACCAGGATCGCGCCGTGCCGCTCGGCGGTCTCGCCGACCGCCCGGTTCAGCAACTGCACCCGGGGCGCGACCATGCGCTGGCCGGGCAGCCGGGCCATCACGTCGGCGAACCGGAACAGCAGTACGTCCGCGCCGTCGGCCCGCAACTGCCGGACCGTGTCGTCGAAGCGGCTGACCAGCGCCTCCGGGTCGAAGCCACGACGCAGCACGTCGTTGCCGCCGGCCGCGAAACTGACCAGGTCCGGGCGCATCGCCAGCGCGGCGGGCACCTGGTCGGCCACCACCTGCGGGAAGAGCTTGCCCCGGACGGCGAGGTTGGCGTAGCGGAAGTCGGGACCGGCCCCGACGGCGAGCCGGGTGGCCACCAGGTCCGCCCAGCCCCGGTAGGTGCCGTCCGGGTACGCGTCGTCCATGCCCTCGGTGAAGCTGTCCCCCACCGCCACGTAGCTGCGCCAGCGCACGTCGTCCCTCCCCGTCGTCCCGGTGTCGTCGAATCCCGGTGTCACAGCGGCAACCAGTCTCGCACCGTCCGCGCGGGGCAGGGCATCGACGTAGGCCCGAACGTGGGCCACCACACCCGACAATTCGGATGGCCGAGCCGACCCTCCGTCGTACGCTGCGCCCATGATGTTGCGGATGTCGACCCTGCTGCTGCGGACCCTGCGGGAGGACCCGGCCGACGCGGAGGTGCCGAGTCACCGGCTCCTGCTGCGCGCCGGGTACGTCCGCCGGGCCGCGCCGGGCGGCTACACCTGGCTGCCCCTCGGCAAGCTCGTCCTGGACCGGGTCACCGAGATCGTCCGGTCGGAGATGACCGCGATCGGTGGCCAGGAGGTGCACTTCCCGGCGCTGCTGCCGGCCGAGCCGTACCAGGCCAGCGGGCGGTGGACCGAGTACGGCGACGACATCTTCACCCTGGCCGACCGGCGGGGTGCGCCGCACCTGCTCGGCCCGACCCACGAGGAACTGGCCGCGCTGCTGGTCAAGGACCTGTTCACCTCGTACCGGAACTTTCCGGTGACGCTCTTCCAGATCCAGACCAAGTTCCGCGACGAGGCCCGGCCCCGGGCCGGACTGCTGCGCGGACGCGAGTTCCTGATGAAGGACGCCTACTCGTTCGACCTGGACGAGTCGGGCCTGCGCGAGGCGTACGCCCGGCACCGGGCGGCGTACCAGCGGGTCTTCGACCGGTTGGGGCTGGAGTACACCGCGGTCACCGCGATGTCCGGGGCGATGGGCGGTTCCGCCTCGGAGGAGTTCCTCGCCGCCACGCCGGTCGGCGAGGACAGCTACGTCGCCTGCACCGCCTGCGACTATGCGGCCAACACCGAGGCGGTGACCACGCCCGCCCCGCCGGCCGGCGACCCGGACGCGCACCCGCCCGCCACCGTCCACGACACTCCGGACACCCCGACCATCGCCGCCCTGGTCGACCTGGCCAACACCCGCCGCCTCGGTGGCCGGGACGACTGGACCGCCGCCGACACGCTGAAGAACGTCGTGCTCTCGGTCCGTCGACCCGGCGCGGACGAGGCGGAACTGCTGGTGGTGGGGGTGCCCGGGGACCGCGAGGTGGACCTCAAGCGGGTCGGTGCGGCACTGCACCCGGCGACGGTCACCGTCTTCGACGGTTTCGCCGACCGGCCGGAGCTGGTCCGGGGCTACATCGGTCCGCAGGTCATGGCGAAGCTCGGGCTCCGCTACCTGGTCGACCCCCGGGTGGTGCCCGGCACCGCCTGGCTGACCGGGGCCAACGAGCCGGGCCGGCACGCGGTCGACGTCGTCTGTGGCCGCGACTTCCTCCCCGACGGCACGGTCGAGGCGGCGGACGTACGCCCCGGCGATCCCTGCCCGGCCTGTCCGGACGGGCAGCTGAGCATGCGCCGGGGCATCGAGATCGGACACGTCTTCCAGCTCGGTCGCCGGTTCACCGACGCGTTCGCGGTGGACGTGCTCGGTCCGGCCGGCAAACCGGTCCGGCCGCTGATGGGCTGCTACGGCATCGGGATCTCCCGGCTGGTCGCGACCATCGCCGAACAGCACCACGACGAGCGGGGGCTGTGCTGGCCTGCGGCGGTTGCGCCGTGCGACGTACACCTGGTGGCGGCCGGAAAGGGGCCGCAGCTCGACGCGGCGCTCGACCTGGGCGGACGCCTCGCCGCCGCCGGACTGCGGGTGCTGGTCGACGACCGTACCCACGTCTCGGCCGGGGTGAAGTTCACCGACGCCGAGCTGATCGGCATCCCGCGCACCGTGGTGGTCGGCCGCCGTATCGCCGACGGGTACGTGGAGCTGCGCGACCGCGCCCGTGGCGACCGCACGGAGCTGCCGGTGGTCGAGTTGACCACCGCGCTCACCGGACTCGCCGCGATACCGCCCGACCTGGTGTAGCAACGCCGCGACTGGGTACCGCTGTGACATCTGCTGGGTCAATCCTCGGAGGCTCTCGATGTCCGGTTACCGGGTCAGTGACGTGATGACCCGACAGGTGGTCTACCTGTCGACGGAGACGCCCCTGGACGAGGCGGCCAGGGTGATGAAGGAGGCGGACATCGGCGACGTGGTGGTCACCGAGGGCGCCACCCTCGCCGGCATGCTCACCGACCGGGACATCGTGGTCCGGGCGGTGGCCGAACGCAGCGATCCGGCGACGACCACGATCGGTTCGATCATCACCCGTGAGGTGGTGATGATCGAACAGCACTGTTCGGCGGCCGAGGCGGCGGCCCTGATGCGCGACCGGGGCGTCCGGCGGATCCTGGTCTGCGACACCGACCGCAAGCTGGTCGGCATCGTCTCCCTCGGCGACCTGGCGATGCAGTTGGATCCGAACTCGGCCCTCAGTGAGATCAGCGAGAAGGCGCCGGTGGTGTGAGGTGGTGGTGGTCTGAGGTGGTTGCAGGGGACCCCTCCTACCGTTTTTTGCCGAGGAAGGGTCCCCTGCAACCACCCCGGCGGGGTTGCGCGACCACGCCGGAAGCTCCGCGACGCCGGTAGCCTGGCGGGATGCCCGAGATGCCGGCCAGGCTGGCCGAGATCGTCGACGAGTTCGCCGCCGCTCCACGCGAGGTGGTGCTCGAAATGCTGTTGGAGTTCGCCGACGTCGTCCCTCCGCTTCCACCCGACCAGGTGGGCCACGAGGGCATGGAGCAGGTGCCGGAGTGCCAGACGCCGTTCTTCCTCCGCGCCCGGGTCGCCCCGGACCGGACGGTGACCACTCTCTTCGACTGTCCGCCGGAGGCTCCCACCACCCGGGCCTTCGCCGGCATCCTGGCCGAGGGGCTGACCGGGGCCAGCGCGGACGAGGTGCTCGCCGTCCCGGACGACCTGTACCAGCGGATGGGG
The DNA here is from genome assembly GCF_030269285.1 of Micromonospora sp. NBRC 101691. Lineage (NCBI taxonomy): Bacteria > Bacillati > Actinomycetota > Actinomycetes > Micromonosporales > Micromonosporaceae > Micromonospora > Micromonospora sp. NBRC 101691. The sequence continues at coordinate 302,058 of NZ_BSTB01000005.1, forward strand.
CTCGCCCAGGCGATCAGCCCGCTGCGGGTACGCGGCGGCACGGCGGTCCTGGCCCGGCTCAAGCGGCAGGTACGCGGACAGGTCGGCTGAGGCGGTTCCCCGGAGCGATGGCACGGCGGGAGCTGACCACCGGTCCCGGTTCCGGGAACAGATCCGCCGGACGGCGGGTTGACCCGGGGCATGGAGATCGAGGTCTACGCCGACGTGGTCTGCCCCTGGTGCTACGTCGGGAAGCGCCGGTTGGAGCAGGCACTGGCGGCGTACGAGGGTGCGGTGACCCTCCGCTACCGGCCGTTCCAGCTCGACCCGAGTCCGGTGTCCGAGCCCCGGCCGCTGATCGAGGGGTTGGGTGCGAAGTTCGGCGGGGTGGAACGGGCCCGGCAGATGGCCGACCATGTCGCCGGGGTGGCCGCCGGGGTCGGACTGAAGCTGGACTTCGACCGGGCGGTCACCGCGAACACCTTCGACGCGCACCGGCTGATCCGGTTCGCCGACGGCCAGGGCCGGGCGGCGGACATGATCGAGGCTCTCTTCCGGGCCCACTTCACCGACGGCGTCGACATCGGCTCGCGCCCCGCCCTCGCCTCGCTCGCCGCGACCGTCGGCCTGGACGCCACCGAGGTCCGTGACCTCCTCGACTCGGACACCGGGGTCGCCGAACTCCGCGCGGAGCTGGCGGAGGCCCGGAGCATCGGGGTGAGCAGCGTGCCGACCTTCGTCCTCGCCGGGAAGTACGCGGTCAGCGGCGCCCAGGAGCCGGAGACCCTCCTCGCCGCCCTGACCGAAGTCGCACGCCGGGAGTCGTCAGCCGACTGACCGGAGCCGCACCCGCACTCGGGCCGGGCCGGATGTTTCACGTGCAACAACATCGAGCAATGCTGATCACTCGACGGGCTTGGCCAGCCCCTCGATCACCTGCGCGTGGGGCAGGGTACCGAGTGCCGCCCCCGGCAACGCGATCTTGCTGTGCCGTACGCCCGACCCGACGATCACGTACGGCACGGCGACCACCCGGCTGTCCACCAGCACCGGCCACCCGTCGGGCAGCCCGATCGGGGTGATGCCGCCGTACTCCATGCCGGTCAACTCGACCGCGTCGGCCATCGGGGCGAAGCTCGCCTTCCGCACGTCCAACGCCCGCCGGGCCACTCCGTTGACGTCGACCCGGGTGGTGGCGAGGACGACACACGCCGCGTAGCGGACGCTGCCCTCCCGTTTGCCGGCCACCACCACGCAGTTGGCGGACTCGTCCAGCCCCACCTCGTACGCGGCGCAGAAGGCGGCGGTGTCGGCGAGCGTCGCGTCGATCGGCGCGACCGACACGTCCGCCGGGTCGACCGGACCGTCGGCGGGCCACCGTCCGATCGCGGCGGCGACCGGTGGCGCGAGCAGATCCGGCCGGGTGCGGGCAGGCTCGGTCTTCAGCGTTCCCATCACGCCGGCGATCCTCGCACCCGGCCAGCGGAAACACCCGCCGGGGCCGGCGCGGCGGGGCGGTGGGCCACCCGAGCGCGGTCAGTTGCCCGCGAGGAACCTCTCCGGCGCGAAGGGGCGCTCCGGTGGCGGGCCGGGTCGCAGCGTGTCCGGGCGACGGGTGTCCAGATCCTCCAGCGCGTGCCGGACGGCAATCCGGATCACGCCGTAGAGGAAGACGAATCCGGCGACGTACAGAATCGTGACTAGGGCCATGGTGAGCATGCGGCCACGGTAGGGCGAACGTGAGCCGGGAACGGGTTCATCCGGCCAGCGTCCCTCGGACGGGTGCCAGGCGGTGGCCGGCCGGTGATCAGCGGGCCGCCCACGAGAACCACGGCGAGCGGACCGCGCTGCTGCCCCCCGTTGGTGCGGCAGTGCGGCGCTCGCCGCGGCCCCGCAGGCCCAGCCGGTACGCACGACCAGTCCGGCCAGGGCTGGTCCGACCAGCGACGGTACGACCCCGGCGGCGGCGAACACAGCGAATATTCGCGAGCGGCAGCACCCATCCTGCGTCCTCAACCCGACTTCAGGTCAACCCACCGCAACCCGGATCTCGCGTCCCGTAACCGGTCACTCCCGGCCGTCGCCGCCCACGCCGCAGCCGGGGCGTTCCCGTCAGGCCGTCTCCATCGCCTCCCCCACGCCCCGGGCCAGCCCGGACAGGTGCTGGTCGGCCAGGAGGTGGCCGGCGGTGATGACCAGGGCCAGCGGCCACTCGATCACCTGGAGCGCGGCCAGCACGCCCACCCCCGCGTAGTAGGCGACCTTGTCCGGCGGCAGCGTCACCTCACCGAGCAGCGGGACGTCCACCCGCCGCTCGTACGAGCGGACCCGCTCACGCGCCTCGTGCCGGGCTGGTGCTCTCATCTCCGCCTCCCCGCGTCGGCTCTGCTGTCGGACAGGGCATTCCACCCCCGCCCCGGTTCATGCCGCCGCACCGGCAGCGGACGGCACCGGCCGCCGCGCATGTCGTGTCCCCCGCGTCCAGGTCCCCGGACGCGCTCCGCCCGCAATCCCGATCCGGCCGGAAAAACCTCTCGGCGCGGGGCATGACGGCCCGAAGCGCGGGAAGCCAGGCCACGCGGAGCGAGGCGTGGGAGGCGAGATGGCGTACGACCTGCACGACGGCGACGGGGGACCGGACCGGTTCCCGGCCGGTCGTACCGCCGGATGACCCCGCTGGGCCGGATCGCCGGCCGGGTCCTTCCCCCTGTCGTGCCCCGACTGGTCGGCGACGCCTCCAAGAGCGCGGGTACGGCGGCCGCCCGCCTGGCCCGGACCGCCGGCCTCACCTCCCGCCGGGTCTGGTCCCGACCCGGACGACACCACATCGAGGTGCACGGGGTCTGTCAGGACGGCGGCGACCGGCTGGCCCGTCAGGTCGAGAAGGCGCTGGAGAAGCTCCCCGGGGTGAGTTGGGCCCGGGTCAACGCGCCGTCCGGCCGGGTGGTGGTGGCCGTCGAGGAGCCGGAGCCCCGGCTCCGTGACCTGGTCCGGACGATCGATCGGGTGGAGCGTCGCAGCGACCACGAACCCGACCCGGACATCCCGCCGCCACACCCGCCCGAGGAGGGCCCGCAGACCCCCCGCACGCTCGGCGCGCTCGCCTCCGACGTCCTCGGCCTGACCCTCTCCGCCGCCACCCGGATCCTGCCGTTCACCCCGCTGCCCGGTGAGGCCGCCGGTTTCCTCGCGGCGGTCGACCTGCACCCGAAGCTGCACGCCCTGGCCGACCGGGGCCTGCGCGCGGACCCCCGGGCCGATCTGGTATTCCCGCTCGCCGAGGCGGTGGTGCAGGGGCTCTCCGGCGGGTGGACCAGCCTGGTGCTCGACGGCGCGCAGCGGGTCGTCCAGTGGGGCGAGGCCCGCGCCCAGCAGAACGCGTGGAAACGCGCCGAGCCACAGCTCACCGGCGACCCGGACCGGGCCGTCGCCCGCGCGCCCACCCACGACCGGCCGCGCGCCAAACCGGACGGGCCCGTCGAGCGGTACGTCAACCGGATGCTCCTCGCCGGGGCGGCCGCCGGGCTGGCGGCGCTGCCCGCGGTGGGCGCGAAGCGGGCCGCCGCGCTGGCGCTCTCCTCCCTGCCGAAGGCCCCCGGCTCCGGCCGCGAGGGGTACGCCGCGCAGCTGGGCCGGATCCTGGCCCGCCGGGGCGTCATCGCGATGGACCGTGGCGTGCTGCGGGAACTCGACCGCGTCGACACCCTTGTCCTGGACACGGCGGTGCTCGGCTCCGACCGGGGAGCGCTGGTCGACCTGGCCCCGCTCGCCACTATGGACGAGGAAAAGGTCGCCGCCCGCGCCTTCGCCCTGTTCGACCCGGAGGCACCACGACGGTGCCAGGAGAGCGACGGCTGGCGACTCGCACCACTGGACCGGCTCGACATACGCGATCCGGGGGACACCGACGCCAGCCGGCGGCTCCGCGACGGCGGTGGTCTGCTGCTCGGGCTGGTCGAGGGGGAGTCCCTGGCGGCGGTGCTGCGGGTCGAACCCGAGCCGGCACCGGGCGTCGACGCGTTGTCGGTCGCCGCCCGGCAGGCCGGCCTGCGGGTGGTGGTGAGCGGCGACGCCGCCGAGCGGTACGCCTTCGCCGACGCCGCCCTGCCCGGTGGATCGCGTCTCGCCGAGACGGTACGGGCCCTCCAGTTCGACGGCGCGGTGGTGATGCTGGTATCCGCCGACCGGGCGGCGCTCGGTGCCTCCGACTGCGGCCTCGGCACCGGTGGTCCCGACGACCCGCCGCCGTGGGGCGCGCATCTGCTCGTCGGCACCGACCTACGGACCTGTGCGCTGGTCGTGGAGGCGACCGGGGTGGCCCGCCGGATGAGCCGGCAGAACATCCGCCTCGCCGAGGCGGGTTCCGGGCTCGGCGCACTCGGGGCGTTCACCGCCGACCGGGAGCTCCTGCCCGGCCGGGCCCTCGCCGCCGTGAACGGCGCCGCCGCGCTGGCCTTCGCGCACGGGGTCTGGCGGGCCCGGCGGTTGCCGGACCGGACGGACACGCCGGCCCCGGCGGTCACCGCCTGGCACCTGATGCCGGTCGACGTGGTCCTCGACAGTCTCGGCACCACTCCGGACGGACTCGACGCGACCGAGGCGGCCAGCCGGCAGGGCCGGGGCACCGGTAAGGGCACCGACGACGGCAGCCTGTTCCGGGCGCTGGTCGACGAACTCGCCAACCCGCTCACCCCGGTCCTCGCCGCCGGGGCGGCTCTCTCCGCGGCGTTCGGTTCGATCGTCGACGCCGCCCTGGTCGGTGGGGTCGTCGGCGGGTCCGCCCTGATCGGCGCGGTGCACCAGCGCAACACCGAACGGTCCCTGGCCGAACTGCTCGCCCGGACGGCGGTGACCGCCCGGGTCCGGCGTGCCGGCGTCGAGCAGGTGGTGTCCGCCGACGACCTGGTCGTCGGCGACGTGATCCTGCTCGAATCCGGGGACGCGGTACCCGCCGACTGCCGGATCCTGGAATCGGTCGGGTTGGAGGCCGACGAGTCGTCGCTGACCGGCGAGTCGCTGCCGGTGGCCAAGACCGACCGTCCGGTGGTGGCCGCCGCGGTGGCCGACCGGCGCTCGATGCTCTACGAGGGCAGCACCGTCGCCGCCGGGCACGGCACCGCCGTGGTGGTCGCCACCGGAGCCGACACCGAGGCGGGACGAAGCCTCGCGCTGGCCCGGCAGGGGGCACCGGCGGGCGGGGTGGAGGCCCGGCTCGGTCGCCTGACCCGGGCGGCGCTCCCCCTCGCCGCCACTTCGGCGGTCGCGGTGGCCGGGGCGGGGCTGCTGCGGGGCGTACCGCTGGCGGAGACGGCGGCGACCGCCGCGAACCTGGCCGTCGCGTCGGTGCCGGAGGGGCTGCCGTTCCTGGTCAGCGCCGCGCAGCTCGCCGCGGCCCGGCGGCTCGCCGAGCACGGCGCGCTGGTCCGCAACCCGCGCACCATCGAGGCGCTGGGCCGGGTGGACGTGCTCTGCTTCGACAAGACCGGCACGCTCACCGAGGGACACCTCCGCCTCGCCGGGGTCGGCGACGGCGACCGCTACACCCAGGTGGACCAGCTCGACGGGACACGCCCCCTGCGGGCCACGCTCGCGGCGGCGCTGCGGGCCACCCCGGACTCGGCCGATCCGGCGGAGCTGCCGGAGCAGACCGACCGGGCGATCCGCACCGGCTCCCGGACCGTCGACGGGGTGGCCGAGCAGATCGGTGCCGGCGGCTGGCGGTCCGTCGGCGGGCTGCCGTTCGAGCCGTCCCGGGGCTACCACGCCACCCTGGGCGAGACCGACGACGGCCTGCTGCTGAGCGTGAAGGGCGCGCCGGAGCGGGTGCTGCCCCGCTGTGCCACCCGCCGGGCCGCCGACGGCACCGAGCGGCCCCTGGACGACGCCGACCGGACCCGCCTGGAGGATGCCCTGGCCGAGCGGGCCGGTGCCGGACACCGGGTGCTCGCGGTCGCCGAACGGCGGATGACCGACCGGGAGGTCACCGACGACGAGGTGTGTGACCTGGTCTTCGTGGGCTACCTGACCCTCGCCGACGGGGTGCGGGAGAGCGCCGCGCCAGCCGTGCACCGGATCCGGCAGGCCGGCGTGCACACCATCATGATCACCGGCGACCATCCGGCGACCGCCGAGGCGATCGCCTCGATCATCAGCACCGACAGCGACCAACGGGTGGTCACCGCCGCCGAGCTGGACCAGCTCGACGACGAGGCCCTCGCCGACCGCCTCGCCCGCACCGACGTGGTCGCCCGCTGCACCCCGACCCACAAGGTACGGATCATCCAGGCGCTCCAGAAGTGCGGCCGGGTCGTCGCGATGACCGGGGACGGCGCGAACGACGCCCCCGCGATCCGCCTCGCCGACGTCGGCATCGCCCTCGGCCAGCGGGGCACCCCGGCGGCGAAGGCCGCCGCCGACCTGGTGGTCACCGACGACCGGCTGGAGACCATCATCGCCACCCTGGTCGAGGGGCGGGCCATGTGGTCCTCGGTCCGCCACGCGCTGAGCATCCTGGTCGGCGGCAACCTGGGCGAGATCGCGTTCAGCGTGCTCACCGCCGCCGCGACCGGCCGTTCCGCGCTCACCGGCCGGCAACTGCTTCTGGTGAACCTCCTCACCGACCTGGTGCCGGCGATGGCCATCGCGGTCCGACCACCCGGTGACCACCACGGCGACCACCTGCTGCGCGAGGGACCGGACACCTCCCTCGGGGAGACCCTGAACCGGGAGATCGGGCTACGGGCCGCCGCCACCACCCTCGGCGCGACCGCCGGCTGGACACTCGCCCGCTGGACGGGCAGTCACCGGCGGGCCGGCACGGTGGCCCTCGCCTCCCTGGTCGGCACCCAGCTCGGGCAGACCGTCCTCGCCGGAGGCACCAGTCCGACGGTGCTCGCCTCCACCGCAGCCTCGGTCGGCGCGCTGGTCGCCGTGGTGCAGACCCCCGGGGTCAGCCAGTTCTTCGGCTGCACACCGCTCGGACCGGTCGGCTGGACCATCGCCGCCGGCTCCGCGCTCGGTGCCACCCTCGGCAACGGCACCCTCAGCAGGCTGGTGGACCGCCTGCCCCGACCACCGTCCTGACGGACCGGAGCTGCTCGGAAGCAAACCGGTTGGCCCGACCGGCCGCCGCTCGTACCGTGACGGGATGCTCAGCGCGCCCGCCGGCCTCACCGACGAGACCCTTGCCGCCGCGCTCGGACGCGCCTGGCGGCTCGACGTCGACGCGGTGACGTACCGGCCGGTCGGTTTCGGCAGCCACCACTGGGAGGTCCGCACCGTCCAAGGCGACCGGTGGTTCGCCACCGTCGACGAGTTGGAGCTCCGACGGCACCGGCGGGACGAGCCGCTGGACCGGGCGTACGACCGGCTCCGGGCCGCCTTTGCGGCGACGGTCGCGCTGCACGCCGCCCTCGACGGCGGTGCCGCCCGGAGCACGCCCGCCGGCCGGGGCCGACGGCGGAGCTTCGTCGTGGCACCGGTGCCCACCGTCGACGGTGAACCACTGTGCCGGGTCGCCGACCGGTTCGGGCTGGCGCTCTACCCGCACGTCGCCGGGGAGAGTTTCGCCTGGGGCGACCATCCCACCGCCGAGCACCGCTGGGCTGTCCTGGACATGCTGGTCGCGGTGCACACCGCCCCGGCCGACGTACGCCGGCACGCCGCCGTCGACGACCTCGCCGTTCCGCACCGGGACGCGCTGGACGACGCGCTGCGGGACGGTATTCCCGACTGCGGCCCGTACTCCCGACCGGTCGGCGGGCTGCTCGCCGCGCACGCCGCGCCGATCCGGCGGCTCCTCGACCGGTACGACGCCCTGGCCACCCGGGCGCGCGCGTGCGACGACCGGGTGGTGCTCACCCACGGTGAACCGCACCCCGGCAACACCATGCGCGATCCGGCCGGCTGGCTGTTGATCGACTGGGAGACCGCCCTGGTCGCGCCACCGGAACGGGACCTGTGGAACCTCGACCCCGGCGACGGTTCCGTCCTCACCGCGTACGCCGACGCGACCGGCGTACGCCCGGATCCGACGCTGTTGGAGCTGTACCGGCTCCAGTGGGACCTCAAGGACCTCGCCGTGGACGTCGACCGGTTCCGCCGGCCCCACACCGGCAGTGCCGACGACGAGGCGTCCTGGGACATCCTGCGAGGGCTGATCCGGCACCTGGCCGCCAGCGACGGGGCCCGGGCGTCCTGAGGCCGGCTCCGGTCCGGCCCCGCCAGGTGCGGCCCGGCAGTCCCGGGACTGCCGGTCGCCGACGCCCGGCAGCCACCGCTGACGCGAATCGGCGACCAGGGCGGTCCGTCACGGACACAATGGTGCCGAAGGGGGCGAGCCGTGAACCTGCTGAGCGTCCTGCCGCTCGCCCTGGTGATGGTCGCCGGCCCGCAGATCATCAGCGCGGTCTTCCTCGCCTCCGGTCGGAACGCCCGACGCGCCTCGCTGGCCTTCGTCCTGGGCGCGGGGATCGCCCTGCTCGTCGGGCTCGGGTTCTGGTACGTCGTCTTCCACGCCGTACGACACGCCGTCGCCGTGCCGGGCGGGGACGACGGCGCCCGCCGCCTCCTCGACTGGGTGGTCCTGGTCGTGCTGGTGGGGCTGGTCCCGACCGTCTACGCCCGCCGCAGCCACCGACCGAGGTGGATGGGTCGGCTGACGGAGGCCGGTCCCCGGCTCGCGTTCGGGCTGGGGTTCCTGCTCCTCGCCGCCATGCCCACCGACGAGGCCACCATGCTGACCGTGGCGGCGAGCCTGGCCGGGCACCACCGGCCGTGGTGGCACCTGCTGCCGTTCGCCGGCTTGACGCTGCTGCTGCTCTCGCTGCCGCTGCTGGCGTTGTCCCTGCTGGGTCGGCGCGCCGTGACCGTGCTGCCGAGAGTCCGGGACTGGGCCGAGACCCACGCGTGGGTGGTCAGCGAGGCGGTCATCCTGATCTTCCTCGCCTCCGTGGTCCGCGACCTGCTGAGTTCGGCCGGTTGACGCACACGGCGATACTCGGCGGAATGAACGACCTGCATCCGAGCGCGACACCGGCTCCGGTCGCCCGAGGACGGCATCGCCACCTGGTGCAGGCGGCGGTCGTGCTGGCTCTCGTCTGCGGCATCGTGGTCGCCGCCGTCGTCCTGTGGTGGCCCCGGACGACCGTCGTCCGGGTCGTCGACCAACCGCCGGAGATCGTGTACGCCGACGGTTCGAGGCACTTCGCCGTGCTGACGCACGTCCGCGCGCCGATCGCGGCGATCCGGCTGTCGGGGGAGTCCTCCTCCGCCGTCGACCACTACGCGGTCGTCCTGGGTCGCGACCCGGGCGGCAGCTACGGGCACCGGGTCCGCCTCGACGCGACGGGCATGGACCCGGCCGACCTGACCGTCGAGTGGACCTCCGACGGCGTGTGGCTCTCCTATCCGTCCGGTCATCGGGTCTTCGTGCCCGCGGCCCGGTTCACCGGCGGTCGGTGAGCGGACCTGCGGGCGCGGGCAGGAGCACCGTGCGCAGACGTCGTCGGTCCACGGCACCGGTCCGGCGCACAGGACATGGCCGGCGCTGCGTCCGTCGGGATCCACCAGGCGTGCCGAGGCCGCCGACAGCGGCGGCACCGGCTGACCACTGTCGAGCATCGCCCGGACCTGTTCGGTGTGACGGTCCTGCCACCGCCCGTCCGGATGGCCGGGGCCGTACGCCGCTGCCAGTCCTTCGGCCAGGTCGTCGTCCCAGCCCGGACTGCCCAGGAACCACCCGGCAGGCAACATCACCGGCGCGGGCACCCGGTCCAGAGCGTGTCGCATGTCGGTCGCGGCCCGGTGCACCTCGGCACCGCCGGCCTCCAACACCGCCAGCAGAGCGTCATCGGACGTTTCCAGCCGGCAACCAGCGAGATCACGGCGCACCTGCTCGGCAAGTTGAGTCCGCGCCGCACCGGGCAGTGGCCTGACCTCAGCCGCCACGCGCATCCCTGCCTCGTCACGAATGCGCATCCGGGCCAACGCCGTGCCGTCGTCGGCGACGAGCAACGTGTCGGCTCGGTTTCCTGGATGCGGGCGTACGGGCATCGCGCGAGCGTAGTGCCCCGTCCGGTCCGGCTCCACCGGTCACCGAGCAGTCGAGCCGCCCCGAACACGCTGTAGAGCTGCCCGCACGAACGGGGCAACCGTCATCGCTGGCACCGACGACACCGGGACGGCAAACCACACGGCCGCACCCTCGCATTTACCCGGCCACACCCTCGCATCAGGCACACCAGCTCCGGTAGCACAAACGGGGCAGCTCCAAAGCGTCCGACCCAGCGATGCCCTTTCGCCCGTCAGGCCGGCCCAGTTCCCCCACCGGGCGTTACCCTGACCGGGCGTTACCCTGACCGGACGGACCCGGACGAGGTGGGAACCGGATGAGCCGGACCGATCCGCACATCCACGTGGAGCAGAACGTGGTCCAGGCGGGGCCGGATGCGTTGACCGCAGAGACCGCTCGGGGCCATCGATCGCGTGCTGGTGGAGCCCAGGGGACTCGAACCCCTAACCCCTGCCTTGCAAAGGCAGTGCTCTGCCAGTTGAGCTAGGGCCCCTCAGGGGCGGGAGGAACCCGCCCGGGTTCGGCCTTATCGAAGGTCGGGAGCGGTGGTCGCCTCGTGCCACAGAGCGCGCTCGTCGTTCGACGCCTTGATCCGCTGGGCAACGACAACCGCCACACCAACCACGCCGACCAGCAACAGAAGCTTCTTCACCATGGGGCGTCCCCTCGCTCGACTGCCGTCCGACGGTGTGCGGTGGGGCTAGCTGGAATCGAACCAGCGACCTCAGAGTTATCAGCTCTGCGCTCTAACCGACTGAGCTATAGCCCCGTGTGCGACGAGCAACATTAACCCATCCGTGCGTCCCGCCCAAAATCGGGGTCGGGCGTCGCGCACCGTCGTTGACGAACCTACCCCGACGACCGACGCCGGGGCGACCGCTTTCGCGGTGCCCCGGCGTCACGTGTTCCCCGGGTCGGCTCAGTCCCGCTCGGCGAGAGTCAGTTCGACCCCGCCGACCAGGTCGGCGCAGACGTTGTAGACGAACGCCCCGAGCGTGGCGAGCGCCGTGAACAGGACGACGTTGACCAGCCCGAGCAGCGCCGAGCTGAGGATCACGCCCTTGGCGGTGATCTGGAAGCCGTCCGCGCTCTGTCCACCACCGGCGCTGACCAGGTCGGTCAGGCTCTCGTTGACGCTCTGGAACACGCCCATCGCGTCGAGCGCCAGGTAGAGCACCGACGTGGCGACCACCACGACGATGAAGAGCACCACGGAGACCGCGAAGGCGAACTTCATCACGGACCACGGGTCGATCCGCTTGAGGTTCAGCCGGGCCCGACGGGGGCCTCGCGAGGCGGCGGAGCTGACCGAGCTACGCGCGGCGCGTACCGCCTCGTTGACCCGGGCCGCCCCGACCGCCGCGGCACCGCCGACCCCCGGCGGCAGCCCGCCACCGTTGGGTCGGGCGACGCCCGGTCGCGCGGTGTCCGGCGGGGTGCCGGCACCGACCCGCGGCTGGGTACCCGTCGTGGCCGTCTGGGCGGCCTTCGTGGGGATCGGCTGTGTCGTCGTGGCCGGACGGGCCGCACCGGGGACCGGTGTCGCCCCGGCCGATGTCGGCGCGTCGACGTTGATCGCCTCGGTCCGGTCGCCCTTCTCCGCCTCGTCGGCGGTGGGCTTGTCCGGCGGCGGTGCCATCCCCGGAGCCCGGGTGAACTTCGGGGCAGGCGCGTCAGCGGGAACCGTGGCCCGGCCCACCGCAGCGCGTCCGGACGCGGGTGCACCGCCCTTCGCGGCATCCTCGTCGACCGGTTTGGCCGAGGTCCCCTTGTTCCCCGACTTCGCCTGTGTCTCCGTCATCAACTAGTCCTGTTCGTCAGGCTCGTCGGCATTGCGAGCAATCGCCACGATAGTTACGCCGTCCGGGAGGTCCATCAGCTTGACCCCCATTGTGTTCCGATCCCGCGTACGGCGTACAGGCTTCACCGGAGTTCGGATGACGCCACCGTTGCTGGTGATCGCGAAGAGCTCGTCGTCCGGGCTGATCACGACGGCGCCGACGAGGCCCCCACGGCGTTCTGTGATCTTCGCGGTCAACACGCCCTTACCTCCCCGGCCCTGCACCGGGTATTCCTCGATGGGGGTCCGCTTCGCGTATCCCCCGTTCGTGGCCACCAGGACGTCCATACCCTCCCGGACGACCTCCATGGCCAGAAGTTCGTCCTCGTCACTGAAGCGCATGCCGATCACGCCCGTGGTGGCCCGCCCCATCGGTCGCAGCGCCTCGTCGCTGGCGTTGAACCGGATGGCCTGTGCGTTCTTGGAGACCAGCAGCAGGTCGTCGTGCGGAGCGCACAGGGCAGCACCGACCAGCTCGTCCTCGTCGCGCAGGTTGATCGCGATGATGCCGCCCGAGCGGTTGGAATCGAACTCCTCGAGCTTCGTCTTCTTCACCAGGCCGTTCTTCGTGGCCAGTACCAGATAGGGGGCTACCTGGTAGTTCGGAATCTCAATGATCTGTGCGATCTGCTCCTCCGGTTGGAAGGCGAGCAGATTGGCCACGTGCTGGCCCTTGGCCACCCTACTGGCCTCCGGAAGCTCGTATGCCTTGGCCCGGTATACCCGCCCCTTGTTGGTGAAGAACAGGATCCAGTCGTGGGTCGAGCAGACGAAGAAGTGGCTGACGATGTCGTCCTGTCGCAGCGTGGCGCCGCTGACCCCCTTGCCGCCCCGCCGCTGGGAACGGTAGAGGTCGACCTTGGTCCGCTTGGCGTACCCGGTACGGGTGATGGTGACCACGACGTCCTCACGGGCGATCAGGTCCTCCATCGAGACCTCGCCGTCGAACGGCACGATCTTCGTACGGCGCTCGTCGCCCCACTTGGCGACGATCTCGCCCAGCTCCTCGGAGACGATCCGCCGCTGCCGTTCCGGCTTCGCCAGGATGTCCTTCAGGTCGGCGATCTCGATCTCGAGCTTCGCCAGGTCGTCCAGGATCCGCTGCCGCTCCAGCGCGGCGAGGCGACGCAGCTGCATGTCGAGGATCGCGGTCGCCTGGATCTCGTCGATCGTCAGCAGCCGGATCAGGCCCTGCCGGGCGTCCTCGACCGTGGGCGAACGCCGGATCAGGGCGATCACCTCGTCCAGTGCGTCGAGCGCCTTGGACAGACCGCGCAGGATGTGCGCCCGCTCCTCGGCCTTGCGCAGCCGGAACGCCGTCCGCCGCCGGATCACCTCGATCTGGTGCTCGACGTAGTACCGGATGAACTGCGCGAGGTTGAGCGTGCGCGGCACCCCGTCGACCAGCGCCAGCATGTTGGCGCCGAAGGTCTCCTGGAGCTGGGTGTGCTTGTAGAGGTTGTTCAGCACCACCTTGGCGACCGCGTCGCGCTTGAGCACCAGCACGATCCGCATGCCGGTACGCCCGGAGGACTCGTCCCGGATGTCGGCGATGCCGCCGAGCTTCCCCTCCTTGATCAGCTCGGCGATACGCTCGGCCAGGTTGTCCGGGTTGACCTGGTAGGGCAGCTCGCTGACGACCAGGCAGGGGCGCCCCCGCTTGTCCTCCTCGACCTCCACCACGGCACGCATCCGGATCGAGCCACGACCCGTGCGGTACGCGTCCTGGATGGCGGTCGTACCCACGATCAGGCCGTGGGTCGGGAAGTCCGGGCCCTTCACGATCTCCAGCAGCGCGTCGAGGGTGGTGGCCTCGTCCTCCTCCGGGTGCTCCAGGCACCACTGGACGGCCGCGCCGATCTCCCGCAGGTTGTGCGGCGGGATCTTGGTAGCCATGCCGACCGCGATGCCCTCGGAGCCGTTGATCAGCAGGTTCGGGATCCGCGACGGCAGGATGGTGGGCTCCTTGGCCCGCCCGTCGTAGTTGTCCTGGAGGTCGACGGTGTCCTCGTCGATGTCCCGCAGCATCTCCATCGCCAGCGGGTCGAGCTTGCACTCCGTGTTGTGGCTGACGAAACCGTCGGAGACGAACGAGTGGTCGTCGGTGTCGACCCGGATGCTGTAGACCGGCTGGACGCCCGCGTCCTCGACCGTGGCCACCTCGGCGTAGTAGAAGCGCCCGTCCACCAGCGGCTCGACCACGTCGAGCACGTCGGCCTCGGTGATCCGGGCAGCGATCTCCGCGCGGTCCCGCTCCCAACGCTCGACGCGGTCCACGTTGTGCCGGCGCAGCCAGTCCCGCTCGGTCCACCGGGTGGCGCCGTGCGCCCGGACGAAGTCCGCCACGAAGGGGACGTGGTCGGCGGAGAGAGCGGTACTGGTGGCCGGCACCGAGGCCAGCTCGGACTCCAGCTTGGCCTGCTTGCGACCGAGAAAGCCGACGTGCGCGGCGAAGATCCGGGCGTCGCGCCGGTTGGTAACCACAACCTTGATCTCGCCGTTGTCGTACCGGCACTGCTTGCTGACCACGCCGAACTCCAGCAGCAACTGCTGGACCTCGCGGGCCAGGCGGTCACTGCGGGTCGAGTACGAGATCTGGATGCTGTTACGCGGCAGCAGCGAGGAGGAGCCGTCCCCCTCGAAGAGGGCCTGGAGGAACGTCCGCTTGATCGCCGCAGGCCCCTGCCAGACGAATTCCGGTACGGACTTCGCCGCGCTGCGCGCCCCGACCATCTCGCCGAGGATGCTCGACCGCAGGGCGGTCAGGTCCTGCACGTCGAGTTCGTGCAGGACGCTCCCGGAGGCGATGGTGCGCTGGCTGACGTACCGCGGGCCACCGACGGCGAGGTCGTATGCGGCGAGCACCCGGACGAAGAACTCCCGGTCGGTGTTGTTGAAGCCGGCCCGACCCTCGGACACCCAGCCCTCGCTGACGAAGGCACCGGCGAGGAAGGCGGCCTCGACGTGCTCCATCATCGGGTAGCCGATCTCGTCCGGCACCGTCCGCTGGAGCACCACCCGGTCGCCGGAGGAGATCTCGGCGAGCAGCTTCCAAAGCAGGGTGGGCACGCCGGCCACCTCCACCAGGCAGAGCACCGGGTGGTTGTGGGTGCCGGTCAGCTCGTACCCCTCACGGGTGCGCAGCCGCAGCGTGGGGTGCTCGCCGGAGTGGAAGAACTTCGAGGCCCGAACCAGGTCGCCGTTGCGGTCGCGGACCTTGAGCTCGATGTCGGTCTCGCTGCTCGGCGCGGCTCCCGGCACGACCTGGTCGATCCGGACCGACCCGTCAAGGGTGCGGATACGGGCGTCCCCGGTCAGGCAATACCTCATGGCGGCAGCCGGATCGTTGCCCGGGGAGCCGAAGTTGCCGTTGCCGTCGACCAGCGGGTACCGCAGCGCCCAGGACTGCGCCATCCGGACCAGCGCGTCGTAGATCGCCGAGTCGCCGTGCGGGTGGAACTGGCCCATCACGTCGCCGACGACGCGGGAGCACTTCACGTAGCCGCGGTCCGGCCGGTAGCCGGAGTCGAACATGGCGTAGAGGATCTTGCGGTGGACCGGCTTGAGCCCGTCCCGCACGTCCGGCAGCGCCCGACCGACGATGACGCTCATCGCGTAGTCGAGGTAGGAGCGCTGCATCTCCACCTCGAGGCCGACCGGCTCGATCCGGTCGTGCGCCACTACCGCGGCGGTCGCGTCCGGGGTCTCCGGCTCGTTAGGGGTGGACTCGGGAGTATCGGTCACTGTTAACCCTTATCAGACTCAGAGTCGTTTTCGTGCTGTGGATAACGGCTGTGGATACCGGCGAAGCTGTGGATAACTCTGTGGACGGGTGAACGGCCGGAAGCTTCCCGGCGGCCCACCGGCGACCGTCAGATGTCCAGGAAGCGCACGTCCTTGGCGTTCCGTTGGATGAACGAGCGGCGTGCCTCGACGTCCTCGCCCATCAGGACACTGAACAACTCGTCGGCGACCGCCGCGTCGTCGAGCGTGACCTGGCGCAGGGTCCGGGTCGCCGGGTTCATGGTGGTTTCCCACAGCTCGGGATAGTTCATCTCGCCGAGGCCCTTGAACCGCTGGATGTCGTCCGGCTTGGCGTTCGCCTTCTTCTGCTGGCGCAGCGCGATCAGCCCGTCCCGCTCCCGGTCGGAGTAGGCGTACTGGGCGTCGTCGCCCTTCTTGTTCCACTTGATCTTGTAGAGCGGCGGGGCGGCCAGGTAGACGTGCCCCAACTCCACCAGCGGACGCATGAACCGGAACAGGAGGGTGAGCAGCAGGGTCTGGATGTGCTGGCCGTCGACGTCCGCGTCGGCCATCAGCACGACCTTGTGGTACCGCAGCTTCTCCATGTCGAAGTCGTCGTGGATGCCGGTGCCCAGCGCGGTGATCAGCGCCTGGACCTCGTTGTTCTTCAGCACCCGGTCGATCCGGGCCTTCTCCACGTTCAGGATCTTGCCGCGGATCGGCAGGATCGCCTGGGTGCGCGGGTCGCGTCCCTGCTTGGCCGAGCCGCCGGCCGAGTCGCCCTCGACGATGAAGACCTCGGACTCGCGCGGGTCGGTGGACTGGCAGTCGGCCAGCTTGCCCGGCATCGAGCCGGACTCCAGCAGCGACTTGCGGCGGGCCAGCTTGCGGGCCTGCTGGGCGGCGATCCGGGCCCGGGCGGCCTGGGACGCCTTGGTGATGATGATCTTCGCCTCGGCCGGGTTCCGGTCGAACCAGTCGACCAGCCACTCGTTGCAGACCCGCTGGACGAAGCTCTTCACCGGGGTGTTGCCGAGCTTGGTCTTGGTCTGCCCCTCGAACTGCGGGTTGGCCAGCTTGACCGAGATGATCGCGGCGAGCCCCTCGCGGATGTCCTCGCCGGAGAGCTTCTCGTCCGACTTCAGCAGCTTCTTCTCGGTGCCGTACTTGTTGACGAGGCTGGTCAGTGCGGCGCGGAAGCCCTCCTCGTGGGTGCCGCCCTCATGGGTGTTGATGGTGTTCGCGAAGGTGTAGACCGACTCGCCGTAGGACTCGTTCCACTGCATGGCGATCTCGACGGACATGCCCTCCTCCTCGCCGGCGAACTCGACCACCGTCTTGTGGATCGGGTTCTTCGAGGCGTTGAGGTGCCGGACGAAGTCGGCGATGCCGCCCTTGTAGCAGAAGGTGACCTCGCGCGGCTTGCCCTCCTCGTCGGTGGAGCGCTCGTCGAGGAGGTGGATGGTCAGGCCCCGGTTCAGGAAGGCCATCTCCTGGAGCCGCCGGTAGATGGTCTGGAAGTCGAAGTCCACCGTCTCGAAGACGTCCGGGTCCGGCCAGAACGAGACCGCCGAACCGGTGCGGTCGGTGGCCTCGCCCTTGTCCAGCGGGTTCGGCTTGGAGGCGGCGTACTGCTGCCGCCAGACGAAGCCGTCCTTGTGGATCTCGACGGCCATCCTCGTGGAGAGCGCGTTCACGACGGAGACGCCGACGCCGTGCAGACCGCCGGAGACCGCGTACGCCTTGCCGTCGAACTTGCCACCGGCGTGCAGCACGGTCAGCGCGACCTCGACGCCGGGCTTCTTCAGCTTGGGGTGCAGGTCGACCGGGAAGCCACGGCCGTTGTCGGTGACCCGGACGCCGCCGTCGGCCAGCAGCACCACGTCGATGGTGTCGCAGTAGCCCGCCAACGCCTCGTCGACCGCGTTGTCGACGACCTCCCAGACGAGGTGGTGCAGACCACGTTCGCCGGTCGACCCGATGTACATGCCGGGCCGCTTCCGGACCGCCTCCAGACCCTCGAGGACGGTGATCGAATTGGCGCCGTACTCCTGCTTGTCCTGGTCTGCCACCCTCGGCCACTTTCTCGCGCCGTCCGCGCCGGGAGGGCGCGTCGGACGCGGGTTCGGCGGACAGGACGCGACGTCGGGCGCGGGGACCGGCACCAGGTAACCTCCGGGGTACGGCCGAACACGCCGGTCGCCGCGGTTGCCCGCGGATCGCGATCAACTCGACACGACGCAGGTACGTCGGGGCCCGGCCGGGTCCGTGGCGTCGCTCCGCGCCAGAATCGTCGTCTCGTCTCCAATCCTACTGTGCGCAGCCGACAGAACCACCACTCGGCACCCCTTGAAGGCGGCTCAGACCTCCGCTGCGGCCCGAATCGCGCCTCCCGTAACTCCCCCTACACGAGCGGCCCTGATCGTGGGCGCGGTTGCCGACGGTCGGGCCACCGACACCACCCGCGACGGGTACGCCCCGGGGTCGCGCGGAGTACACACGGTGCCGTACGTTGGCGGCGCCGCCCGGGGTGCCGCTCTTGATCTTTAGAGGGCAGAATCGGACGATCGGACCAACTGGCTCGACACGTGCACTTAAGAGGTGACGCCCGATGGGGCTGGACAACGTCGCGGTGGTCTGGCCGCGGACCGGCCGGTTCTACGACCCGGTGGCACCGGCCGAGTTCGTGGACTTCGGCGAGATCGTGGAGATGCCCCAGATCTCCGCACCGACCGCGGCCCTCGCCGAGCTGATCGCCAAGACCGGCACGGTGCGGGCAACCGCGTACACCGAACTCGTGGACCTCCTGCTCGGCCTGGAAAATGTGCTCTACGCCACGGAGAACGCCGCCGAGGACGAGGACCCGGTGATCGACCCGGACGGCTGCGCCTGGATCGCGGACGGGCTGGAGCGTTTCGTGGCCCGGCACCGCGAGCACGGTGAACCGGTCACCTTCGACTCGGTCAGCGCCGTGCTGCGGGCGCTGCTGGCCGACAACCGTCTCGCCGAGCAGCAGCTCCGCTGGCTCGACAGCCGGCTCGACGGCCTCCGCGACGAGGCCGGCGACCCGCCGCAGTGGAACTTCACCTGCGCCGAGCTGGCCGTGCTCGCCGCCTTCTACCGCCGGTGCGCCGAGCGCGGCTTCGCCGTCTACGCCGCCACCTGACCGGTTCGCCGGCCGCCGTCCCGCTCGGGGCGGCGGCCGGGCGGATCAGCCGTAGGTGTCGCGAGGGCCGCGACCACGCACACGCCGAGGTCCCCGGGACCAGGACGGCGCGGCCGGGCCGTGGATGTGCAGCTTGCGGACCACGTTGTGGCCGACCTCACGGGCGATCTGCTTGAGCAGTGAACCGGCCAGCAGGCGGAGCTGGGTGGCCCACGCGGTCGACCTGGCCTCGACGGTGAGTTCGCCGTCCTCCAGCTTCACCGGGCGGCTGTGCTGGGCGATCTCCGATCCCACCACCCGTTCCCACGCACCGAAGACGGTGGCCTCCGCCGCCGGCTGCTCCCAGCCCCGTGCCTTCACCAACCGGCTGAGCACCGCGCCGAGCAACTGCGGGTCCCGGGGGTCCGGTCCCGGACCGGAGTAGCCACGCAGACGCCGCTGGCCGTCGCCACCCCCGCCGACCGCGCTGCGCCGCCTGGGGGCGGTCGCCTCGCGTCGGGCCTTCGCCGCGTCCAGCACCGCCCGGGCCAGCTGCGGGCCGGAGGCACCGGCCGGCAGGTCGGTGCCGGTGCTCCCACCGGTTTCCGCCGGCCGTCCGCCGGCCGTGGTGTCGCCCGTGCCTCCGGCGGGCTGGTCGGACGCTGAGCCGGTCGGACGGGGCCCGGCCCCCTCCCCGGGGTCGGCCGCCCGGCGGCCTGCGTTCCCGGTCGCGCGGGTGCGTCCGGTGGCGTCCCGGGCCGTGCCGGCGGCGGGGCGGGGCCGGAGCGGGTCATCCGACACGGCGTACCGTCCCCTCGCCGACCTGGTAGCGGGCACCCCGCAGGGCCACCGGAACGTCGTCGTCGACGGCACAGGTCACCAGGAGCTGTGCGGCCCCGCCGACCAGGCCGGCCAGCCGGTCCCGGCGGCCGGCGTCCAACTCGGCGAAGACGTCGTCGAGCACCAGCACCGGCTCGATCCCGTCCGAGCGGAGCAGGTCGTACGCGGCGAGCCGCAGGGCGAGCGCGAACGACCAGGACTCGCCGTGGCTGGCGTACCCCTTGGCGGGCAGCGGGCCCAGGGTGAGCACGAGATCGTCGCGGTGCGGACCGACCAGCGTGGTCCCCCGCTCCACCTCGGAGGTCCGGGCCCCGGCCAGCGCGGCGGTCAGCGCCTCGGTGAGGGCGGCCCGGTCCGGCACCGGCTCGGTCAGCTCCACCGACGGCCGGTACGCGATGCCGGCCTCCGCCCGCCCGGCGGCGACCGCGTCGTAGGCCTTGGTGACGTGTGGCGTGAGCGCGGCGACCAGTTCCAGCCGCCCGGCGAGCAGCTCCGCGCCGTGCCGAGCCAGGTGCGTGTCCCAGACCGCCAGGGTGGAGAGGTCCCCGCCCCGGGTACCGCCGGTCTTGCGCGCCAGGTAGGCGGTACGGAGCAGGGCGTTGCGCTGCTTGACCACCCGCTCGTAGTCGGCCCGGACCCCGGCGTACCGGGGCTGGCGGAGCACCAGCAGGTCGTCGAGGTAGCGGCGGCGTTCGGCCGGGTCGCCCCGGACGAGTTCGAGATCCTCCGGGGCGAACAGCACCAGCCGCAACGCGCCGAGCACGTCCCGCGCCCGCCGGGCCGGGGACCGCCCGAGCCGGGCCCGGTTGGCCTTCCCCGGGACGATCTCCAGCTCGACCAGGAGTTCCCGGCCCTCGTGCACCACGGCGCAGCGGATCACCGCCGACTCGGCGCCGAGCCGTACCAGCGGGGCGTCCGTGGCGACCCGGTGGCTGTCCAGGGTCGCCACGTAGCCGAGCGCCTCGACGAGGTTGGTCTTGCCGACCCCGTTCGCCCCGACCAGGACGTTCGCCCCCGGTTCGAGGTCGACGCCGACCCGCTCGTACGAGCGGAAGTCGACGAGTTCGAGCCGGCGGACGTACACGGCGGAGCGGATGCCGGTCAGCGCTTGCGGACGGCGTGCCCGCCGAACTGCTGGCGCAGCGCGGCGACGGCCTTCATCGCGGGCGAGTCGTCCTGACGGGAGGCGAACCGGGCGAAGAGCGAGGCGGTGATGACGTTCAGCGGCACGGCGAGCCGGACCGCCTCGTCGACCGTCCAGCGGCCCTCGCCGGTGTCCTCGGTGTAGCCGCTCAGCTCGGCCAGCTCCGGGTCCTCGTCGAGGGCCCGGTCGAGCAGGTCCAGCAGCCAGGAGCGGACCACGGTGCCCTCGCGCCAGGACTTGAACACCCCGGGCACGTTGGTCACCAGTTCGGAGGCGGCCAGCAGCTCGTAGCCCTCGGCGTAGGCGTGCATCAGGCCGTACTCGATGCCGTTGTGCACCATCTTGGCGTAGTGTCCGGCACCGACCGGCCCGGCGTGCACGAAGCCGAACTCGCCCTCCGGCTTGAGCGCCTCGAAGATCGGCATCAGCCGCCCGACGTGCTCCTCCGAGCCGCCGACCATCAGCGCGTAGCCGTTCTGCCGGCCCCACACCCCGCCGGAGACGCCGACGTCGAGGTAGCCGATGCCCTGCTCGTTCAGCCGCTCGGCGCGCGGGGCGTCGTCGCTGAAGCGGGAGTTGCCGCCGTCGATGACGATGTCGCCGGAGTCGAGCAGGGCGGCCAGCTCGTCGATGGTGGCGTCGGTAACCCCGGCCGGCACCATCACCCAGACGGCACGCGGTGCCGCCAGCTTCTCGACCAGCTCCGTCAGGGAGGCGACGTCGCTCAGCTCCGCGTTGTGGTCGAAGCCGACCACCTCGTGCCCGGCGGCACGCAGCCGCTCGCGCATGTTGCCGCCCATGCGGCCGAGTCCTACCAGGCCGAGCTGCATCTGTACCTACCTCCGGTGGTTCTGGTTCGGGGTGTGTGCGCGATCAGCGGGAGACCCGGATCGGCATGATCAGGTACCGGTACCCCGGAATGACCTCGCCATCCTCACCGGCCGGAGAAATCACGGCGGGCTTCAGCGCGTCGACGAAGGCAAAAATGGCGGTCTGGGCACCCAGGTTCGCCAGGCCGTCGATCAGGTACTGCGGGTTGAAGCCGACGGTCAGCGCGTCGCCGGTGAAGGTCGCGTCCATGGCCTCGCTGGCCCGCGCCTCCTCGGTGCCGCCGGCCTCGACGACCAGCCCGTCCGAGCTGAAGCTGAGCAGCACCGGGGTGGTCCGCTCGGCGACCAGGGCGACCCGCTTGACCACCTCGATCAGGGTGCTCACCGACACCCGGGCCTCGGCGTTGTGGCTCGGCGGAAAGAGCGACCGGACCGGCGGGTAGTTCGCGCCGTCGAGCAGTCGGCTGGTGGTCCGCCGGGTGCCGCCGGAGAAGCCGATCATGCCCTCACCTGCCGCGCCCTGCGACAGGGCCAGGGTCACCTCGCCGCCGAGCGGGCCGAGCGCCTTGGCGGTGTCGTGCAGCGTCCGGGCCGGGACCAGGGCGTTGATGCTGACTCCGGCGTCGTCCGGCCGCCACTGCATCTCGCGCAGGGCGAGACGGTAGCGGTCGGTGGCGAGCATGGCGAGGGTGTCGCCGTTCAACTCCAGCCGGACGCCGGTCATCATCGGCAGCGTCTCGTCCCGGCCGGCGGCCACCGCGACCTGGGCGACCGCTGCGGCGAAGGCGGCGGCGTCCACGGTGCCGGCGCTCTCCGGCATCTCCGGCAGGGAGGGGTAGTCCTCCACCGGCATGGTGGGCAGCGTGAACCGGGCGCTCCCGCAGACCAGTTCGAGGTGTGCGCCGACGGCGGCGATGTCCACCGGCTTGCCGGGCAGGGCCTTGGTGATCTCGGCCAGCAGGCGACCGGAGACCAGCGCGGCACCGTCGGCGTCACCCTGCACCTCGACGGTGACCTGGCTGGAGACCTCGTAGTCGAAGCCGGAGACCTGCAGGTTCCCGTCGGTGACCCGGAGCATCACTCCGGCGAGCACCGGTACGGACGGCCGGTTGGGGAGGCTCTTCGCGGTCCACGCCACAGCCTCGGCGAGCGCGTCGCGCTCCACTCGGAACTTCATCAATGCCTCCGCGTCGACGTCAGCGACAACTCTCTCATGCCGACCGCTGCCCACCGTCCCGCCCGACCGTGCGGGTACCCATCGCACCTTAGGGCGCGTGGGCATCGGCTGTGCGCCCGACCCCGTGGATCGGGTCGTGAGCCTGCTCCGGCCGGAGGCCTACGACCCTGTCCACAGGAAGTCCAACGGTGATGATTGGTTTTTGTTCTCTTCAAAGAGATAACCCATCGTCTTCATCGCACCTGTGCAAACTGTGGGTAAGTCGCGTTTTCGCAGGTCAGAGGCGTTATCCACCGGTGGTTTACCTGTGGAGAACCATGGGTACAACTCGCGTACTTGTCCACAGGCGCCGTCCCGGGCGTCGTTGTCCACCGTTGTCCACCGGTTATCCACCGGTTATCCACGGACTTTCTCCCCAGGCCTGTGGACGAGCGGACCGACGCCGGCATCCGTTGTCCCCAGAACCTTCAACAGGCCGTCCACAGGCGGCCTCCGACCGGTGGACAACCGAAGGACTGTCCACAACCATCCACAGTGCCGTCCCCAGGGTTTTTCCACAACCTGTGGGTAACCGGGTCGAGGCGTACCGTAGTTATCCACTGCCTGTGGATAACTTGCTGTGGACAAGTCGGTCTCGCTGTGGACAGGCGGGGAGGGGCTGTGGGTACACCGGACCGCACCGGTGCGTGGTCCACAGCTCCGGACAGGGGCGGGGAACGGCATGGGTCGCCGCCGGACGAACGGAAACGCCCGGCCAGTTGGCCGGGCGTTGGTGACGGGACCGTTCGTCAACCGTCGGACGGCTGACGAACGAGGCGGCCGGATGGGCCGGGCGGGCTCAGGAAGTCTGCTTGATCCGGTTGGTCAGCTCGGCGATCTGGTTGTAGAGCGAGCGGCGTTCGGCCATCTGCTGACGGATCTTGCGGTCCGCGTGCATGACGGTGGTGTGGTCCCGCCCACCGAACGCCTGGCCGATCCGGGGCAGCGAGAGGTCCGTCAGCTCGCGACAGAGGTACATGGCGACCTGCCGGGCATTGACCAGCACCCGGGACCGCGAGTGTCCGCGCAGGTCCTCCAGGCTGACGCCGAAGTAGTCGGCGGTGGAGACCATGATCTGGTCGGCGGTGATCTCCGGGCCGGCGCCGTCCGGGATGAAGTCCCGCAGCACCTCCTCGGCGAGCGAGAGTTCGACCGTGGACCGGGTGAGGCTGGCGAACGCGGTCACCCGGATCAGCGCGCCCTCCAGTTCCCGGATCGAGTTCGACACCCGCGAGGCGATGAACTCCAGCACGTCCGGTGGCGCGTACAGGCGCTCCTGGGCGGCCTTCTTCTGGAGGATCGCGATCCGGGTCTCCAGGTCCGGCGGCTGGATGTCGGCCAGCAGGCCCCACTCGAACCGGGTCCGCAGCCGGTCCTCCAGCGTGGCGAGCTGCTTCGGCGACCGGTCCGAGGTGATCACGATCTGCTTGTTGGCGTTGTGCAGGGTGTTGAAGGTGTGGAAGAACTCTTCCTGGGTCCGCTCCCGGTTCTCCAGGAACTGGATGTCGTCGATCAGGAGGATGTCGACGTCCCGGTAACGGCGCTGGAACGCGCTGGTCTTGTCGTCCCGCAACGAGTTGATGAAGTCGTTGGTGAACTCCTCGGTCGAGACGTACCGGACCGAGCGGGCGTTGCCCAGCGTCGTGGCGTAGTGCCCGATCGCGTGCAGCAGGTGGGTCTTGCCCAGTCCCGAGCTGCCGTAGATGAACAGGGGGTTGTACGCCTTGGCCGGCGACTCGGCCACCGCCACGCTCGCCGCGTGCGCGAACCGGTTGGACGAACCGATGACGAACGTCTCGAACATGTACTTCGGGTTCAGCCGGTTCCCACCGGTCTCCGTCGCACCGGGGAGCCGCCGGTCGTCCCGGCCACCCGGCCGGTGGTCCACGCCACCACGCCCCGGCCCGCTGTCCGTGCCGCCGTCGCGGGGCAGTCGGTCCCGTACCGGCCCGGCGTCGTCGCGGTAGCGCTGGTCGTACGGGCGGCCCGGGGCCGGGCCACCGTCGCCGCGGTCGTCGTAGCCCCGTCGGTCCACCCCGGGCGGCCCGCCCCGCAGCGGCTCGGCGAAGCTCGCGGTGAAGAGCGGTTCCTGACTGCCCCGACTGGTGGGGATCAGCCGTCGGGCGTCGTCACCGGCCGGTCCGCCCCGGGTCGGGTCCTGCGGGTCGGGGCCGTTCTCGTCGTCGGGGTGGAACGCGGGCGGCGGAGCGTCCCGGAACGGGGCCGGTGCCTCGGGGTGGGCGGGACCACCGTCGTATCCGGGGAAGGGAAGTTCGGGTGCGGTGGCCTCGGGCACGCTGCGGTACACGGTGCCCGCCGGACGCGCGCCGTCCTCGGCGACCCGGACGGTGACCGCCACCTGGATCGGCCGGCCCAGCCGGCGGCTCAGGGCCTCGGTGATCGCCGGGCGGAGGCGGGACTCGATCACGTCCCGGGTGAAGGCGTCGGGGACGGAGAGCAGCGCAGTGTCCTCGACGATCGCACGCAGCCGTGTCAGCCGCAGGTAGGCACGTTGCTGAGCCGAGATGATCTCGTCGGCGAGCTCGTCCGTCGTCGCGGTCCACACCGCGGCAAGGTCGGTCGTTCCGGCCACCGTCGTGCCACCTCCTCGCCTCTGCTCCCGGCCGCCGCTGGTCCCCAGTCGGCCGTCCCGGGCCCGCCACCACGTCTGAGCAGCTGAAACTTCATCCGCCCGGACGACTGACCGGTCGCCATCCACAAGTTATCCACAGCCTGTGTACCGACCGATTGTGGCCGCCCGCCGAATGCGGGTGGGACCTGCCCCCTGCCTGAACGGGTGCTGAAGCGGGTTCACCGTGCCGAACGATCCATTGCCCGGTCCGGTCTTGCCTGTCAGCGACGCCGGATTCCGACCCCGATCACGACCCGGACCGCAAGCGCGCACGCTAACAGCGTTGTCCGTACGGCTTCAACCGGCCCGGCGGCGTGCCCCTTGTCGGCATCAGCGAAAACCACCGCTTCCCCTCGGGCGCGTCGCGCCCGCCGGGACGCCACCGCGCGACCGGACGGGGTTGTTTGACGGTCATTGCCGCCCTGCGTAGGGTGGAACGGCTGCTCTGTCGCCCTCTGCTAGGGTGATGGGTGCCTGCTGTCCGCGGTCGTGGTGCCCGCATCGTCGAGGTCCCGCAGCGTCGGGCAGCGCCGATCGTAGGCCACCAACCGGCCTGGACCACCACACACCCCGAGCGGTCCCCGCGCGGGGCGTACGGAAAACGGAGAGCCTGACGTGAGCAAGCGCACCTTCCAGCCGAACAACCGCCGGCGCGCGAAGACCCACGGCTTCCGGCTGCGCATGCGTACCCGCGCCGGCCGCGCCATCATCTCGACCCGTCGTTCCAAGGGCCGCGCCCGCCTGTCGGCCTGACGTCGGTCAGGGCCCGTTCGGAGGACGTGGGCAGTCGTGCTGGCCGCCGCGCAGCGACTGCGGCGCAGCACCGACTTCGCCGCAGCGATCCGTGGTGGGCGTCGCGCCGGCCGCGGCGCGGTCGTCGTCCACCTGGCTCTGCCACCGACAGTCGGGTTCGAGGCACCGTCTTCGCCGGAGCCGGCGCGGGCAGCGGGTGCGGAGGAATCCTCCGCACCGACCCGCGCCGGCTTCGTCGTGTCCAAGGCGGTCGGGCCTGCGGTGGTCCGCAACCGGGTCCGCCGCCGACTGCGGCACCTCGTCCGGGAACGGCTCGCCACGCTGCCGGCCGGCAGCACCCTCGTGGTACGCGCACTTCCCGCAGCGGCCGGGGCGAGCTACGCCCGGCTCGGTACCGACCTGGACGCGGCCGTCGCCTCGGCGCGGGCGCCCCGGAGCCGGCGGTCCCGGTGAGCAGCGGTTCCGCCGCACCCCGGCCACCGACACTCGGTGCCCGGATGCTGGTCGGACCCATCATCGCGTACCGTCGTTGGATAAGCCCGGCACTGCCGGCCCGCTGTCGGTTCTACCCGTCGTGCAGCGCCTACGGTCTGGAGGCCGTCACCCGGCACGGCGCGTTCCGGGGGACCGTCCTGACGATCCGGCGGCTGTTGCGCTGCCACCCCTTCCACCCCGGTGGATATGACCCGGTGCCGGAGCCGGGCGGCCGCCGCCGCGCCGATGAGACTGGAGCCTGAGAATTGAGTCTCGACTGGATCTACTACGCGATCTCGTGGATCCTGCTGGCCTGGCATTCGGCCTGGGACGCCATCGGGGTGCCGGACGGCGCGGTGGCGGGCACGAACTGGGCCTGGATCCTGGCCATCGTCTTTCTGGTGGTCACCGTACGGGTGATCCTCTTCCCGGTCTTCGTCAAGCAGATCAAGTCGCAGCGGGCCATGCAGGCGTTGCAGCCGCAGGTCAAGGCGCTTCAGGAGAAGCACAAGGGTGACCGGGAGACGCTCCAGAAAGAGATGATGGAGCTCTATCGGAAGGAAAAGGCCAACCCGCTCATGGGCTGCCTTCCGATGTTCCTCCAGATCCCCGTCTTCCTCGGCCTCTTCCACGTGCTCCGCCGCCTCGACCCGGCCAACCAGGGCAAGACCCTGTACGGCTGGACGGTCGAGCAGTTCGAGAGCGCCTCCGCGGCCTCGCTCTTCACCGCCCCGATCGCGGGCAAGTTCGGCTCCACCGCCGAGGAGCTGTCCCGACTCGGCGCGAACGGCACCACCGTCAAGGTCATCGCCGGCATCCTGGTCCTGGTCATGATGGGCACCACCTACCTGACCAGCCGCCAGATGATTCTCAAGACCGGTTGGGCGGAGGATCCGCAGCAGCGGATGATCCAGCGACTGATGCTCTACGGCATCCCGCTGTCGCTGTTGATCTCCGGCGCGATCTTCCCGATCGGTGTGATCATCTACTGGGTCACCAACAACCTCTTCACCCTCGGCCAGCAGCAGTGGGTGCTTCGCAAGTACCCGCCGCCGCCCACCGTGACCGGTAAGACGGGCACCGGCGGCCGTACCACGGCGCAGCCGACCAAGACCCTCCTTGGTCGGACCAAGCCCGCGCCGGCCCCGGTGAAGCCCACCACCCCCAAGGTCGCCGGCCCGAAGCCGGGCGCCAAGCCGGTCAACCCGAAGAAGAACCGGCCCGCCAAGCGACAGGGCTGACCGATCCACGCGCCGCCACCGGGCCCGCCCGGTGGCGGCCGGATCCGTACCACCGGCCCACGGCCGACGTCGGCGGATCCACCGCGCGACCGCGCGGTCACGGGCGACACTGCCCGTACAGACGTGCCCGGTGGCACCGGTGGGACCTTCCGCCGGCACCGGGAAACCAACGGACCCGACGGTCCGGCCGAACGAAGTACGGAGATGAACCGTGACCGACACCAGCATCCCCCGCGCCGACCAGTCCCCGGACAAGGACGCTGCTCCGATCGCGGAGAGCGAAACCGAGGAGACCGAGGCCGAGGCGCGCGGGAAGAAGGCCCCGGCGGACAGCGACCTGTTCCGGCAGAGCGAGATCGCGGCGGACTACGTCGAAGGTCTGCTCGACATCCTCGACTACGACGGGGACATCGACGAGCTGGTGTCGGGTGGCCGGCCGGTGGTCGAGGTGGTCGGCACCCGCCTGCAGAACCTGGTCGGGCAGCGTGGCGCCACCCTGGAGGCGCTCCAGGAGCTGACCCGGCTGGCGGTGTTCCGGCAGACCGGCACGCCGAGCCGACTGCTGCTGGACGTCGGCGGCTACCGGGCCAACCGCCGCAAGGAGTTGGCCGCCGTCGCCAAGAACGCGGTGGAGAAGGTCAAGGAGTACGGCGAGCCGGTCCGGCTGGAGCCGATGTCCGCGTTCGAGCGCAAGTGCGTGCACGACGTGGTGAACGCGATGGCCGGCGTGGAGAGCGAGTCCGAGGGCGTCGAGCCCAGCCGTCGGATCATCGTCCGGCCGGCGGACTGACCTGGTGACCTCCGACGCCACGGCTGGCGTTTCCGGCCCGGGTGGTACGCCACCCGGGCCGTCGCCTGTCGACCCTGAAACCTCCTCCACCGTCCCCTCCGCCCGGGACGCGGTGCTGCCGCCGGAACTGGCGGAGGCGGCGCGGTCGCTCTTCGGCGACCGGCTCGATCTGGCCGCCGCGTACGCCGAACTGCTTGTCACCGACGGCGTGGTGCGTGGCCTGATCGGTCCCCGGGAGGCCCCCCGGATCTGGGACCGGCACCTGCTCAACTGCGCGGCGGTGGCGGAACGGATTCCCGAGGGCGCGACGGTCATCGACGTCGGATCCGGCGCAGGGCTGCCCGGCATGGTGCTTGCCATCGCCCGCCCGGATCTGCGCGTGACGCTTGTCGAACCGCTCGCCCGCCGCACCGCCTTCCTGATCGAGGCGGTCGAGGGGCTCGGGTTGACCCGGATGGTCCGGGTGTTCCGGGGGCGGGCCGAGGAAGCCGCCGCCAGCCCCGGTGGCGGCGACCCGTTCAGCGCCGACGTGGTCACCGCACGGGCGGTGGCCCCGCTCGACCGGTTGGCATCCTGGTGTCTACCGCTGACCGTCCGGGGTGGACGGCTCGTCGCGTTGAAGGGCTCCTCCGCCGCC
Source organism: Micromonospora sp. NBRC 101691 (assembly GCF_030269285.1). Classification (NCBI taxonomy): domain Bacteria; kingdom Bacillati; phylum Actinomycetota; class Actinomycetes; order Micromonosporales; family Micromonosporaceae; genus Micromonospora; species Micromonospora sp. NBRC 101691. The sequence continues at coordinate 331,395 of NZ_BSTB01000005.1, forward strand.
GAAGAGATCGCCGAGCATGCGGCCACGGTGGAGCGACTCGGCGGTGGCGAACCGACCGTGCACCGGTGCGGCGTGGACGTCATCGACCCGCCGACGACCGTCGTGGAGATCGTGCGGGAACGTGTGGTCGGCCCGGCGAGCAAAGCACGCCGGGCGAAGCGTCGAGGCGGCCGGTCGCGGAGTCGCTGATTCCGGTTTCCGCTGTCCCGGTCGGGTTTCCCGCACCCGGGAACGGCGGGAAGCTGCGGCTCGACCGAAGTCCTGGTCCTCCGTTGGGTCGTTGAAACCTGTGCGAGAGCATCGACGGCTGAGATCCACGGCATGGACCTTCTCCGCCCGTCCGCCGTAGGCTGGGCCGCGCGTCGATAGTGTGGGGCGAACGACGGCCGGTGTACCGGGTCCCGGTCGCCCCCGCCGGGCCGTACGCTTCGTGGAGCACGTGCGGCAGCGACGGTATGCGGACCGACCATCCGAAGCGGGCAGGGATGACAGGTGCATGACGACGGCAGGTACGACGAATCCGGGGTGACCGGACGACGGGCAGAACGCGCCACGGCCACCCCCGTTTCACGTGAAACCGAGCCGGTGAGCTGGCCGGTCTCCGCTCGGCACGAGAACGTCGGGTCGGTGGGCCGGGCCACGGCCTCTCCCCGGGACGGGTCGGTCTACGGCGGGCGAGCCGAGTCCACCCGTGGCGGGGCGCGGTCCACAGCCGACGCCGGTCCGGTGGTGCCGCAGGAGCCGGAGGGCGGACGCGATCCTGCGGTGAGCCCGGAGCCGGTCCGCAGAGCCGTCGACGCGCTCACTTCTCCGGTACCTGCCCCGGCAGCTGCGGTACCGCACCAGCCCGGTCCGGCGGCGATCTCCGGGCCGCCGCTCAGCACCATCGACACGCCCACGTCGTCGGTCGGCTCTCCGTACGGGGAATCGGTCGGCGACGCGTACGTTTCACGTGAAACTCCGACGCGCGAAGAGGATGACCCACCGTTGGCTATGGAGGCTATGCGCGCCGTGCAGATCCTGAATCCCAGTGGCGAGGTCACCATGCCGCGCCCCGAGCGGACCCGGGTGATGTGCGTCGCGAACCAGAAGGGTGGCGTGGGGAAGACCACGACCACGGTGAACCTGGCGGTGGCGCTCGCCCTGCACGGGAACCGGGTCCTCGTGGTCGACCTGGACCCGCAGGGCAACGCCTCGACCGGGCTCAACGTCCCGCACCACACCGGCGTGCCGGACGTGTACGACTGCCTGATCGACAGTGTGCCCCTGGAGGAGGTGGCCCAGGGGGTGGAGGGCATCCCGAACCTCTGGTGCGTACCGGCCACCATCGACCTCGCGGGCGCCGAGATCGAGTTGGTCTCGGTGGTGGCCCGGGAGTCGAGGCTCGCCCGCGCCATCGCCGCCTACCCGGGGCACTTCGACTACGTCTTCATCGACTGCCCGCCGTCACTCGGCCTGCTCACCGTGAACGCGTTGGTGGCCGCGCAGGAGGTGCTCATCCCGATTCAGTGCGAGTACTACGCGCTGGAGGGGCTGAACCAGCTCATCAACAACATCAACCTGGTTCGTAAGCACCTGAACCCGATGCTTGAGGTGTCCACGATCCTGCTCACCATGTACGACCGTCGTACCCGGTTGGCGGACGCGGTGGAGCAGGACGTCCGGAACCACTTCGGCGACAAGGTGCTCCAGGCGGTCATCCCCCGTAACGTACGGGTCTCGGAGGCCCCCAGTTACGGCCAGTCGGTGATGACCTACGATCCCGGTTCACGAGGTGCCACCAGTTACTTCGCAGCCGCGCAGGAAATCGCCGAGCGTGGCGTCAAGGAGCCGGTGAGCCGGAATGGGTAGTGCGGGTAAGTCGCTGGGAGGCGTCGCATGAAGAACCGTCCGCGTGGCGGACTGGGTCGGGGGCTGGGGGCGCTGATCCCCACCGGTCCCGTGGAGACGCCGGAAACCCCGACCCCGACCCCGACACCCGCTTCGGAGGCCGCCCCGGCTGTGGGGTCGACTGCGTCGGCCGACGCAGTCGTGGGCACGTCCCCGTCCCCCGGTACGCCGACGCCGTCCGCCCCGGCACCGGAGGCGGCCCCGGCCGCGATTCAACTTTCTCCGGTGCCGGGAGCCCGGTTCGCCGAGATCCTGGTCGACTCGATCGTCCCCAACCCGAAGCAGCCCCGGCAGGTCTTTGACGAGGAGGCCCTGGAGGAGCTGAAGACCTCGATCGAGCAGGTCGGCTTCCTCCAGCCCATCGTGGTCCGCCAGCTCGACGGCGAGAAGTACGAACTGGTCATGGGCGAGCGCCGTTGGCGGGCTGCCCAGGCAGTCGGCCGGGAGAGCATCCCCGCGATCGTCCGGGACACCCGGGACGACGCGATGCTCCGAGACGCGCTGCTGGAGAACATCCACCGCGCCAACCTCAACCCGCTCGAAGAGGCGGCCGCGTACCAGCAACTGCTGGAGGAGTTCGGGGCCACCCACGAGGAACTGGCCCGACGCATCGGGCGGAGCCGTCCGCAGATCTCCAACACCATCCGACTGCTCAACCTGCCGCCCCAGGTGCAACGGCGGGTGGCGGCCGGGGTGCTCTCGGCCGGGCATGCCCGTGCCCTGCTGAGTCTCGACGAGTCCGAGGCCCAGGAACAGCTCGCACTGCGCATCGTGGCCGAGGGCCTCTCGGTGCGGGCGACCGAGGAGATCGTCTCGCTGGCCCTCAGCGACGAGGGCACGAAGACGCCGGCCGCCCGGCGTCGGCCCAAGCCGCACGCGCCCGCCCTGACCGATCTCGCCGACCGTCTCTCCGACCGGTTCGACACCCGCGTCAAGGTGGACATCGGTCGGAACAAGGGCAAGATCACGATCGAGTTCGCCACGGTGGACGACCTCGAACGGATCGTGGGGCTCATCGGCGTCGGGCAGGAGGAGGAACCGGAGGCCTGAGCCCACCACCCAGGACCGGAGGATCTGCCGCCTCCGCGACAGGAAACGACCGCGACCCGGAACCCGACCCGGCTCGCGGTCGTTCTATATTTCGTCGCCGCCCGCCGCCCGCCGCCCGCCGCCCGCCGCCCGCCG